>NZ_CP011010.1:2557500-2868928 GCF_001274595.1 Stenotrophomonas maltophilia
CGCGCCAGTGCGCGCGCCTGGCCGTGTTGGCCGCGCACGCTCTCCCGCCTACGGCTATACCAAGGTATAGCCGGCCTAACCCACGAGCCTCTAGGACTGCCCCATTCAGGGGCGGACAATAGCACCACTGGCCAGGGCAACCCCGGCCGGCACCCTCCCCTCATGGAGACGCAGATGGACCCCGACCCTGCCGGGCGCGACGCGCCCTGGATGCCTGCCTGTTGCCTGTTCCTGGCGCCTGCCCGCCGGTCCCTGCCTGCCTGAGTGACGGGGGATCGCCAGGTGCCGCCTGCCTGGAGATCGCCCCCATGTCCTACAAGATCCTCTACATCACCCTGCGCCGCCTGATCGGTGAGCGCGATGTTGCCGCCCTGCGCAGCCAGCTGCTGCAGCACGGCCCGGTCATGTTCGCCCGTTCGCTCTCGCTCGGCTCGCCACGCGTGGTGGCCGACGCGCTGTCGCTGCTGCCGATCAGCGAGCGCATCAACGTGCTGCGCCACCTGCCCTACCCCCTGCGCGATGCGATGAAGCCGCTGTGCATCGGCGGCAGCCAGCGCCTGCACATGCAGCCGTGGTCGCCGGCGGTGCTGGCGATGCGCCACGCCTGACCTGTTCCATCCGTTCCGTTCGTGTTCCGGCCCCGGCCGGCTCTGACATTCGAGGAGAGTCCCATGAGCCTGCTCAACGCCTGGTTCAACGCCTTCCTGCGCAGCCGTCGCGCAGGCAACCTGTTCCGCCGCCGTGCGATGCCCGAGGCCGGCTTCGGTCCGGGCAGCGCCGAAGCGGCGCCGTTCGCGCTTACCACCGGCCTGGTCACCCTGGCCCAGCAGCCGGAAGCCGAGCTGCTGGCCACGCTGGATTCGCATGCCGATGGCCTCAGCCCGCACGAAGCCGGGGAGCGACTGGCCACGCTCGGCCCCAACGAGGTTGATCACGAAAAGCCGCTGCCGTGGTGGCGCCACCTGTGGCAGTGCTACCGCAACCCGTTCAACCTGCTGCTGACCGTGCTGGCGGCGGTGTCCTGGCTGACCGAGGACCTGAAGGCAACGATCGTGATCGGCGCGATGGTGCTGCTGTCCACGCTGATCCGCTTCGTGCAGGAGGGCCGTTCCAACCGCGCGGCCGAACGTCTGAAGGCCCTGGTCGGCAACACTGCACGGGTGCTGCGCCGCAATCCGGGTACCGAGGCCGCCGACGTGGCCGACCAGTACTTCGGTGCACACCTGCACAGCCGTCGCCCGGCACGCCTGCTGGACCTGCCGATCCGCGAACTGGTGCCCGGTGACCACATCGTGCTGTCGGCCGGCGACATGATTCCGGCCGACTGCCGCGTACTGACCGCCAAGGATCTGTTCGTGGCGCAGGCGGCGATGACCGGTGAATCGCTGCCGGTGGAGAAGTTCGCGCACCCGGGCGATGGCCTGGCCGGCCTGCTGGAGCAGCACAACCTGCTGTTCATGGGCACCAACGTGGTGTCCGGCACCGCCACCGCCATCGTTCTGGCGACCGGCAACCGCACCTACTTCGGCACCCTGGCCCAGCGCAGCACCGCCACCGACCGTGCGCCCACCGCATTCCAGGCCGGCGTCAACAGTGTCAGCTGGCTGCTGATCCGCTTCGCGCTGGTGATGGTGCCGTTCGTGTTGTTGATCAACGGCTGGACCAAGGGCGACTGGACCGAGGCGTTCCTGTTCGCACTGTCGGTGGCAGTGGGGCTGACCCCGGAAATGCTGCCGATGATCGTCACCTCCACCCTGGCCAAGGGTGCGGTGCTGCTGTCGCGGCGCAAGGTGATCGTCAAGCGCCTGGATGCGATCCAGAATTTCGGCGCGATGGAGGTGCTGTGCACCGACAAGACCGGCACCCTCACCCAGGACAAGATCGCGCTGGAACGCCACACCGACGTGTTCGGTCACGATTCGGAGGACGTGCTGGCCTTCGCCTACCTCAACAGCCACTTCCAGACCGGGCTGATCAACCTGCTCGACCGCGCGGTGCTGGAACACGTGGAGCTGCAGAGCTCGCTGCGGCTGTCGCAGGACTACCACAAGGTGGACGAAATCCCGTTCGACTTCGAGCGCCGCCGCATGTCGGTGGTGGTGTCCGAGCGCGAGGATCATCACGAGCTGATCTGCAAGGGCGCGGTGGAAGAGATGTTGGCCGTGTGCAGCGCCGTGCGCGAGAACGGCCAGGACATGCCGCTGGATGACGCGCGCCTGGCGCGCGTGCGGCAGACCACCGAGGAACTGAACGAACAGGGCCTGCGCGTGGTGGCGGTGGCGATGAAGGAAACCGCGGCCAGCCGGACCGCCTACTCGCAGGCCGACGAGTGCGACCTGACCCTGGTCGGCTACGTGGCCTTCCTCGACCCGCCGAAGGAGTCCGCCGCGCAGGCACTGCAGGCGCTGGCCGCGCATGGCGTGGAGGTGAAGGTATTCACCGGCGACAACGAACTGGTCACCGCCCGCGTCTGCGCCCAGGTCGGGCTGGAGGCGGACACGATCCTGACCGGCCCGCAGATCGAGCGCATGGATGATGGTGCACTGTCGCGGGCGCTGCATCACCATCGCGTGTTCGCCCGGCTGACGCCGCTGCACAAGGAGCGCCTGGTGCGCGAGCTGCGCGCACAGGGCAAGGTGGTCGGCTTCCTCGGCGACGGCATCAACGATGCACCCGCGCTGCGTGCGGCCGACATCGGCATCAGCGTGGACAGCGCGGTGGACATCGCCAAGGAGGCCGCTGACATCATCCTGCTCGAAAAGAACCTGATGGTGCTGGAGGAAGGCGTCATCCAGGGCCGGCGCACGTTCAACAACATGCTGAAGTACATCCGCATGACCGCCAGTTCCAACTTCGGCAACGTGTTCTCGGTACTGGTGGCGTCGGCCTTCCTGCCGTTCCTGCCGATGCTGCCATTGCAGCTGCTGGTGCAGAACCTGCTGTACGACATCTCGCAGATTGCCATTCCGTTCGACAACGTGGACGAGGAACTGGTACGCAAGCCGCTGAAGTGGAACCCGGCGGACATCGGCCGCTTCATGGTGTTCTTCGGGCCGATCAGCTCGATCTTCGACCTGACCTGCTTCGCCCTGATGTGGTACGTGTTCGATGCACGCACGCCTGCCGACCAGGGCCTGTTCCAGTCCGGCTGGTTCGTGGTCGGCCTGCTGACCCAGACCCTGATCGTGCACATGATCCGCACGCCAAAGGTGCCGTTCCTGCAGAGCATCGCTGCACCGCCGCTGCTGCTGATGACCGGCCTGATCATGGCCATCGGCGTGGCCCTGCCGATGAGTCCGCTGGCCGGCTACTTCAAGCTGCAGGCCCTGCCGGCCGGCTACTGGCCGTTCCTGGTGGCGATCCTGTTCGGCTATGCGGTTCTGACCACCGCGCTGAAGAAGTTCTACATCCGTCGCTACGGCTGGCAGTAAGCACTGGCCGGCTTGTCCAGGGAGAAATGGATGCTCGACATCAATCCGAACCTGCCGGCGTTCAACGCCGGCGCCACCCTGAGCTCGCTGATCAGCCTGACGGTGGCCTTCGTGCTGGGAACGGCCATCGGCCTGGAACGGCAACTGCGCCAGCGCACCGCCGGGCTGCGTACCAACACGCTGGTGGCGGTAGGCGCGGCGGTGTTCGTCGACCTGGCCGTGCGCTTCCATGACCTGTACGGAGGGCCGCCGTCGCCGCTGCATGTGGTGGCCTATGTGATTTCCGGCGTCGGCTTTCTCGGTGCCGGCGCGATCATGAAGGACGGCGCGCAGGTGTCCGGCCTGAACACCGCCGCCACCCTGTGGGGCTCGGCGGCGGTGGGTGCGTGCGCCGGCATCAAGCTGCTGCCGGAAGCGGTGATGGCCGCGATCTTCGTGCTGGCCGCCAATACGCTGCTGCGGCCGGTGGTCAATCGCATCCAGCGGCAGCCGCTGCCGGAAGCCTTCAGTGAAGCAACCTATGCGATCAACGTGGTCTGCCAGCGCGAGCAGCAGGCCGACGTGCTTGACCAGCTGTTACTGCTGCTGGAGCAGGCGCAGTACCCGGTACGCGCGGTGGACCAGCGGCCGTTTGGCGAACGCGATGTGGAGATCGAAGCAGTGCTGTACGCCACCACGGTCGATGCCGGCGAACTGGATGCCGTGCTGGCAACGCTGGCGACCACGCCTGGCGTACTGCAGGGGTTCTGGAACGCCAGCCTGGAGGAGTAGCGCCGGCCGCCGGATGCGTTCCGCCGGGCGTGGCTCAGCGCTTCCACGTGTTGCTTTGGTAGATGCCGACCTTGGTCGGCAGAATCCCTCAGGCATCATGATTCCTGCCCGGGCCTGCCGACCAAGGTCGGCAACTACCAGAAGCCTGAACGCCGCGGTCTGCCGGCCAGCGGCCGGCACTACCCAGCATCGCTTTGCTATCCTTTCCGCCCACGCCAGGGAGCTGTCCCGATGCCATCGCTGTCGCCCCGTCGCCCGCTGGTGCTGCTGGCCCTGATCGTCGTGATGGCGGCGATCTTCCTGATCGACACCGTCACCGACTACGCCGTTGCGGCGGCGTGTTTCTACGCGGCGGTCATCCTGGCCGCCTCGCGCGTGCTGGCCGCCCGTGGGCTGATCACGCTGGCCCTTGCCTGCATCGCGCTGACCGCTCTGAGCTTCTTCCTGACCCGCTTCGGCACCTACCGTATCGGCCTGGTCAATTCGGTGATCGGCATGCTGGTGATCGGCATCACCACCTATCTGGCCCTGAACATGGAAGCGGCCAAGGCGGCGGTGCAGGAGGCCCAGGGACGATTGCTGCGGGTCGCGCGCGCGTCAACCGTAGGCGAGCTGACCACCTCCATCGCGCACGAGGTGAACCAGCCGCTGGCGGCCATCGCCAGCAGTGCCGAGGCCTGCCAGCGCTGGCTGGCGCAGGACCCGCCGAACGTGGACAAGGCACGGCAGACCGTGGCCCGCATCCTGGCCGATGCGCACCGCGCCGGCGACGTGATCGCGCGCATCCGCGGCCTGACCCAGGGTGCCGCGCCGCAGCGACGCGCCTTCGATCTGAACCAGGCGGTGGAAGAAATGCTGGCACTGTCGCGCAGCGAGCTGGATCGGCATGGCGTGGCGGTGGCGTTGCTGCTGGATGCCGACCTGCCACCGGTGCAGGCCGACCGCGTACAGGTACAGCAGGTGATCGGCAACCTGATTCTCAATGCGGTGGACGCGATGGAAGCGGTGCCTGCCGCTGACAGGCGCCTGTCGCTGCTGACCCAGCGCGATGGCGCGCGGATCAGCCTCAGTGTGCGCGATCGCGGTGTCGGCCTCCCCGCCGACCATCCCGAGCGTGTGTTCGATGCGTTCTGGACCACCAAGTCACACGGTCTTGGCCTCGGCCTCAGCCTCAGCCGTTCGATGATCGAAGCCAACGACGGCCAGATCCGCGCCGAGCGCCCGAGCGGCCGCGGGGCCTGCTTCGTCTTCGACCTGCCCATCGCCACGGATGTCCCTCATGCGTAAGCCCACTGCCCCTGCTGCCGATCCGGCACCGATCGTCTACGTGATCGACGACGACCCCTCGGTGCGCGCGGCGCTTGAAGATCTGTTGGCGTCGATGGGACTGCAGGTAAGGGCCTTCGCCTCTACCCAGGCGCTCCTGGACCACGAACTGGACGATGCACCGGCCTGCCTGGTGCTGGATGTGCGCATGCCCGGCCAGAGCGGGCTGGAGTTCCATCGCAGCATGGGCACGCATGGCCTGCAGCTGCCGGTGGTGTTCATCACCGGCCACGGCGATATCGCCATGGGCGTCAATGCGATCAAGGACGGCGCCATCGAGTTCCTGACCAAGCCGTTCCGTGACCAGGAGCTGCTGGATGCGATCCACAGGGGCATCGAGCTGGACCGCCAGCGCCGCCGCGACGGCGAGGCACTCGGTGCCCTGCAGCAGCGCTGGAACACGCTCAATGCCGGCGAGCGCGAGGTGGTCGATGGCGTGGTGCGCGGGCGCCTCAACAAGCAGATCGCCGGCGACCTCGGGGTCAGCGAGATCACGGTGAAGGTGCGCCGCGCGCAGGTGATGCGCAAGATGGGGGCGCGCACCCTGGTCGACCTGGTGCGGATGTACGACCGCTTGCAGGCGGGCTCGCCCTGACCCAGCAGCAAGGCAGAGCGGTCGGCAGCGTCGCACAGCATTCCGCCTGCGCTATTTCCGGGTGGCCAGCACGATCACCCCGGCCACGACCAGGCCGATGCCACTCCACTCGCGCAGGCTGGGTCGCTCACCCAGCAGCAGATAGGCCAGCACGATCACCAGCACGACGCTGAACTTGTCGACCACCGCGACCTTGGCCAGCTCGCCACTCTGCAACGCGCGGAAGTAGAACAGCCATGAGGCGCCGGTCGCCAGGGCGGAGAGCACCAGGAACAGCTGGGTGCGCCCCGGCAGCAGCAGCGGGTTGGACCACTTGCCGGTGACCACCACCAGCGGCAGGATCACCGCCGCCACGATCAGGGTGCGGATGGCCATGGCCAGGTCCGAGTCGACGCCCTTGACGCCGACCTTGGCGAACAGCGCGGTCAGCGCCGCGAACACGGCAGACAGTCCAGCCCAGATCAACCACTGCGGTAGGTTCTGCACGAAGGCCTCGCTTGCCTGCACCTGCATGTGCGCCAACGCTACTCCACCCTGCCATCGGTGGGGCTTCACCTGCCCGTCACCGCCGCTACAATGGGCACGGAAACGCCAGGGGGCGATCTGCAGGGAATGCACCATGCTTGAACAGGACATCTTCGTCGCCCTTGCCGGGCCAGCCGCCCTCGACCGAGCCGGCCTGCCGCGCAGCACTCGGCTCCCGCTCCCCTTCCCCTCTGTTTCGCAGCACCCTGCCCGTTTGGCGCGGCAGGTTCCTCATTGCTTGCCCTGACCGGAGCCGTCGAAATGCCCGAGAACACTCTCCTTGCCACGCCGGCCGCTACCGCGCCGACCACCTACCTCGACCGCGCCATGGCTACGCTGCGCAGCCTGGGCCTGGCCGCCCCGCAGGACAACAACGCACCGGCCATCGCGCTGGTTTCGCAGCTGTCCACGCTTGACCAGGGCCGCGTGGTGGCCATCGCCCGGGTGCTGCAGCAGTCCGGCCATTTCAATGCCGTGATGCGTGATGAAATCAGCTCGGCCAAGGTGTCCGACCGCTATACCGAGATCGTCCGCGCCTTCGACAGCATCCGTGACGATGCCAGCACCATGGTCGAACAGGTCCGCGACGGCAAGATCGACATGGGCGAGCGCCTGCAGAACCTGTGGATGAAGGTCACCCGCGGCGATATCCCGAGCCGGTTCGAGAAGATCCGCCGTACGTTCCTGGAGGTCAGCCGCGATTCGGCCGAGCAGCTGCAGCGTGAATCGCGCGTGCTGGAGATGTACGGCGACTTCCGCCTGTCGATCAAGGATGCCGAGATCCAGGCGCATGAGCTGTTGAAGCTGCAGCAGCAGCGGCTGGCCGAAGCGCGCGAAACGCTGAAGCAGGCGCAGCAGCGCGTGGAATCGGCCGACCCGGCCGCCGATGCCGCCGATACCGGCCGCCTGGTGATGGCCCGCGATGAAGCGCTGCGCAACAGCCAGGCCGAAGAGTCGCGCTACCAGCTGGCCAAGGACCTGGCCGAGAACCTGCAGGTGAACTACGCCACCTCCGAGGCGATCATGCTGCGCGTGCACCAGTCGCACGAGGTCAAGCGCCGCGTCAACGAGCGCTCGGTGGTGTTCTTCTCCACCAACGAAACCAGCTTCACCGCCTTGAACCTGGCCTTCACCACGCAGATGGGGCTGCATGAGTCCACGCAGGCGCTCAATGCGATGACCGAGGGTACCTCCAAGGGGCTGGAAGCGGTGGCCAACATTGGCGATGAAGTGCTGCACGAGGGCCTGAAGGCCGGCTACGGCGCCACCATCGGCGTCGATTCGGTGCGCAAGCTGGTCGATGCGGTGGTGCGCTTCCAGGAGACGTCGCTGCAGGAAATCGAGCAGCTGCGCAGCCAGGCCACCCGCGACTCGGTGGAGATTGCCGAGTATGTCGAACAGGGCAAGCAGCGTTTCGCCGCACTGCTGCAGGCACCGCCGAGCCCGGAGCCGCGCTGACGTGAGTGCGACGATGGCCCCTGCCGAGCTGCAGGATGCGTTGCTGACCATGGATGTGGTCGACCAGCTGCGCTACCGCAATGCCGAAATGAAGGCACTGGCCGACAGCGGCCATGACCAGGCGAGGCTCAAGCAGCGCCTGCTTGAACTGTATCGCTCGCAGGGTATCGAGGTCTCCGACGAGATCGTCGAGGCCGGCATCCAGGCCCAGCGTGAGCAGCGTTACCTCTATGCTGCGCCGCGTGGCTGGAAGGCCTGGTTGGCCCGACGCTGGATCGATCGCCGTCGGCTGCTGAAATGGGCGCTGATGGCGGCGTTGGTGCTGCTGGTGCTCGGTGCGCTGCTGATGATGGCGCGCAGCTTCGGCGCGTTCGTGCACGAAAGCAACGTGCAGAAGAACGTCCAGGTGTTGAACGACAAGGTGGCAGCGCAGCAGCAGGAGGCCGCAGCAGCGCGCGCCCTGCTGGCCCGGCAGGAACAGTCCCTGCAGGGGCTGCTGCCGCGCGCCAACGCCAGTGCGGAGCGCCTGCAGCCCCTGACCGAGCGCGCCCAGTCAGCGCTGGCGGAAGCGCAGCGGCGCTTCGCCGGCGTGCCCGCCGCCATGGCGGGCCTGCCCACCCTGATCCGCCAGGACAAACTCACGCGTATCAGCAGTGGTGGCAGCGCCACCGGCGAACAGGCCGCCGCCCAGGTGGAGCAGCAGCGGCAGGCCGCCGCAGCGCTGCTGGCGCGCGCCAGGGAAACCCTGCCCGCACTGACCGAGCGGGTGACCACGCTCGGCCAGGCCATCGATGCCAGCGAACTGCTGGACACCACCGACACCGCCGCAAGGGCGGCACGCCTCACGCCGGACGCCGAGAAGGTACGCGCACGCGCCTACACCGCCGGCGATGTTGCACTTCGCGCCGGCGACATGGCCGCGGCCACCCTGGCAGTCACCACGCTGAAGGAGCTGATCGGCAGCGCCGACAAGCTGGCCGCGCTCAACGAGCGGCTGGCCCAGCTCAAGGCCGACGGCCTGGCCACGGGCGTTGCGGGCGAAGACCGCAAACGGCTGGAACGTGCGCTGGACCAGGCCGCCCAGCGGGTCCGCGTCGAGACACTGGCCGAAGCCGGGCCGGCGATCGACGAGGTCGGCCAGCTGGTGGCGTTGCTGTCCAAGTCCCTGGTCTACCGCATCGTCAACCGTGACGGTGAGCGTACCGGCGTCTGGCGCTACAGCGAAAAGGCCAATGGCAGCCGCAACTACTACCTGGTGACCGAAGCGCTGGACGAGGCCGGCAACGCCACCGAACTGCTGATCCGCAACGAGGAGACCGGCAAGGATGAGTGGGCCTCGCTGTTCGCCGTACGCGTGCCGGAGGCCACCTACAACCGGGTCGCAGCCGACAAGCAGGACAACGGCATCATCGAAGATGACCAGATCGGCAGCAAGCCGCGCGGCAGCCTGTCGCCGCGTTTCCGCATGCCCACCACCGGCGGCTACATCACCGAATGGTGATGGGTAAGGAACTGACATGAGAGATCTGAACGACGCGATTGCCGATGTCGAAACCGATATCGGCCAGGTGCAGGCACAACTGGCCACGCGCGGCGACCAGTGCCTGGACCTGGTCAAGGAGCAGGAAGCGCTGCACGACCGGGTCCGCGAAGACTTCAATGCACTGGCCCGCCTGCAGGCCGAGGCCGCCATTGATTCGCCGCCGATGGTAGCCAGGGACCTGCTGCAGCAGTCCAGCGCCGACCTGCAGCGCCGCGATCGCAAAGCGGCGGTGCTGGCCGACGAGCTGCAGGCGCTGCTGGACATCGAACAGTCGCTGCAGCAGCGCTCGCAGGAGGCCGTTGCCGCACGCGACGCCGCTGGCGGCCAGTGGCAGGCCCTGCAGAACCAGGTGGACACCACGCTGGAAGCGGAACCCACCTACAGGGTGCTGCAGGACGACCTGCAGCTGGCCGAGGCACGCGCCGACACGGTCGAACGCATGGCCGCCTCTGCGCAGTCGGAGCATGATGCCAAGGCCGGCGCCTACCAGGCCGACCCGATCTTCATGTACCTGCACCGTCGCAGCTTCGGCAGCGCGGCCTATCGCGGTTGGCCGCTGGTGCGCACGGTCGATGGCTGGCTGGCCGAGCTGTGCGGCTTCGACCGTGCCCGTCGCGAGTACGCCACGCTGGTCGAGCTTCCGCCCTATCTGCAGGAGCATGCCGGACGGGCCCGTGCCGACGTCGAGGCGGCCCGCCAGCCGGTGCAGCAGGCCCGCGACGCCGCCCTCGCCGACGCCGGCGGCGACCCGCTGCGCCAGCAGTTGCAGACGGCACAGAGCGCAGTGGCGCAGGCGCTGTTGGCTGAGCAGCTGCATCGGCAGACCGTGGATGCCAAGCAGGCACAGATCAATGGTTTCCGCAGTTGGACCGATGCCGAAGGCGGCGCCCTGCTCACCGCGCTGGCGCGCACGCTGTCGGCCAAGAGCATGGACGACCTGTACCGACGCGTCGCCGCCACTGCCTCCGGCGAGGACGATGCCGTGCTCGAACGCATCCATCGCAGTCGCCTGCGCCTGGGCGAGATCGATGGCATGGTGGGCGAGCACACCCGCGAAATGGCCGTGCTGAAGAAGCGCCTGGACAGCCTGCAGGCTGCGCGCAGGAGCTACCAGGCCGCTGCGGATATCGAGCGTCAGGCGTACGAGGCACCGAGCTACCGGGCCGCCGCCCCGGCCACCGTCGCCGCATCCTTCTTCAGCACCACCAGCAGCCGAAGCACCACCCGCTCCTCTGGCAGCCTGTTCGACCTGCTTGCGGGCGGATCCAGCAGTTCAAGCTCTCGTTCAAGCTCCAGCTCGAGTTCGAGTTCGAGTTCAAGCTCCAGTTCCAGCGGCAGCAGCTTCCAGAGCGGTGGTGGCATCAGTGGTGGCGGTGGCTTCAAGACCGGCGGCGGGTTCTAGCCCTCCACCTGCCGGGTGCGCCGCTTCATCCGCGTATCCAGCAGGCCGACGCCCAGCAGCACCAGGCTGGTCAGCCATCCGGCGGCCAGCAGGTGCAGCCACGGCAACAGCAGGCCCAGCACCAGCAGCGCCGCGGCGCCCAGCAGGTGCGAGCGCGGCGTGTGTCCATAGACCACGCGCTTGTACAGGGCGCTGCCCAGCAGATAGATCAACGGCCCGGCCACCATCACGGTGGCGTACACCGTGCTGACGGCTGCACCCGGATGGTCCATCACCAGGTCGTTGCCCACCGCTGTGGCGATGATGCCGGCGATCAGCAAGGCATGCACGTAATGGAAGTTGGCGCCCATCCGCCCGGGGTCTTCGGCATGGGTGATGGCCTCGGTGGCATCGCGGCTGGAGATGCCGAAGTACAGCCACCACATGGCGATCGTGCCAGCGAACGTGGCCAGCACCGCCGAGACCACTTCGCCGCTCCAGTGCTCGACTTCACTGAGCACGCCGCCGGTGGCCAGCAGGGTTTCGCCCAACGCCACGATGACGAACAGCTGGCAGCGTTCGGCCAGATGCCCGCCCTCGATGGTCCAGTCGCGGGTGTGCGAACGGCCCATGCCCGGGAACGCGAAACCGAACATCGGCGAGATGTACTCGCAGGCCACCGCCACCGCCCACAACGCCAGGCGCAGAGAGCCATCGGCCGCGGCACCGACCAGCCAGAAGCACGCCGAAACGCTGACCCAAGCCAGCATACGGCGGAAGTTGGGCGCCAGCGGATGGTTGCGGCCGACCTCGAACAGGACGAATGCCGTGCGCCCCACCTGCATCGTGGCGTAGGCCCCGGCGAACATCCAGGCCCGGTCGGCAAACGCCTCGGGAATGGACGAGGACATCAGCAGCGCCAGCAGCATGGTGGCAAACAGCAGGCCGCGGATGCGCGGCGCCTGCGGGTCGAACCAGTTGCTGACCCAGCAGGCGTACTGCCAGCCCAGCCAGACCGCGAACCACAGCACCAGGGTCTGCAGCACGCCGGCCAGATCAAGGTGGTGCAGCAGGTGGTGGCTGAGCTGGGTGACCGCGAACACGTAGACCAGGTCGAAGAACAGTTCTTCGTAGGTCACGCGGGCATGGTGGCCATCGCGATGGCGCAGCGCGGGCAGGCGCAGTCGGGTGCTCATGGCGGGCCTTCAGCGCGCCAGGCGCCAGTACAGCAGGCCCGCCAGCAGTGCCGGCACGGCGAACACCAGCAGCAGGATCGGCAGTTCTTCGCGCACCGCGTAGCCCGCCTTGCTGACCCCTATCCACATGTTGGCCACCGAGACCAGCAGCCAGGTGGCGATGAACGCGATCAGCGCGGCAGGCAGCTGCGAGCTGCCCACGCTCCAGAGCCGGCCGAACAGCAGGAACACGCCCAGCAGCAGGACGCCAGCGGTGATCACCAGAAGCACATGCATGTAACGATCTCCTTGAGCCTGCTGGCAGGCTAGCCCGGGCCGATTCTGCGCTCCAGCCGATGATCGTGGTTTCACCTTCCAGCCGCTGCGAACAATCAATGGCTGCCGGGACATAGCAAACGCGAACGGTTCCCATTAGTATTGCGTCATCGTGCAGGGATGCCCTCCCTGCAGCCGCCCCTCGCCCCTGTTGCCGGTCCGGATGTCCCAGCTGCCCTCGCCTCACCCACCTGCGCTGCCGCTGGTGTCTTCGCTGGCGCGCCACTACGAGGAACTGGTGGACTACCTGCGCCGCCGCTTCCGCTCGCCCGGACTGGCCCGCGAGGTGGTGCACGACGTCTGCGTGCGCCTGCTGGAGCGCCCGCCGCTGCACGATGCACGGCAGCCGATCGCGCTGCTGCGCCGGATCGCGCATGACGCGGCGGTTGATCGCTGCCGCGCCGAAGATCTTCGCCGGCACTGGGTGGAAGCGCGAGCCGAGCTGCCGGACGATGCCTGCCCCCGGCCCGGGCCCGAGCAGCAGGCCCAGGGCCTGCAGGCGCTGCAGCAATTGAGCGCGACCATCGAGCGCATGCCGTGCCGGCGCCAGCAGGTGTTCATCCTGCACAAGATCCACGCACTGCCCCAGGCCGAGGTCGCGCTGCGGATGGGTATCGGCCTGAAGGCGGTGGAACGCCACCTGCGCCTGGCCATGGCCGACTGCCGCCGGCAGGCCATGCAGCAATGAGGCGTACACCCGGGCCTCCCACGCGGCCGCAGCCGTCGCAGGCTGCCACCACCGATGAACTGCTCGACCAGCATCGCGATGCGCTGAAGGAACGGTTTCCGCTGCCGGATCCGAAAACGCTGCAGCGTCGTCGCGGCGGCCGTGCCGCCAAGGTCGTGCTGCCCGCACTGGCGCTGATGGCCGGCGCGCTGTTGCTGGTCGATCCGGCCTGGCAGGTGCAGGACCATCGCACGGCGGCAGGCGAACGCCGCGCACTCGATCTGGCCGACGGCAGCCACCTGCTGCTCGATGCCGGCACCCACTTGCAGGTGCGTCGCCACCTGCGTTCACGGCAGGTGGTGTTGATCCAGGGGCGCGCCCGCTTCCAGGTACAGCATTCGGCATGGCGACGCTTCGAGGTCGATGCCGGACCGGTGCGCGTGCGCAACTACGGCACGGTGTTCGATGTGGATCGCCAGGGCGATCTGAGCGAAGTGACCCTGTGGCGCGGCGAGGTGGGGGTACGCGCCGAGGGCAGCGATGCCGAGCAGCGCCTGAAGCCCGGCCAGCGCCTGCTGGCGCAGCCGGGGTCGATCTCTCCGCCCGAGGCGATCGACACCGACCCGGCCGACTGGACCACCGGGCGGCTGCAGTTCGATCGGCTGCCGCTGGTGGAGGTGTTGCGGATCCTGCAGCGCTATCACGACCGTCCGATCGTGCTGGATGACCCCACGCTGGGCCCGCTGCAGGTGTCCGGCGTGTTCGACGCCGACCGCGCCGACACCGCCGTGGCACTGTTGCCGGAGATCCTGCCGGTACAGGTGCACGCCGCCGCCGATGGCAGCCTGCACCTGCGCAGGCGCGATTGATCGCCATTGATCGCCTTCGCAAGGGTGGGTTGTGCGCCGTCCCATCCGGCAGGTGCGTGAACCCCTCCGAAGGACCCCCGAATGACCCGCCCTGTTTCGCCCGCCGCACTGCGTCGGCTGGCTCCCTCCCTGCTCGCCGCCTGCCTCTGCGCTGCCCTGCCCGCCGCCGCGCAGGCCGCCGCGCCTGCGCCGATGGAGCTGCATCTGCCCGCCGGCCCGCTGCAGGCCTCGCTCAACACGCTGGCGCGGCAGAGTGGCATCCAGCTGCTGTTCGCCGCCGACAGCGTGAGCGGCCGCACGGCCCCGGCGCTGGATGGCCGCTACACCCCGCGCGACGCCCTGCAGCGGCTGTTGGCGGGACAGGGCCTGGCCCTGCAGGAACGTTCGCCGGGCGTCTTCGTGGTCAGCGCCGCGCCAGCGCCGGCAAAGGCCAACGCCCCGGCGCGGGCGGCCGCAGGTGCCGCGCCGACCTCGCTGGCCCGCGTCACGGTATCGGCCTCGACCGCGCGCATGCCGCAGGGCGAGACCGCCATGCCCAACACCATCACCGTGCTCACCCGCGAAGACATCGCGCAGCAGCTGGCGCTGGGTTCGGACGTCTCGCGCGTGCTGTCCTCGCAGATTCCGGCCTTCGCGCCGGCGCGCGAGAAGATGTCCAACTACGGTGAAACGATGCGCGGCCGCGGTATCCTGTACATGGTCGATGGCGTACCGCAGTCGACGCCGCTGCGCGATGGTTCGCGTGACTCGCACACCATCGACCCGGCGATGATCGAACGCATCGAGGTCATCCATGGTGCCAACGCGCTGCAGGGCATCGGTGGCACCGGCGGCATCGTCAACATCATCACCCGCAGTGCGCCCAGCGAGCCCGGTGCGTTCCTGCTCGACACCCACATCAGCTACAGCAGCGCCCTGCCCAGCCGCCGCGATGACAGTGGCCAGCGCGGTTCTGCGCTGGTCGGTGTGCGCGGCGAGCAGTTCGACCTGGTCGCCGGCCTGGCCTATGAGAAGCAGGGCCTGTTCCATGATGGCGAGGGCCGTTCGATCGGCACCAATGCGCAGGGCGAACTGATGGATTCGACCTCGTCGAACGTGTTCGCCAAGCTGGGCTGGAACCTGGCCGAGGGCCATCGCCTGCAGCTGATGGCCAACCGCTACGAACTGCGTGGGCTGGACAATTACCTGGCGGTCAACGGTGATTACCGCACCGGTCGGCCGACGATTTCGGTGCGCGGTGACACGCCGCTGGAGCCGCCGATGAACCGCTCGCGCTCGCTGACCCTGGACTACAGCGCCGCCGACCTGCTCGGTGGCCGTTTCCAGGCGCAGGCCTTCGCGGTCGATTTCGAGGGCCGCTATGGCGCCAGCCAGTGGGACCCGTGGGGCAACACCGGCGCCAATGCTGCGTGGGACCAGACCCAGAACGAATCGGACAAGCGCGGCTTCAAGCTGACCCAGAGCTGGACCCGCATCGACGACACCACGCTGGACGTGACCCTGGGCCTGGACGGCCTGCGCGACCGCACCCACCAGGTGCTGCTGGCCAGCGGCATGAACTGGGTGCCGCAGACCACCTACCAGAGCCTGTCGCCACTGCTGCAGCTGCATTGGTGGCCGACCGACCACCTGATGCTGTCCGGCGGCCTGCGCTACGAGAAGGGCGAGCTGGAAGTAGGCGACTACACCACCCTGCCCCGCTATGGCGCGCGCAAGGTGACCGGCGGCAAGCCGACCATGAGCGAGACCCTGCCCAACTTCGGCGCGGTCTGGTACATCAATGATCGCCTCAATGCGTACGCCTCCTACTCGGAGGGTTACACGGTGGCCGACGTCGGCCGCGTGCTGCGCGCGATCAACCGTGACGGCCAGCGCGTGGACAGCCTGATCGACCTGTCCCCGGTCGTGTCGGACAACCGCGAAATCGGGCTGGAGTACGACGATGGCCGCTTCAGCGGTGACATCGCCTACTACACCTCCGAATCCAAGCTCGGCTCGGTGCTGGTCTACGACCCGGGCATCGACGCTTATGCCGTGCAGCGCCAGGCCACCCGCGTGGAAGGCTTCGAGACCAACCTGCGCCTGCGCCTGGGCGACAGCCGCCTCGGCCTGGGCTACGCACGCGCCAACGGCCGCTACGACGCCAACCTCGATGGCCGCCTCGACAGCGATCTGGCCGGCGTCAACATCGCGCCGAACCGTCTGACCGCGTTCTGGGAGCAGAACTGGACGCCGCAGCTGAGCACGCGCCTGCAGGCCAGCCGCGCATTCGACCGCGACTTCGACCTGCAGGGCGCGCGGGTAGCCGAGTTCAAGGGCTACACCACCATGGACCTGGTCGCGCGCTATGCACTGGACAAGCACAGCTTCACCCTGGGCGTGCAGAACCTGGCCAACAGGCAGTACATCAGCTACTACTCGCAGACCACGCCGTCGAACCCGAGCTACTTCTCCGGCCGTGGGCGGGTGCTGACGCTGGGGTGGCAGTACCGGTACTGATCCATGGCGCCCTTATGGGAGCCATGAAATCTATGCGGAACGTGATGAAGGAGGCCCGTGCTAGTTTCTGGGCCTCCTTCAAACGGACCTGGACCATGCGCTCTTCCCTGCTCGCCCTCACCCTGGCTGCTGCACTGCCGGCCGCCCACGCGGCGGCCGCCGAAACACCGCTGCCGCAGCTGCGGGCATACACCGTGGATGCGTCCTGGCTGCAGCCGATGGCACCGCTGCAGATTGCCGACCACACCTGGCAGATCGGCACCGAGAACCTGACCGCGCTGCTGGTACAGACCAGCGAAGGCGCGGTGCTGCTGGACGGCGGCATGCCACAGATGGCCGGCCACCTGCTGGACAACCTGAAGGCGCGCGGCGTGGCAGCGCAGGACCTACGGCTGATCCTGCTCAGCCATGCACATGCCGACCACGCCGGCCCGGTGGCGGAACTGAAGCGTCGTACCGGAGCACGCGTGGTCGCCAACGCAGAATCAGCGGTCCTGCTGGCACGCGGCGGCAGTGATGACCTGCACTTCGGTGATGACATCACCTATCCGCCGGCCAGCACTGACCGCATCATCATGGATGGCGAAGTGGTCACCGTGGGCGGCATCGCGTTCACCGCACACTTCATGCCCGGGCACACCCCCGGCAGCACGGCCTGGACCTGGACCGATACGCACGAGGGCAAGCCGGTGCGCATCGCCTATGCCGACAGCCTGAGCGCGCCGGGCTACCAGCTGCGTGGCAACGTCCGCTATCCGCGTTTGATCGAGGACTACACGCGCAGCTTCGCCACCGTGCGCGGGCTGCCCTGCGACCTGCTGCTGACGCCACACCCGGGCGCCAGCCACTGGGACTATGCCGCCGGCAGCAAGGCAGGTGCCAAGGCACTGACCTGCAAGGCCTACGCGGATGAGGCCGAAAAGAAATTCGACGCACAGCTGGCCAAGGAAACGGTCCGGGCCCGTTGATTCCGTAGAGTCGAGCTTGCTCGACTGAAGCGAAGAACAGTCGAGCACAGCTCGACTCTACAAAGAGCAAGCCGAGCGTGGGCTCGGCTCTACAAGGTCAGCCGTCCTGCCCATGCTCGGCGAACGCTTCGATGCTGCCATCGGTACGCACCAGCTCGACGGTATACGGCTGCACGTAGCCATCCGGCATTTCCATGCCCGGCGAACCGGCCGGCATGCCCGGCAGCACCAGACCGCGCGCCGCCGGGCGCTCGGCCAGCAGGCGCTTGATGTCCTCGGCGGGCACGTGGCCCTCGACCACGTAGCCGCCGATCTCGGCGGTATGGCAGGAGCCCTTGCCGACCGGCACCCCCAGCCCGACCTTGATCGGGTTCATGTCATCGGTATCGCGCACCTCCACCTGGAAGCCTTCGGCCTTCAGGTGGTCGACCCAGATGCCGCAGCATCCGCAGCTGGCGGTCTTGTGCACGACAGCGATCGGCAATGCGGGATCGATCGAGGCCGGGCTGGCCGTGACGGGTGCCGCCGGGGCCTGCCCTGCAGACGACGCAGCGGTGGCGTCTTCAGCAGCGCGTGCGCAGGCGGCGGTGGCAAGCACAGTGCCCAGCAGCAGGCCGAGGGAGAGAGAACGGTTCATGGGTTGATTCCTTTGCAGATGCGGGCAGTACCGCCCGCCACCGGCGCATCAATGGCACAGGCAGGGTCGTAAGTAGAATGAGCAGCCATGGCAGGCGCTTGCGCGCCTGCAGGAATCAATCGATGGGTGGCCGCAACGGGTCCGGCAAAGGCGGCGGCGCGCGTTGCGCCGCGTTGAACGGCATAGGCGCCTCGCGCCAGGGCGACGCGGGCGTTCCATTCAACGTGGCCAGCATGCCCAGGCAGGCCGGTGGGCATTCGCACTCACCGCTTGCGCAGAGCGTTGATGCCGCTTCGTCGCAGCATCCGTCCATGGCAGTGGAATGCGGGGCGACGCAATGCCCTGCTGTAGGCACCGATGCATCCGGCAACGACGCAAGCGCCAGCGCCGGTGCATTCAGCACCAGGGCAACAAGCAGCATCCATCGCAGCAGCAGGCCAGGCAGGTTCACGCGTCGATGATAGCCGATGCGCGCATCAGGTCATCGACGCCGCCATCGCACGCATCCTTACCGGAATCGACTTGGCCGCCGGGGTGCCGCTGATGCGGTCGTAGTAGTCCAGCGGCAACAGTGGATTCAGTTCGGGGTAGTAGCCGGCCAGCGCGCCGCGCGGCATCGGGTAGTCCAGCACGGTCAGGCCATCGATGCGCCGGCTCACACCATCGCGGCTGATCGTCTCCAGGCTGACCTGCGCCTCCTTCTGCAGCCCACGCGCCAGCCGGTCCTCGATGTTCATGAACAGCACCATGCGATCGTTGTACACGCCGCGGTAGCGGTCGTTGTAGCTGTAGATGGTGGTGTTGTACTGGTCGTGCGAGCGCACCGTGGCCAGCCGCAGCATCTCGGGGTCATCCACCGGCTCGTCCACGTCCAGGCCGGGCATCACCAGGATGTTGGCCTTGCCATTGGGGGTGGGCCACACGCGGCGGCGCGGCGGAATATCCAGATGGAAGCCGTGCGGCTGCTGGATGCGCTGGTTGAAGCCGGTGTAGATCTCCGGGTACACCGCCGCGATCAGGTCGCGGATGGGGGTGTAGTCGTGCATGCACGCGGCCCAGTCGACCTTGCTGCCAGGCAGCGTTGCCATCGCCATGCGGCAGACGATCTCGACCTCGGGCAGCACCTCGGCACTGACCGGTTCCAGCACACCGCGTGATGCGGTCACGTTCGACATCGCATCCTCGATGGTGACGAACTGCTCGCCGGCCGGTGTCACGATACGTTCCGAGCGCGCCACCACCGGCAGGATCAACGCATCGCGGCCATGCACCAGATGCCCGCGATTGAGTTTGGTGGCGATGCCGACGGTCAGCTCCAGGCCGCGCATCGCCTCATAGGCACGCGCCGTATCAGGCACGGCATGGATGAAATTGCCACCCAGCCCGATGAACACCTTGGCGCTGCCGTCCAGCATCGCTTCGATCGACTCGACCACATGGTGGCCGTGCTCACGTGGCGGATCGAAGCCGAACACCTGCTGCACGCGGTCCAGGTAGGCCGGCTTGGGCTTCTCGTCGATGCCGACGGTGCGGTCACCCTGCACGTTGGAGTGGCCGCGGATCGGCCCGATGCCGGCACCGGGCTTGCCGAAGTTGCCGCGCAGCATCAGCAGGTTGGCCACCTGCTGCAGCAGGCGCGAGCCGTACTGGTGCTGGGTCAGGCCCATGCCGTAACAGATCACGGTGGCGTTGGAGCGGATGTAGATCTCCGCACAGCGGCGGATCTGCGCTTCGGAGATGCCGGAAACGCGAACGAGATCGTCCCAGTCCTGCGCCATCACATCGTCGCGCAGCGCATCCAGGCCCACGGTGTGTTCGGCCAGGAAGTCGTGGTCGAGCACACGCTCGCCCTGCGCCTCGCGTTCAAACATCACCCTCATCATGCCCTTGATCAGCGCCAGGTCGCCGCCGATGCGGATGTGCACGAACTCGCTGCTGATTTCGGTGGAACCCAGCGTGGCCATCTGCACCACGTCCTGCGGCTCGGCGAAGCGGATCAGCGCGCGCTCGGGCATCGGATTGACCGCCACGATCGGGATGCCACGTTTCCGCGCTTCGACCAGGTTGCTCATCATCCGCGGCGAATTGGTGCCGGTGTTCTGGCCGATCACGAAGATCGCCTCGGCGTGCTCGAAGTCCTGCAGCACGATGGTGCCCTTGCCCACGCCGATGGCCGGTGGCAGCCCACGGCTGGTCGGCTCGTGGCACATGTTCGAGCAGTCCGGGAAATTGTTGGTGCCGAACTCGCGCACGAAGATCGAGTACAGGAACGCCGCTTCGTTGGGCGTGCGGCCGGAGGTATAGAACTCGGCCTGGTGCGGGCTGTCCAGCGCCTGCAGATGGCGGCCGATCAACGCGAAAGCCTCGTCCCAGCTGCACGGCACGTAGTGATCGGTGGCCGCGTCGTAGCGCATCGGCTCGGTCAGCCGGCCCTGCATCTCCAGCCAGTAGTCGGTCTGCGCCATCAGTTCGGTGACGGTGTACTGGGCGAACAGCTCACGCCCGGCACGGAACTGGGTGGCTTCCCAGGCCAGCGCCTTGGCGCCGTTCTCGCAGAATTCCAGCTTCCTGCGCTCGTCGGCATCGGGAAACGCACAGCTCGGGCACTTGAAGCCGCCCGGCTGGTTCATCGCCAGCAGCGCCTTGGAGCCCTTGCCGATCACGCTCTGCTGCAGCAGCACCTTGGCGGTGGCGCCGGCGGCGCCCCAGCCACCGGCCGGCTGGTTGTAGGGCTTGTAGCGCGGTGGCTTCTGCTCGGACATGTTCGGGAACCTGGCGGGAGGAACGCAACAACAGAACGGCGCGGAATGCGGGCGTGCTGCCATTCGGCCGCTCGCCAAGCCCTACAGTCAAGCATGGTCCACGCGACGGCGCCAGAGGCTGGAACCGATTGCAGCACAGCGTGTCATGACAACGGTTACCACCGCGTCAGCGCGCGGCCACTGCGCTATTCTCGATGCCGTGGGTGGTCCACCACCTGCGTTTCCCTCTTGCCCGGACACGCTGAATGCCTGACTCCACCCCGCCGCACACCCCGCCTGCCGGCACGGCCCAGCGCCCGATGCAGCGCTGGCGCAGCGAGGGGCAACAGCAGCAGGTCGACGTGGTGGCCGAGGAAGTGCCGGTCGCGATGCGCTACAACGGCGCCGCCTTCGCGGTGATGATGGCTACCCCCTGCGACCTGGAAGATTTCGCGCTGGGCTTCTCGCTCAGCGAGGGATTGATCACCGCGCCGTCGCAGCTGGTGACCATCGATGTGCGGCCACAGCTGGAGGGCATCGAGCTGCAGATGACCGTGACCGACGACGCACCCGGCGCCGATCTGGACCCGGCCAACGGACGCCTGCTGCCGGGCCGTGGCGGCTGCGGTCTGTGTGGCACGCGGCAACTGGAGGACGTGCTGCGTCCGCTGCCGCAGATCCGCGGACGCCGCACCTATCCGCATGCCGCGCTGCAACGGGCATTGGCCACCCTGTCGCAACACCAGCCGATGAACGAAGTCAGTGGTTCCACCCACGCTGCGGCCTGGGCCGACGCCAGCGGGCGGATCGGTTGGGTGCGCGAGGATGTCGGCCGGCACAATGCGCTGGACAAGCTGATCGGCGCGCTGCACCACAACGAGCACGTCATCGACGGCGGCCTGCTGGTGATCTCCAGCCGCGCCAGCTACGAGATGGTCAGCAAGGCGGTGCGCGCCGGCGCCAGCGTACTGGCCGCGGTCTCGGCGCCGACCGCGCTGGCGATCGACCTGGCCCGCAGTGCCGGGCTGTGCCTGGTCGGGTTCGCACGCGAGAACGGATTCAACGTGTATACCCATCCGGAGCGGCTGCAGACGCACGACGACACGGCGGTCTGAAACCGGCCGGGAGCACCTCGCCCCCGGCCGAGGCATGCCTCAGCGCAGTGCCACCTTCGGGAAGTCCACCGGCACGTCGAACGCTACGTTGACGTAGTTGGTGAACAGGTTGAGTGCTACATGGGCGAGAATTTCGACGATCAGCTCATCGTCGAAACCCGCCGCGCGCAGCGCCTGCACATCACCATCGGCGATCTGCGCGCGCTGCTCGACCACTTTCAGTGCGAAGTCCAGTGCGGCGGCCGTGGCCGGATCGCTGGACTGCCCGATCTGCGCGGCGGCCATCTGTTCGCCACTGGCGCCAGCCTTGCGACCCAGCGCGGTGTGTGCGGCCAGGCAGTACTCGCAGGCATTGCGGTTGGCAATGGCCACGGCGATCTGCTCGCCCAGCAACGGGGACAGGCGGCCAGCGCCCAGCGCACCGAACGCCCCCCACATGCTCTGCAGCGCGGCCGGGGAATTGGCCACGGCACGGAACATCGCCGGAGTGGCACCGAAGGCGGCATGCACCTGGCCCAGCAGGGCCTGGCGGTCGGCGGTGGTGGCGGATGCATCGATCAGGGGGACACGGGACATGGTGGATCTCCTTGGGAAAGCGCCCGGGATTGGACGACCCGGCCATCCTAGGTAGACTCCATGGACCTATCAGGCCATATCGGCCGCTCGTATTGTCCATTCGTCCATGAGCGCTTCTGCAACCCACACAGATACCTCCGCGCCTGACCGGCTGTCCTCGCTGCTGGAGCGCTTCCGCGTGCAGGCCGCGCTGTTCCACAGCGGGCCGCTGTGTGGACGTCACGTGTTCGCGCCGCAGCCCGGGCGCGCGTTCCTGCACATCCTTCGCCAGGGCGAGATGGAGGTCCGCCATCCCGATGGCGATACCGCACTGCCACGACTGAAGATCGACAGCCCCAGCCTGCTGCTGTACCCGCAGCCGCTGCACCACGTGTTCCACAACGCGCCGCTGGAGGGACCGGATTTCACCTGCGCCACGCTGGATTTCGATGGTGGTGCGCGCAATCCGATCGTGCAGTCACTGCCGCCGGTGATGGTGGTGCCGCTGGCTGCGATCAGCGAACTGGACGACACCCTGCACCTGCTGTTTGCCGAGGCTGATCGCCAACGCTGTGGTTCACGGCTGCTGACCAACCGCCTGTTCGAGGTGGCGTTGATCCAGATCCTGCGCTGGGTGGTCGATCACCCGGATGCGGCGGGTGTCAGCCATGGGCTGATGCGCGGCCTGTCCGATGCAAGGCTGGCGCGTACGCTGGTCGCGATGCACCAGGCGCCACAGCACGAATGGACGCTGCCGCGAATGGCTGCCACCGCCGGCATGTCGCGCAGCGCCTTCGCGGCAGTGTTCAAGGAGGTGATGCAGGCGACACCCGCGAGCTACCTGCTGGACTGGCGGCTGAGCCTGGCCTGCGCGCAGCTGCGTGCGGGCGTGGCGGTCAAGCAGGTCGCCATCGAGGTGGGGTTTGCCGATACCGCGTCGTTGTCGAAGGCCTTCCGCAAGCGGCTGGGGGCGTCGCCACGGGCGTGGTTGGCCGGCCTTGCCTGAAAGGCCGTCGAGCATGGCTCGACGCTACAGGGCAGCCGACCAGCGGTCGGCTCTACCAAGAGCAATGCTCGCGCGATGGCCGATGGCCTAGCTGGCCGCCCCATCGGACTTCGCCAGCAACCCGGCGATGCGTTCGGCGACCTGGGCACGCACGCTTTCATCCAGCTGCCCTTCGTACATCGCTTCGTAGATCCACAGGCCATCGGCCGCCAGCCGCGCCACGAAATTGTCCAGCGCGGCCGGGTCGTCCTGCCCGGGTGAAGGCGGCAACGGCGCCCAGCGTCGTACCGCCGGGCCCCACGGGCGCTCATCGGCATCCGGGTCGGCCGATTCGAGCATGAACATCAGCTCGGCACGGGTGGCGCTCTGCGACGACACCCGCACGAAGGTCTGGTAGCGCTCCAGCGCCGTCGCTTCGCCGGCGCGCTTGCCCAGCAGCGCTTCCATCGACGCTTCCCAGGCCTGCACCAGATGTTCGTCGATGCCACGCAGCAGCGCTTCGCGCGAGGGGAAGTGGTACAGCAGGCCGCCGCGGGTCAGCTGGGCCTCGGCCGCCACCGACTCGAAGGTCACCGCACGCACGCCGTCACGATTGATCACGTTGACGGCGGCGTCGAGGATGCGGTCGCGCTTGCTGGTTCTCATCGCATCATTTTACGCGATCGGCCGCACCCTCGCGGCTGCCGACGCGGCCGCGCAGCAGGCGCGCGATGATCGTCGCACCGACCGCCAGCATCACCGTGATCACCAGCAGTACGATCTGGTAGCCGCGGTCGTACGCGGCCGTGGCCAGCGTGAACCACTCGCCCTGCCCGCTCTCGCGTGCCACATGCAGGGCCTGGGTGAAGCCCTCGCGGGCCAGCGCCGGCATGTCGGCCGAGACCGGCAGGAAGGCGCTGTACATCGCCGCGCTCAGGCTGCCCAGCATCGCCACCGCCAGCAGGCCACCGAATTCGTAGGAGACTTCCTCCACCGACGAGGCCATGCCCGCACGGTGCGCCGGCACATTATTGAGGATGGCGGTGGACGCGACCGAGATGGCCGAGCCCATGCCGAAGCCGGTGATGGCCATGCCGGCCACCACCCAGCCCAGGCCATGCGGGAAGCCGAACGCGACCACGCCGACACCCACCGCGCCAGCGGCCAGGCCACCGCAGATCAGCGGACGCAGGCCGACCCGGTGCAGGATGCTGCCGCCCAGCAACGCGCTGGGCAGGCTGCCCAGCGCCGCCACCGAGACCAGCAGGCCCGCCTGCAACGGGGTGAAGCCCGCCACCAGCTGGAAGCGCTGGGTGGTGACCAGCTGCAGGCCGGCCATCGCGAACAGGGTGAACACCGCCGACAGCGTGCCGGCCAGGAACGCGGGATTGCGGAAGATCGCGAAGTCCAGCAGCGGGTACGGCAGCTGCTGCTGGCGCCGCGCGAACGCCGCACCGCTGATGACCGCCAGCAGCAGCGCGCCGGCGCCCAGCGCGTACGACGGCGGCGTGGCGATCAGCGACTTGATCGCCAACACCAACCCGGACAGCGCAGCCAGCGCCAGCACCGACGACACCAGATCCCATGGGCGCGAGGTATCGCGCTGGCCTTCCGGCGCCAGCAGCAGCGTGGCCACGAAGGCGACCAGCACCACCGGCACGTTGATCAGGAACACCGAGCCCCACCAGAAATGCTGCAGCAGCCAGCCACCGATGATCGGGCCGAGCGCGGCGCCGACGATCGCCACCGAGCCCCAGATCGCGATGGCGATGTTGCGCTCCCGCTCTTCATGGAAGCTCAGGCCGATCAGCGCCAGCGTGGCCGGCATCATCGCCGCCGCACCCACCGCCAGGAACGCGCGCGCGGCGATCAGCTGCGCCGCACTCTCCGCGAATGCCGCGGCCAGCGAGGCAACACCGAACACCACCAGGCCGATCAGGAACATGCGGCGGTGGCCGATGCGATCGCCGAGCGTGCCGGCGCCGAGCAGCAGGCCGGCCATCACCAGCGGATAGGCATTGATGATCCACAGTGCCTGGCCGGCACTGGCCGACAGTTCTTCAGTAAGTGTGGGCAGCGCGGTGTAGAGCACGGAGTTGTCCAGCGTGACCAGCAGCAGGCCGGCGGCCACGGTGAACAACAGCGCCCAGCGGCGGGCGCGCGACAGGGCCGGAGCACCGACCAAGGGCTGGGACAGAGCCATGGGGGAAACCTGATGAGGGTGAAGTGCCGCCATAACTATACCGGATATCCTGTATAGTTATAATCTTCACAATTGACCGATTCAGCTTCTGTAGAGGCACGCCTGCGCGACCGGGCGCCCCAGCCAGGCAGGGCCTGGCTCTACGGGTAAACACTCACCGGCAGTCTTCCGGCAATGCGGCCATCGCGGACACCACGGCCGCCTGCATGCCCTGCCCCACGGCCATGTCCAGCTCGCCGCCGATGCCGCCGTGCTGGCGGCGCAGTTCGTCCTCGCACAGGCCGCGCACCCGTGCACGTGCGTTGGCGCGCAGGCTGCTGCAGCGCCAATCGGTGCCGCCCAGCGGCAGCACCGAATACACCACGCTGTTGCAGGCATTGCCCGCACGCTGCTGCAACGACAGGCCAGCGAAGTCACGCGGTTCACTGCTGCGCTGCGGATCGAAGTAACTGTCGGGGAAGGTGCGCGCGTACTGCTCGATGTCCACGTCCATGCTGCGGCCCGCCGCCAGCGGCATCTGCAACGGCTGGCCACAGCGCAGGGCATCGGCGCGATGCTGGATGTACTGGTAGATCGGCCGGTCGAGCGTGGGATCCTGCTGGGTCACCGCGCTGACCGCCGCCAGCACCGGCAACGATGCGCGATTGGCCATGCGCGCCAACAGCCCCGCCTGTGCCGGCTGGCAGCGATCACGCAGCGTGGCCGCCAACAGGAACAGCACGTCGTTGCGAAAGGCCGGTTCCTCGATCATGCGCTGTTCGATGCGCTGGCGCGCGTCCGCTGCGGGCGCCGGGAACGCAATCGCCGGTGGCTCGGAGACCGCGGCACGCCGCTGCCACCACACGGCCAAGACCACGCCGCTCACCAGCACGCCCGCAACGATGAGCCAGCGCGCACGCATCAGTTATGGATCGCGGTCAGCGTTGCCGCTGCGGCATCGTAGGACGCGCTGGCGATATCCGCATCGAAGCGCTTCACCTGCAGGCGTCCCGCAAGCCGGTACGGGTCCCACAGGTCGCCCAGCGCGATTGGCGAGGCCAGGGTCACATGGATGATCTGGTTCGGCGGTGGTGGCGGCACATGGATGCACGCGCCGTAGAACGGCACGAACAGCAGTTCGTCGACCAGCCCGGCATCGTTGGTGCCCAACGGCACCACGTAGCCGTCCAGATCCACGGCACGGCCATCGGCGGCATCGACCACCTGCGACGAGCCGAACTGCCTGGCGCGGTCGGGGCTGGAATGGTCGATCTCCTGCCCCGGCGGTGTGCCGGAACCGGTGTCGTCGATCAAACCGCCCACGCCGTCCATGCCATTGCGTGACAGGCCGATCTGCGGCGGCGGCCGCTGATAGGTCACCTCATCGGGCCGCAGCGCGTCCCAACGGTTGATGGGGGCATCGGCCACCGTTGGCTGCGCGGAATGCGTGGTCTGCGCGGTGCTGACAGGTGCGGCGTTCGGCACCGGCTGCGTACAGCCAGCCAGGCACAGGCAGCCCACCAGCATGGCGACGTGCTCACGGTTCATAGGGCCTCAGGTGCGCATCGCGCATGGTGTAGGCAGAGCCGGCCAGGTCGTCGTCCAGCCGCTCCGCGCGCAGGGTGCCGGCCAGGAAGAACGGCGAATACATGTCCGGCATGTCGATCGGGCGTGGCAGCACCACGTGCACGATCTGGTTGGGCGGTGGCGGCGGCACGTGGATGCAGGCGCCGTAATACGGCACGAACAGGAACTCGGTCAGGCGCCCATCCTGCGCGTTGGCCAGCGGCACCACGTAGCCCGGCAGGCGCACCGGTCGTTCCAGTACCGCGTCCACGGTGCGGAAGGTGCCGAACTGCGGCATGCGCCGGTTGCCGTTGTGCTCGACCTCGGGGCCCTCGCCCCGCTCCAGCGCGGCCAGCTCATCACCAGGCATCATCTGCAGCCAGTCCAGCTCCTGTTCTTCAGCCGTGCCCGCAGCCACGGCGCCACTGCGGTCGATCACCGGCGACGGCGGCAGCGCCTGCACGCCGCTATCCACCGGCCGCTCGCAGGCAGCCAGGGACAGCAGCATCGGCAACATCCACAAGCAGCGCATGCTCAGCCTCCCGGCGACAGGCCATCGGCCAGCGTGCGCCGATAGGCCAGCAGCGCCGGCACCAGCCCGGCCGCCGCGCTGATCACCAGCACGCCTGCGGCCCAGGCCAGCTCGCGGCCGTCCGGCCAGACATGGGTGATCGACAGCCCGAAGCTGGTCAGCGCCCACGCGCGGCCCGCCAGGCTGGCCACGGCCAGCACCGCCAGCGCGAGCACGCAGGCGACCGCGCTGGTCGCCACCGCTTCAACCACCAGCAGGGCGGCGATGTAACCCGGCCGCGCACCGATCGCACGCAGTACGGCCATCTCGCGCCGCCGTTCCTGCAGGGTCGAAACCAGCAGCGCCACCAGCGACACCATGCCCAGCAGCACCACCATCGCGCTGATCAGCTGCAGGGCACGTTCGGCCGTGCCCAGCGACTGCCACAACTGCTGCAGGGTCACGCCCGGCAGGATCGCCAGCATCGCCTCGTCCGGGTACTCGTTGATCCTGCGCTGCACCGAGAAGGTGGCGATGCGCGAGTTCAGGCCAAGCATGAACGCCGTGATGCTGGTCGGGGTCAGATCCAGGTGACGCGCCTGCTCGGCGCTGACGCTTTGGCTGCGCAGCTGCACACCCGAGCGCCAATCCACATGGATCGCCTCGATGGCCGGCAGCGAGACCAGTACCGATGAATCCACCGGCGTACCGGTACGCTGCAGGATGCCGGCGACGCGGAACGGCTTGTCGGCATGGGTGGCCAGCGTAACCGCACCGGTGCCGTGGGCCAGCACGATCTCATCGCCGAGGCCGACCCGCTGCGCAGCGGCCACTTCGGCCCCGATCACCGCATCGTACAGATCGTCGAACGGCCGCCCCTGCGCGAACGCCAGCGCGTGACCGGCGCCGTAACGATAGTGATCGAAGTAGCCGCCACTGGTGCCGACCACGCGGTAGCCACGCCAGGAGTCACCCAGTGACAGCGGCACCGCCCACTTCACCTGCGGCAGCGCCGACAGCTCCTGGTAGGACTGCCAGGACACGTTGTTGGTTGGGTCACCGATATGGAACACCGAATACAGCAGCAGGTTCACCGGCCCCGAACGCGCACCGACGATCAGGTCGGTACCCGACACCGTGCTGGCGAAGCCCTCGTGCGCCTGTGCGCGCACGCGTTCAACGCCCAGCAACAGCACCACGCTGAGGGTGATCACCAGTACGGTGAGGCCAACGCTCAACGCGCGGCTGCGCAGGCTGGCCCAGGCAAGCTCAAGCATGGGCGCCACCTGCATGGTTGATCTCCGCCAGGGCAATCGTGCGGTCGAACAGCGGCTGCAGACCATCATCATGGCTGACCACCACCACGGTGGTGCCGGCCGCCTGGCATTGTGCGGACATCAACTGCAGGAAGGCCGTGGCGGCCTCCCGGTCCAGCGCCGAGGTCGGTTCATCGGCCAGCAGCACCGCCGGCCGGCCGATCAGCGCACGTGCGGCCGCCACGCGCTGCTGCTGGCCGACACTCAGAGTGCCCGCGCGCCGCTGCATCAGCGCCGGGTCCAGTTGCAGGGCGCCCAGCAGGCGCGCGATCTCGGCGTCCAGCGGCCCGCTGATGCGCTCGCTGCGCAGGCGCGAGAAGCGCAGGCCCAACGCAACGTTGTCGCGCACACTGAGGAACGGCAGCAGGTTGAACTGCTGGAAGATCACGCCCAGGTGGTCGGCGCGGAAGCGGTCGCGGCGGGCGCCTCGCATCGCCTGCAACGCCTGCCCGGCCACCTCGACGCGGCCCTTGCCAGGCAGCAGCACCCCGGCCAACAGACCCAGCAGCGTACTCTTGCCGCCACCACTGATCCCACGCAGCAGCACGCTGCTGCCCTGCTCGATCCACAGCTGCGGAATGTCCAGCACCAGGCGCAGGCCATAGCCGAACTGCACCTCATCCAGCCTGATCAGCGCAGCGCTGCTCACGGCGCCAGTACCACGCGCAGCTGGGTGGCGGTCAGCACGCTGCGGCCCTGGCCACGATCGGTTGCGGTGTTGACGATGACCTCGTGCAGGCCTGGGAACACGGCTGGCAGGCGCATCACCAGGGCGCGCAACGCCGCGGGATTGGCACAGCGGTACTGCAGGTTGGCGCTGAAGCCGGCGTGACGGTGCTGCCCGGCAGCCGGTGCCGCGGCGGTCGCATCGAAGCCCTCGGCGCTGGCATCGCTGCGGGCCAGCCGGCAATGCGCCGCCGTCGGCAGCGTTACCCAGCTGCCACTCTTCAGCACCGCGGTGGCGCGTGCCAGCGAAGCCCGCTCAGCGGCGTTGGCCGGCGGTCGCTCGAAATCGAGGATGCCGATACCCGGCGCCTGCAGGGCCAGTTCCAGCACGCCCTGATCGAGCGCGAGATCAACAGTGGCCTGGCCGTGCACGTGCGCACCGAGCTGGCGGACGTCATGGGCCTGCGCGGCGCTGGCAGCCAGCAGCAGGAAAAAAGCAGCGGGAAGCTTCATGGGGGAGACTCCAATTGTTACTATGTAACATTATGGACCATATCCCCTCGATGCCCGCAAGGGCCCTGGCCCAGCCGCCAGCTTCGGCACGCTGGCATCCCCGCCTCGATCTGGCCGGTGCCTGGCTGTCGCTGGCCTGCGCCGCCCATTGCGTCGCCCTGCCATTGCTGCTGGCGTTCGTGCCGGCCGCGATGATGGCGCTGCGCTCGTTCCAGCACCCCGGCCATGGCGCGATGACGCTGCTGCTGATGATGTCGCGCTGGGAGTGGCTGTTCGCGCTGGTGGCCTCGGCGCTGGCGCTGGCCAGCACCACGGCGGGGCTGCGCCGGCATGGTCGCAGGTGGCCGCTGCGGCTGGCCTGCGTGGGCGCCGGCCTGCTGCTGTCGGCGTCGCTGTACCTGCCGCTGAAGGAATCGCTGCTGTGGCATGGGGTGGCAACGGCCTGTGGTGGCGTGCTGCTGGCCTGTGCGCATATTGGCAACAGGCGCGCACTGCACCAGCACCGGTAGCGTTCCGAAGATGCCGGCCAGCGGCCGGCACTACCGTCCGTTGGAAGCGCGGGCCGTCTGCGCCGCACCACCACCGGTAGTGCCGGCCGCTGGCCGGCGCGTGCCCCGCCACCTCAGAAGCGATAGCCGACTTCCGCACCAAAGATGCGCGGGCTGTCGACCGGGCCGTAGTAGTTGCCGTCGCGGCCGAACGCCAGGTTGTCGAAGATCAGGCCGTTGATGCGGCGCTTGTTGGTAAGGTTCTGTACGAACACGCGTGTGCTCCACGGCCCGCGCTCATAGCCCAGCTGCACGCCCAGCACCGCGACGGCCGGCTGGAACGCGCGGTTGCGCTCGTCCAGCGCGCTGGAACCGGTGAACTGCGACTCCAGCCGCGCGTAAAGGCCAGACTCGAACTGGTAGCGCGCCGCCAGATAGCCGGTGTAATGCGGGGTCAGCTTGACCCGCTTGCCGTCCAGGTTCTGGTCGACGCTGACCCACAGCCTGGTGTACTTGGCATCGACATAGCCCACATTGGCCATCAGGGTGAAGCCGGGCATCACCTCGAACACGCCTTCAAGTTCCGCGCCGCGCGAACGGATCGACGCATCCGAGCCCACGTAGTCCGACGAGATCGGGCGGCCGTTGGCATCGGTGGCCACCTGGATCTCCTGCCAGTTGTCCGAGGTGATGTGGAACAGCGCACCGCCGATGTGGCCACGGCCGCCGGCCAGGTTCATCTTGAAGCCCAGCTCATGGCTCCACATGCGCTCGGACTCATAGCGCAGCACCTTGTCGTTGACCACATCGCTCTGCGCTGCGGCCAGGTTGAAGCCGCCCGGAATGTAGCCCTTGGCCGAGGCCGCATAGAACGACAGGTCGTCGGTGGCGTCGTAGCGCAGTGACACCCGCGGCAGCGTGGCCGAGAAGGTATGCGCCAGCGCGGCATCGCGGTACAGCACGCGGCCGCCGGCGCCGAGGTCCAGCGCACCGGCACGCTGCTCGGTGGAACGCCGCGCCTGCTCATGGCGCAGGCCCGCACTTGCGGTCAGTTGTGGAAGCGACGGGAAGGTGTAGCTGGCGGTGGCGAACACACTGTAGTCCTCCCCCTTCGAGGTCTGCCGCGGCGCCAGGTTGTAGCTGTCCAGCCCACGCAGCGCAGGACCGACGAACGTACCCAGGATCGAATCCTTGCTGTTGCGGTAGGTGGACACACCGGCCATCCAGGTCAGCGCCTGGTCACTGGGCGAACTGAAGCGCGCCTCGGCCGTCCATTCGTTCTTCCGGTCGTAGATGCGGCCTGCCAGTGCCGGGCTCTGGGTCATGTCGAAGTCGTAGCCGGCCGAGGTCACTTCCTCGTTCCGCCAGGAGGCGGCCACGTCCAGCGTGCCGGCCTGCAGCTGCCATTGCGCGCTCAGGCCCGCCACCGACTCATCTTTCGCGGTGCGCTTGGGTGCGTCATTGATGTAGGTGAAATCACCGGCACGACGGCCGCCGTTGAGCGAGCTGCCGTAGGTGCGGTTGTACAGGCCGGTATCCAGCGGCAGGTACTCGTACTCGAACATGCCCGGCGCGCGGGTGCGCAGATGGTAGGCCAGTGCATTCACCGAAACGTAGTCGCTCGGCCGCCAGCGCAGCTTGCCCTGCATGTAGCCCTCGCCCACCTTTCCGCGCGCACCGGAGGGTGTGAGGTTCTTCAGGTAGGCATCCTCGTCCGAGCCCATGAACGCCACCGAGCCGGACAGGCGGCCATCGTGGCTCAACGGGCCGGCCAGGAAGCCATCCAGCGCCGTGCCGTTGCCATTGCCGAACCAGGTACTGCGCACATTGAGTTCGCCTTCGCGCGCATCGGCCGGACCGCGCGTGCGCACCAGCACCAGGCCGGACTCGCTGTTGGCCCCGTACAGCGTGCCCTGCGGCCCGCGCAGCACCTCCACCGACTCGACCTGGTTGAGCACGGCATTGCTCAGTTCACGGAACGGAATGCCATCGATGTAGACCGATGCTCGGTTGACCAGGAACGGGTTGGACTCGATGCCGCGGATCGAGATGAACATGTTGCTCAGCTGGCCCATCGCATTGAACTTCACGTTCGGGGCGAGCTTGTCGAGGTCACGGAACTCGGTGACACCGGCCTCTTTCAGCGCCTGCCGATCAAGCACGGTGACCGACAGGTCGCTCTTCAGGTACGGGGTATCGCGCTTGGAGCCGGTGACACGGACACCGTCAAGCGTGGCCGGGTCGGCCTGCTGGGCAAGCGCGGGCATGGCAGGAATGAGCAGGGATGCCGCAACAAGGGCGGCAGCAGGCGTGGACGACTTCAACGGACAGACCTCAACGGATGGAAAGGCGGACGCGCGGGCGGCGGCAGCGCGGGTCAAGAGTGTTATCCTGTAACATTCGCGCCATCCCGCCACTCCATTCGCGGCAGCGCCGCTCCATTTCCGGATCCGTGATGCCCGCCCTCGCCGACCAGCTGCTGCGCGAAACCGGCCCCCAGCCTGCGGCCGCCCACGTCAGCCCGGACGGGGCGGTGGTCCTGCTGCGCCACCGCTTCGAGGCCAGCGAAGGCGAGATGGGCCATCCGCGGCAACTGCGCCTGGGCATGGCCATGGCCGGCGGAGGGTGGTTGCATCAGCGCACGCTCACCGGCGTGCTGCAGGCCCCGTGGCGACCGGGCCAGTTCAACCTGGTCCTGCCTGGCGACAGCGGCACCTACGCCAGCCCCGCCGTCGACGTGCTCGGCATTGCCATCGACACCCACGCGTACCCACATGACGCGCCCACGCTGCAGCACCTGCAACCGCTGGCGGCGCGGCTTCACCACGACCCGGTGGTGGCCTCGGTGCTACAGGCGCTGTGGTGCAGCGCGCAGGCCGGTGCGTGCCTGCCCGGTTTTCTCGAACACGGCGCGCAGGTGCTGCTGCATCGCCTGGGCCAGCTTGCCGGCCAACGGCGCGAGGTGGGCGGCACCGCCACACCCCTGTCGGCACAACGGCTGCTGCAGCTGAAGGACTACATCGATGCACAGCAGGGCCAGCCGCTGACCGTCACCGAGCTGGCTGCCGCAGTGCAGATGCAGCCGTCCAGCTTCGGCCGTGCCCTGCGCGCCGCCACCGGGCTGCCACCGTATGCATTCCTGACCCGGCACCGCATGCAGCGGGCCGGCGCCGCGCTGGCGCAGGGCCGCACCGTCACCGACGTTGCGCTGGCCAGCGGATACGCCAACCCCAGCAAGTTCAGCGCGGCCTTCCGCCGTGTGCTTGGCTGTTCGCCCTCGGCCTGGATCGGGCAGGCGCGCAGCGGGTGATCCGGATCGCCGCCGTGCAGCACCGGCCAACCTTACGGACCGGTAATGTCCAGGTCAGGCCATCGAAAGGTGCCGGCCTCCACCCTGAGGGCCTCATTCCCCACAGGTGCTCCGCAATGATCCGTTCCCTGCTGCGTCCCGCCCCGCTCATGCTGATGCTGGCCGGCCTCGCCATCGCGCCGCTGGCGCTGGCCCATCCCAGCCTGGTGCGGGCCACGCCGGCCGCCGATGCCAGCGTGGCCCCGGCCAGCCAGATCGAGCTGCAGTTCAGTGAGAAGGTGATGCCGCGTGCCACCCGCATCGAGCTGAGCATGGACCACGGCCGCATGAAGATGGCCATGCCGACCACCGCGCAGGAGGTCTCCGAAGACGGCCACACCCTGCGCGCGCGGTTCGGCAAGCCGCTGCCCGCAGGCCGTTACGCACTGCAATGGCGCGCAGTCGGCCAGGACAGCCATCCGGTCACCGGCACCTACCGCTTTACCGTGAAGTAAGGCCGCGCTTGTGGTCGAGCTCTCGCCGTACGGGCTGAGGCTGGCACTGTATGTGGCGCTGATGCTGCTGTTCGGGCGCACGCTGTTCGTGCGTCCGGTGCTGCCGCGCGGCCCCTTGCTGGCAATGACCTTCATCGCGCTGCTGCTGGTGGCCGTCGACGCGCTGACCCGGCTTTCCGGCGTGCTCGGCATCGCGCCAACCGACATCGACGGCGCGACCGCACACTGGTTCCTCACCGGAACGCCGGTGGGCCAGGCAGGCCTGCTGCGGGGTGCGACCCTGCTGGCGATGCTGCCGCTGCTGGCGATCAACCGCCCATTGCAGGGCCGATGGCGTGCCGCGCTGATGCTGCTGTCGGCGGTCGCGTTGGCCAGCCTGGCCTGGAACGGCCATGCCGCCGCCGGTGACGGCCCCGGCGGCACGCTGCGGCTGATCGCCGGCATCGCGCATCTGCTGGCCGCGGGCGCCTGGGTGGGCGCGATCGCCGCCCTGCTGCAACTGGCGCTGCGCCCGCAGGGCGTGGGCCTGCGCGAGCGTACCCATGCACTGTGGCGGGCGGCGCACGGCTTCGCCCTGCCCGGCACGCTCATCGTCGCGACGCTGGCGATGACCGGCACCTATACCTATGTCGATCTTGGGGGATCGGTGCAGACCCTGGCCGGCACCACACATGGACGCTGGCTGCTGCTCAAGCTGGCGCTGGTGGGCGGCATGCTGGCGCTGGCCGCATTGCATCGCTGGCGGCTGGTACCCGCGCTGGCGGTGTCCATCCGCGGCGGCTGGCAGCCGCGCCCACTGCGCGCCCTGCGCCACAGCCTGGCCTGCGAGTCGGTGCTGGTGCTGCTGGTGCTGGCCTGCGTGGCGGTGCCGGGCACATTGGATCCGCTGGCATGAGCGGCCCGGCCCGATGCAGGCGCAAGCTGCGATGATGGGCGCACCATGAAACTGCTGATCGTCGAAGACGAACCCAAGACCGGCAACTACCTGCGCCAGGGCCTGATCGAAGCCGGCTACGTGGTCGACCTGGCCTGCAATGGTGTCGATGGACTGCATCTGGCCGGCACCGGCGAGTACCAGCTGGTCATCCTCGACGTGATGCTGCCCGGGCTGGACGGCTGGAACGTGCTGTCGCGGCTGCGCGCGGACGGCTGGCCGCTGCCGGTGCTGTTCCTTACCGCACGCAGCAGCATCGCCGACCGGGTGCACGGACTGGAGCTGGGCGCCGACGACTACCTGGCCAAGCCCTTTGCCTTCGCCGAGCTGCTCGCGCGCGTGCGCACCCTGCTGCGCCGAGGCCAGGCGTTGCCGCAGGCCGAGCGCATCGTCATCGCCGATCTGGTGGTCGATACGCTGCGGCGCCGGGTGGAGCGGGCCGGCCAGCGCATCGCGCTCAGCCAGAAGGAATACACCCTGCTGGAGCTGCTGGCGCGCCGCCAGGGTGAAGTGCTGCCCCGCTCGCTGATCGCCTCGCAGGTGTGGGACATGAACTTCGACAGCGACACCAATGTGATCGATGTGGCCATCCGCCGCCTGCGCGCGAAGATCGACGACGCGTTCGACGCCAAGCTGATCGTGACCGTGCGTGGCATGGGCTATGTGCTGGAGGCGCCGGAGGACGGTGCTGCGCGCGACGGATGAGCCTGCGCCGTTCCATGGCGGTGCGGTTGACGGTGCTGTTCGCCACCGTGGCCACACTGGTGCTGGCGGCGCTGGGCGTCGCGATATATGTCAGCGCCCGTCACGATCTGGTCGCGCAGGATTTCACCGAGCTGGAGAACAAGGTCGCGCTGATCAACGACCTGGCCTCCCGCGGGCCGGCATCGGCACGCGCGCAACGGCTGGCCGCCGCGCTCGGCCATCATCCCGACATCGCCTTCCATATCGCCGATGATCGCGGCCGCGTGCTGTTCTCCACCGCACCGCCGCTGCTGCGCGAACATGCCCGCCGCCAACCCGTCGATACGGTACCGCGCCGGCATGACTGGACGCTTGCCGATGGCCGCTGCATGCATGCCCTGCACCTGCGCCAGACCCTGGCAGACGGCAGCCAGCTGGTCACCCTGCTGGCCATCGACGATGCCCGCCATACCGCGTTCCTGCAGCGCTTCCGCCATCTGCTCGCCATTGCGATCGTCGCCGCGGCGGTGGCCAGCAGCCTGCTCGGCGGCTACGTGGTGCAGCGCACGCTGCGCCCCCTGCGCACGCTGGCCGATGACGCCCGCGAGATCACCGCCGGGCGCCTGCAGCGGCGCTTGAGTGCACGCCGGGCGCCGGCCGAGCTGGAGCAGCTGGCGCAGGCCCTCAACGGCATGCTGGCCCGGCTGCAGCAGGATTTCGCGCGCCTCACCGAGTTCAGCGGCGACCTTGCCCATGAACTGCGCACGCCCATCACCAACATGCTGACCCAGGTGCAGGTCGTACTGGCCCATCCACGCAGCAGCGAGGCTTATCGGGAGACGCTGGCCTCCTGTGCGGAAGAGCTGCAGCAGCTGGCGCAGACCGTGGGTGACCTGCTGTACCTGGCGCAGACCGAGACACCCGGTGTACTGCCTTCGCGCGAGCCGGTGGCGCTGGATGCGGTGGTGGACTCGCTGCTGGAGTTCTACGGGCTGCTGGCCGAGGACCGGCAGTTGACGCTGCGCCGCGACGGTATCGCGCGCGTCGATGGCAACCCGTTGATGCTGCACCGTGCGATCGCCAACCTGTTGTCCAATGCGTTGAAGCACGCCCGCGCGGGAAGCGAGGTGCGGGTACGGCTGGAACAGGGGGCTGGCCGGTGCAGGATCAGCGTGCACAACATCGGCACGCCGATTGCCGCCGAAGCGCTGCCGCGCCTGTTCGACCGCTTCTACCGTGGCGAGCGCAGCCGCCATGAAGGCGCCGGGCTGGGCCTGGCGATCACCCGCGCCATCGCCCAGGCCCATGGCGGCAGCGTCGGCGTCGCCTCGGATGAAACCGGCACCGTGTTCGAACTGCTGCTGCCGAGCGCAGCGGCCGGCACTACGGCGTCCGCTCGAACAGCGCCGCCACCCAGTCGATGAACACCCGCAACCGCGGCGAGGGCGTGCGGTTGCGCGGGTAGACCAGGTTCAGCGGGCTCGGCGTTGGCGGCATCTGCGGCAGCAGTTCGACCAACTCGCCCCGCGCAATGTACGGATCCATGCGGTAACGCGGTGCCTGGATGATGCCCAGCCCTGCCAGCGCGGCGCCGAGGAACGCATCCGCACCGGACACCAGCACCCGTGCCGGCAGCGGCACGTAGCAGACCTGCCCGTCCTGCTGGAACTCCAGGGGAATCAGCTGGCCAGTGGCGCTGGAGCGATAGCCGATCATGTCGTGGCCGTTCTTCAGCGAGTCGATATCCACGGGCAGGCCCCGGGCCTGCACATAGCCCGGCGAGGCCACGGTGACCTCGCGCAGCAGCGTCAGCCGTCGCGCCGCCAGGTCGCTGTCGGCCAGCGTGCCGACCCGCACGGCCGCATCCACGCCTTCGCGCAGCAGGTCGACATAGCGGTCTCCCTCGCTGACGTCCAGCTCGATGTCGGGGTAGCGCTGCAGGAAATCCGGCAGGTGCGGAAACAGCAGATGCCGGCCCAGCGTGCCATGCACCTCGATGCGCAGCGGGCCACGCGGTGGCACGTCACGGAACGCCGCCTCGGCGTCGTCCATGTCGGCGATCAGGCGCAGGCAACGACCGTAGAAGGCTTCACCCTCCAGGGTCGGTACCACCAGCCGCGTGGTCCGGTTCAACAGGCGCACCCCCAAGCGCTGTTCCAGCGCCTTGATCGCGTCGGTCACCGTGGCCCGTGGCAGGCCAAGGTCCTCGGAGGCGCGGGTGAAACTGCGGCGCTCGACGATACGGACGAAGGCGCGCATGGCCGTAAAGCGGTCCATTGTTCGGCTATCCGGATGGTGTGGGTTGATTATGCACGATTGTCCGCCGTGGGCCGGTGCTGCATGCCAACCAAGGTTGGCATCTACCCGGGTACGGCACGCTGTTCGTCGCCCGCCGGGTGGCCGCCTTGGCGCATGCCAACCAAGGTCGGCATCTACCAGAGCACGGCACGCTGTTCGTCGCCCGCTGGGTGGCCGCCTTGGCGCATGCCAACCAAGGTTGGCATCTACCAGATCACGGCACGCTGTTCGTCGCCCGCTGGGTGGCCGCCTTGGCGCATGCCAACCAAGGTTGGCATCCACCAGGGCACGGCACACCGGGTAGCCGCCCACCTTGGTGGGCGTTCCGCACGCGCCAACCAGGGCTGGCACCTACCGCGCCTCGCGGCGGCGGTGCACCCAGTAGTACAGCGTGGGCAGCACCAGCAGGGTCAGCAGCATCGCCGACAGCAGGCCGCCGATCACCACCACCGCCAGCGGCTTCTGGGTCTCGGCACCGATCGCGTGCGAGGTTGCCATCGGCAGCAGGCCGAACATCGCCAGCAGCGCGGTCATCAGCACCGTGCGCAGGCGCTGCAGCGAACCCTGCACCACAGACTGCAGCAGGTCCATGCCCTGTTCGCGCAACTGGGCGAAGCGACTGAGCATCACCACCCCGTTCAACACGGCTTGCCCGAACAATGCAATGAAGCCGATCGCCGCCGACACCGACAACGGAATGCCGGTCAGCCACAGCGCCAGGATGCCGCCGATCATCGCCAGTGGCACGTTGGCCAGGATCAGCGCCGCACTGCTGATGTCCTTGAAGGCATCGAACAGCAGCACGAAGATCAGCAGCACCGACAGCGGAATCACCCAGCCCAGCCGCTTCATCGCGCGCTGCTGGTTCTCGAACTCACCGGACCACTCCAGCCGGTAGCCCTCCGGCAGCTGCACGCTGGCATCCACGCGCTTGCGCATGTCGGCCACCACGCTGCCCATGTCGCGCCCGGCGATGAATATGCTGACCGCCTTCACCCGCTGCGCGTTCTCGCGCGAGATGTTGATCGCGCCGCTGGCCATGCGGAACTCGGCCACATCGTACAGCGTCACCGCGTGGCCGTCACCGATGCCCACCGGCACCGTGCGCAGCCGTTGCAGGTCGCGGTCGGCGTCGTCCAGCCGCAGCGTGATCGGGAACCTGCGGTCGCCCTCCCACAGCTCGCCGACCTGGCGCCCACCCAGTGCGGTCTCGATCACTTCGTCGATGTCGCGCACATTCAGGCCATAACGCGCGGCCCGGTCACGATCGATCTCGATCTGCAGCTGCGGCAACGCGCCGTCGCGGTCGATGAAGGCGCTCTCCACGCCGTCCACGCTGCGCACCTGGCCGAGGATCGCCTGGGCCTGCCGGTTCAACACGTCCAGGTCCGAACCGCTGACCTTGATCACCACCTGGCCCTTGATCTGCGAAATGCTCTCCAGGATGTTGTCGCGCACCGGCTGCGAGATCGAGAATTCCGGCCCTGGTATGCGCTGCTCCAGCGTGCGCTGCAGGTCGCTCACCAGCTGCCGCTTGTCCACGCCCTTCGGCCATTCCTTCTCCGGCTTCAATGCCACCAACGCCTCGATCTGGTTGGCACCCTTGGCGTCGGAACCATCTTCCGGGCGCCCCAGCTTGGCCACCACCGTCGATACCTGCGGGAACGTGCCGACCAGTTCGCGGATGCGCCGCGACTGCTGCTGCGCCTCGGCCAGGCTGGTGCTGGGGTCGAGCGTGGCGGTCAACCAGATCGAACCTTCGTCCAGCTCGGGCAGGAACTCCGAGCCCAGCCGGGTGCCAAGCGCCAGCGTGCCGACCAGCAACGCCGCCGCGGTCAGCACCACCGCGCGCGGGCGGGCCAGCGCACGCTCCAGCACCGGCTTGTACCACCCGGTCAGGCGGTCCATCAGCGGATTGCCGTCGCGCATGCGGTCGCGCCGCAGCCACCAGTAGCAGAACAGCGGCACCACGGTCAGCGCCAGGATCAACGCACCGATCAACGCCGAGGTCACCGAATAGGCCATCGGCGCGAACATGCGGCCTTCCTGGCGCTGCAGGGTGAAGATCGGGATATGCGCGGCGATGATGATCATCATCGAGAAGAACGTCGGCCGGCCCACTTCCGATGCCGCTGAAAGGATGGTCGAGAAGCGCGTCTTCCTGTCTGCCGTGGGGGGCAGCTTCGACAGCCGCGAGACGATGTGCTCGGTGACGATCACCGCACCGTCGATGATGATGCCGAAGTCCATCGCCCCCAACGACAGCAGGTTGGCCGGCACGCCCCACAGGTGCAGGCCGAGGAAGGTCGACAGCAGGGCCAGCGGCATCATCGCCGCCACGATCAGCGCCGCGCGGGCGTTGTACAGGAACAGCCACAGCACCAGGAACACCAGCACGGCGCCTTCCAGCAGGTTGCGGAACACCGTTTTCAGCGTGGTCGAAACCAGCCAGGAGCGGTCGTAGAACGGCTCGATGCTGACCCCGGCCGGCAACTGGTTCGCCTCGATCTCGGCGATGCGCGCATGCAAGGCGTCGAGCACGTCGGACGGATTCTCGCCCTTGCGCATCAGCACCATGCCGAACACCGCATCGTCGTTGTCATCCTGCCCGACCAGGCCCTGCCGCGGCAGCCCGGTGTCGGCGATGCTGGCCAGGTCACGTACCAGGATCGGCGTACCGCCGCGCTGCCCGACCACCACGTTGCCGATGTCGGCTGGCGAACGCATCAGGCCCACGCCGCGGATCAGGAACTGCTGCTGGCCACGCTCCACGTAACCGCCGCCGGCATTCGAACTGCCCTTCTCCAGGGCCTCGGCGAACTCACCGAGGCTGATGCCGCGGTCGCGCAGCTTGTCCAGGTCCGGCTTGACCTGGAAGGTCCGTGCGAAGCCGCCGAAGCTGATCACATCGGCCACGCCCGGTACGGTGCGCAGGCTGCGCTCCATCGTCCATTCCTGCACGGTGCGCAGCTGGGTCGAGGTCAGGTGCGGGCCTTTCAGCACGTAGCGGTAGATCTCGCCCACCGCCGAGCTCATCGCCTCCAGCTCCGGCGTCACTCCTTCCGGAAGCTCCACGCCCTGCAGGCGTTCCAGCACCTGCTGGCGCGCGAAATAGTCATCGGCCTTGTCATCGAAGGTCAGGATGATCATCGACAGGCCGAACTGGGTATGCGAGAACACCCGCACCGAATGCGGAATGCCGGACAGCGCCACCTCCAGCGGCATCGTCACCTCGCGCTCCACCTCTTCGGCGGCGCGGCCCGGGTGCAGCGAGACCACCGTCACCTGGGTGTCGGACACGTCCGGGAAGGCCTCCACCGGCAGCACGCGGAACGCGGCGATGCCCGCGCCGATGAACAGCAGCAGCGCCAGCATCACCATCAGTGGCTGGCGCAGGCAATAGGCAATCAGGCGATCGATCATGGGGCGGCGTGCCCCGTGCCGCTGCTGGCCGCCGTCGGCGCACTGTCGACCAGCTGCTGCAGCAGCAGGCCACCTTCGACCACCACCCTGCTGCCTGCCGCCAGGCCCTCACGCACCCACAGGCGGCCATCGCCCAGTTCTTCGGCATGCACGGCGTGGCGCACGAAGCGGCCCTTGCCCTCCTCCACGAACACCACCTGCGTGCCGTTGATCAACAGCACCGCCGCATCGGGCAGCGAGACGCCGCCCTCGGCCGGCAGCGCCACCTGTGCGCGCACATACTGCCCGGCCTTGAATCCACGCGAGCGGTTGTCCAGCTCGGCGCGGGCCTGTACCACGCGACGCTCGCTGTCGACGAAGTCATCCACATGCTGCAGCGTGGCCTGCAGGGGTTTACCATCGGCGCCGGGCACGCTCACCGGCATGCCGGCCTTCAATCGCCCGGCCAGGCTTTCGGGAATGTCCAGCAGCAGCCACAGGCGATCCGGATCGCCGATCACCGCCAGCGGCTGTTCGCTGTCGGGGCTGACCGACATGCCCGGGCTCATCCGCCGTTCCACCAGCAGACCATCGATGGGCGCACGCAGCGGCAGGCGTTGATCGACGTGCTGGCCGTTGCCATAGGCCTTGGCGAAGGCGGTTGCGCGCGCATGATCGGCCTGGCTGCCGGCGAAGTTGGCCTCGGCCTCATCCAGCTCGCGCCCGGACGCCACGCCAGCGGCGTGCAGCTCGCGGGTGCGCTGCAGCTCCTTGCGCGCCTGCTGCAGCTCGGCGCGGCCGCGTGCGCCCTCAGCCTGGGCCTGGCCGAACTCCGGCGAAGTGATCCAGGCGATGACCTGGCCCGCCTTTACCTGCTGGCCCGGCTGCGCCTCGATGCGCGCGACCTGCCCCGGCAGCGGCGTGCGCAATGCGCTGGAGCGGGTCTCATCCCAGACCACACGGCCCGGCAGCTGCAGGCTGGCACTGGCACCGGCGGTCACCGCCTCGCTGCGCAGCATGTCCAGTTGGCGGCTATCGGCCGGAAACTGGATCTGGCCGGCACTGACCTGCGGCGCATCTTCGGCATACGACGCCGGCTCGCGGCCACAGCCACTGAGCAGGGCCAGTGCCAGCAACGCCGGCAGCAGCGCAGGGCGCGCGCGCGGGCGATGGGCGACGGTGGACTTCATCGGGACTCTCCTTCGGTAACGGATGTGGCGGCTTCCCAGCGCGCCAAGGCAATGGCATGGTCGGCACGCGCCTCGATCAGCGCGGCCTCGAAGTCGCGCCAGCTGCGGCGCGCATCCAGCAGGTCGGTCAGGCTGGCGGCACCGCGGCGGTAGGCCAGCTCGATGCCCTGCAGCGCCTTGCGCGCGGCATCGGACTGCAGCCCTTCGTAATCGGTGCGGCGCTGTGCGGCGGACTGTGCGCTGGCCTGCAGCTGGTCCAGTTCGGCGCGCGCTTCGCGCTGCAGCACCTGCAGTTCCAGTGCCGCACTGTCACGATCTGCTTCGGCGCGCTGGATGGCACCGCGTGCGCGCGACGGTCCACCCAGCGGAATGGTCAACGACACCCCCCAGGTGACACCACTGATGTCGGTCGGCTCACGCTCGGCCTCCACGCCCAGCTGGATGTCGCGATGGCGCTCGCTGCGGGCCAGCGCCACACCGGCATCGGCGGCGGCCAGGCGCGACTGTGCGGCACGCAGATCGGCACGCTGCTGCGGGTCGAACCCACGCGTGGCGGCCACACTGCGGGTGTCGGGCCACGGGTCGTCGGCACTGAGGCTGCTGCTGTCATCGCTGCCGAGCAGCAGCCCCAACGCGTGCCGGGCGTCGCGCAGATCCAGCACCGCCTCGCGCGCGGCATCAGCCACGGCAAGGTCGTCCACCGCCAACCGCGCACGATCGACCGGCGCCATCGCCCCGGTTGCGACCTGCTTGTCCGCCGCCGCCATCTGTTCGTTCGAACTCTGGCGGTTGGCCTCGGCAATCTGCGCCTGCTCCTGCGCGCTCTTCAGGCCGAAATAGGCCTCGTGCAGCGCCACCTGCTGGCGGCGTCGGGTATCGAGCATTTCCAGCGCGGCCACCTGCAGCAACGCGTCCGCCTGGCGGATGCGCAGCGCTCGCTTGCCACCACGCTCCCAGGTCCAGCCCAGGCCCAGCGTGCTGTCCACCCGCTTGTCCTGCCAGCGGCCGGGGCCGATGCCATGCTTGGGGCTGATCTTGCTGCTGCCGATCGACAGCTCGGCCGCGGGCCGCAGGGCGGCGGTCTGCGCATCACCCTGCACGCCGCGCAGCTCCAGTGCCGCCGCACGCAGGTCCGGGTTGTGCGCCTCCATGACGCGCTGCGCGTCAGCCAGGGACAGCGCCGAAGCTGCGGGCGCGCAAACGAGGGCGGCCAGCACAGCCGCAAGTCGAAGGGAGAAATTCATGCGCGTCACGGTAAGGTGACGCACTTGCGCCAAACTTGCCCCAACCTTGCACGAAGCTTGCAATGCGAATCCTGCTGATCGAAGACGATGCCGCCCTGGCCGATGGACTGATCCGCGCCCTGCAGGGCGCCGGGCACCTGTGCGACCACCTCTCGCGCGGGCTGCATGCGCCGGCCGCGCTGGCCAGTGCGCCATATGACGTGATGGTGCTGGATCTCTCATTGCCCGATGTCGATGGCCTCGACCTGCTGTCGCGGTTGCGCAACGACGGTGTCACCCTGCCGGTATTGATCCTGACCGCGCGCGATGGCGTCGACGATCGCATTCTGGGGCTGGACCGCGGTGGCGATGATTACCTGGCCAAGCCTTTCGCACTGGGTGAGCTGGAAGCGCGGCTGCGTGCTCTGTCACGCCGCCGCAGCGATGCACCGGCGCAGAAGCGGTTGGGCCGGTTGTGCTTCGACAGCATCCGCAACGAGGCGCAGGTGGATGGCCAGCGTGTCGAACTGACCGCGCGTGAGCTGGCGCTGGTCGAGGCGCTGATGCAGCATCCCGGCCGTACCGTCACCAAGCAGCGCCTGTTCGATGCGCTGTACAGCTGGGACCACGAGGCCAACCTGTCGGTGATCGAAGTGCATGTCAGCCGCCTGCGCCGCAAGCTGGAACAGGCGCGTGCCGGCGTTGGCATCCGCATGCTGCGCGGCCTCGGCTATCGGCTGGAGGCCGGCGGTGACTGAGCGCGTGCACAGCCTGCGCGGACTGCTGCTGCGGCGCCTGTGGCTGCCGCTGCTGGTGCTGATGTTGTGCAGCGCGGTGGGTTCATTCGCACTGGCGCGCTTCTACGCCGGCCAGGTCTACGACCGCTGGCTGCTGGACTCGGCAATGTCGTTGTCCGAACTGGTGGAGGTGCAGGATGGGCGGGCCTCGATCGAGATCACCCCAGCGGTGTCGCGCATGTTCACCTGGGACACCACCGATGAAGTGCATGGCGAAGTGGTCGATGCCGGGGGCGGACGCTTGTACGGTGACCTGCCCGAAGCATTGCCGCGCCCTGCCGTTGCCGCCGCACGCGATGACGAGGCCGTCTACTACGACGCACGGCTACGTGGGCAGCCGGTGCGCATGGTCGAAGTAGTGGTCAGCGCCGGACCCGGCCACGACATCCGGCTACGCGTGGCCGAAACGCTGCGCAAGCGCCACCGGCTGGAGCGCAAGCTGCTGATGACCAGCATCCCGTTCCAGGCCGCGATCCTCGCGCTGGCCGCGTGGCTGGCGTGGTCGGGTACCGGCGCCGCCGCACGCCATGCCAACCAGGTGGCGCGCCGCTTGGCCAGCCCACGCCCCGACCCGCTGGCGCCGTTGGAGCCCGCGCAGGAGGCGCCGCGCGAACTGTGGCCGGCGGTGGAGGCCTATAACGCGCTGCTGCAGCGTCTGGACGCGATGCAGGCCGCGCAACGGCGCTTCGTCAGCAATGCCGCGCATCAGCTGCGCACGCCGCTGGCGGCGATGCAGGTGGAACTGGAGAGTTCACTGCGCCAGCATGATCCACAGGCGCAGCAGCTGGCGTTGTCCGGCACGCTGGGCGGACTGGCGCGGCTGCAGCACCTGGTCAACCAGCTGCTGATGCTGAGCCGTTCCGAAGATCCGCAGGGCAGCGCGTTGCCGCTGCGGCCGGTGGATCTGGCGGTGCTGGCGCGCGGCGTGGTGGAGCGCTATGCGGACAGGGCGTTGGCCGCAGGCGTAGACCTGGGTTACGACGGCCCCGACGAGGGCGTGTTGATCCAGGGGGATCCGCAACTCCTGCGCGAAGCGCTTGGCAATCTGCTGGACAATGCCCTGCGCTATGGCAGCGTGCGCGGGGTGATCACGCTCGGCCTGCAGCAGAACGCCGAAGGCGTGCAGGTGTGGGTGGACGACGACGGCGCCGGCATCGCCGAGGCCGAGCGCGGGCGTGTCACGGAACGTTTCTACCGGGCCAGCAGCGAGGGCGAAGGCTGCGGCCTGGGGCTGGCGATCGTGGCAGAGATCGCACAGCGGCATGATGCGGCATTGGTGATCGATACCGCGCCGATCGGTGGCGCGCGGGTCGGATTGCACTTCCGCTCCCGGTAGATGCCAACCTTGGTTGGCAACTGCTGCGCCCGTAGCGGGACATATCGATGGACGCCAACCTTGGTTGGCGCTACCCATCGGCAGCCCTTGATCTACGCAGCGACCAGCCGTACCCGGCTGCACCTGGCGCCATGCCTGAGCCGTGGAGCCGCCACGCGCCTTGCGGCAGCGTTGTTACGCTGATTCAGTCCATCCAGAACTGATCGGTGCTTCTCATGCCGCCTCTTCGACCCGTCCTTCTGAAATCCCTTGTGCCAACAGCACTTCTGCTGACGGCGTGCCAAGGTTCGACCGTCAAAACGCCCCAGAAGCACTCACCTGAGCTCACAGCGCGCATCGAAGCACTGTCGCAAAAGACCAAAAAAGACCTTGTGGAGGTGGAAGGCGGCACCTTCATCATGGGTGATTTCGGCCCCATCGATCCGCGTGCAAAGATGCCTTACAGCGGTGAGCGCGACGACGACGTACTGCGTGAGGTAACGCTGAGCAGCTACGCGATCGGTGCGAAGAAGATCACCTACGCCGACTTCGATGTCTACACCGACGCGACTGGCCAGCCCCGAACGGCGCAGTACCCGTTCGACCTAGAGTACAGAAACATACCGGACGACCTACCGGTAGGTGTGAGCTGGGAGGCCGCGCAGCAGTACTGCGGATGGGTAGGAAAACTGATCGGGCGGAAGATGGAGCTGCCGACAGAGGCGCAGTGGGAATACGCGGCGCGTAACCGGGGCCGGTTCGTGATCTGGCCCACCGATGATGGCAGCGTCGACGACGGAAGGAATGTTGGCGACTACAAGACGCTCCGAGCGTATGCCTCCAAGCATGGCTACACGGTCGGTCCAACTCCTCTTGGTCAGTACCCGCCCACCCCACTGGGTCTGTATGACATGATCGACCATGGGTATGAGTGGGTCTTTGACTGGTATCGGGATCCTTATGACATCTCCGACACACAAGACCCCCGCGGACCAGTGCATGGCGATGAAAAAGTCCAGCGAAGCAGCGGCAATCAGGGTGGAGACTCTCTTTTCATCGTATCGATGACATTCACTCGATTCAAACGCCATCCAAATCCGGGTCCAGATCCACTTCTGGACGACGATGCGAAGTATCTCTTCGACCCTAACAGCCTGAACAGGTTCCGATGCGCCGCCACTGCATCTCTGCGTCCTATGGAAAGTGCCGCCTCACACTCCTTGACCCCGTCATAAGTGCCTCCCCATATCTGGCATTGCTACGCTAATTCAGTCCATCCAGAACTGATCGGTGCTTTCCATGCCGCCTATTCCACCCGTCCTTCTGAAATCCCTTGTGCCAACAGCACTTCTGCTGACGGCGTGCCAAGGCTCGACCGTCAAAGCGCCCCAGAAGCACTCTCCTGAGCTCACAGCGCGCATCGAAGCGCTGTCGCAAAAGACCAAAAAAGACCTGGTGGAGGTGGAAGGCGGCACCTTCATCATGGGTGATTTCGGCCCCATCGATCCGCGCGCGAAGATGCCTTACAGCGGTGAGCGCGACGACGACGTACTGCGTGAGGTAACGCTGAGCAGCTACGCACTCGGCGCCAAAAAGATCACCTACGCCGACTTCGACGTATATACCGATGCAACGGGCCAGCCCCGGACAGCGCAGTACCCGAAGGATCTGAAGTACAGGAACCTGCCAGACGACCTCCCGGTCGGCGTGAGCTGGGAGTCGGCGCATCAGTACTGTGGATGGGTTGGCGGGCTTATCGGGCGCAAGATGGAGCTGCCGACGGAGGCGCAATGGGAATACGCGGCGCGCAACCGAGGGCAGTTCGTGATCTGGCCCACCGATGATGGGAGCGTCGACGATGGAAGGAATGTCGGGGATTACAGAACCATCACGCACTATGCTTCCCAGCGTGGCTATATGTCTGGCCCTACTCCGCTTGGACAATATCCGCCCACCCCGTTGGGCCTGTACGACATGATTGATCATGGATTTGAGTGGATGCTTGATTGGTATAGCAATACTTACGACATTTCAGACACGCAAGATCCACGCGGACCTGCACATGGCAAGGAGAAGGTCCAACGAAGCCACAGCAATCGAGGAGGGGACTCGCTCTTCATCGTGTCGATGACGTTTACCCGGTTCAAGGACATTCCAGACCCTTCTCCAGACCCGCTTCTCTCGGAAGAAGGAAGGCGACTGTTCAATCCGAACAGCTCAAACAGGTTCCGTTGCGCAGCCGCCGGCCCTGCCAGTTCAAAGGACAGCTGACGCGGCCCAGCAACGGGCCTGCACCGCTATTCATTTCTGGGGTCGTGACGCCTGCAAACTAGGATGCGTTTGCAGGCGAACCACTGTGACCAAGTATCGCAACAGCCCGTTGTTCCTGCCCACGCGAGCGCAGGTAGTCGCCATCAATGCTTGCAAATGTAGGCGCGTCCCTGCCGTCAAGCGCCAGGAGCGCATCGAGGTCCATCCGCTGCAACTGCACTACCTCATACCCCTTTGGAAAGCTACCCAGCAGTCTTCTGCGATGGGCAATGAACTGCTCGACGTAGCTGCTCCCCAGCCGATCTGATGGCACATCACCTTCCACATTGATTGGATCAATTACTTTTCCTCTAAGGTCACCTGACAGCGAGTTCCCATAGTCAAGAAATTTAATTACATCGCCTTCAAGCTTGCCCAGTGACTCACCGCTAATCTCGCCGTCGGCAGTCATGTACTGAAACATCGCCAGCCATTCACTGACAAGGCTGACGCCCCTTATCACGCGGATTACAGCCTTCTTGTGATCAGGAAGGTAGTGCAGCTGAGGATCAAAAATCCCCTCGAATTCAGCTGGACTATTCATATGCGTTATCCAGTTGTGGCGAGTGATGGTGTAGAGGATCATTCCACGAGTCACAGGTGTTGCGTACAAGAGCCATGCACTATTGAGATCTGAATTTCCCGTAGCGGAGTTGATTCTTCGAACCAGTTCAATTCGATTCCGCGCAATCTGCGCTTTGCCAATCTGATCTTCTACAGCCTTGAGCGCGCGGTCGATGTTCTGGGCGAGGAACCTTTCTACAGATCCTCCGGCGGACACCTCGAGGAAGGCGATCTGGGAGAAGTACTTCAGCGCATCTCGCGCAAAGAACATCAGCTCCCTGAACCCCGCATGCGCCAACTGGTAATACACCCACTTGGCAAACTCCAGCATTCCTTCCACGCCTACCACGAAATCCAGCGCCCCTCTGCAGCCGATGCCCAAACACAGCCGCGCACTGACCTTGATCCGGAAACGCCCGTCCGCGTAATACACATACAGCTGCGCCTTGGCCCCCGCCCCAGCAGAAGCGGCCGTATCCAAGCTCAGCTTCGCAAGCGTTACCGGTGTTCCCTGCTGGGGCGGCAGCCATTGCAATTCACCCGCAGGCGTCAAGCCCGCCTCAAGACCCACAAACGCCTCGGCATTCACCCGCATGCCATTCAGGCTCTCCGGGGGCTTCTCGCCCACCGCAGCCATCACGCCCCGTCTCGACGGCCGGCCGTCTTTGTCCGGTGGATCGCCCATGTCAGCCCGGGGCATGCCGCGCACGATGTCGAAGCTGGGCACGAAGCTGTCGTCACGATCGCGCGGCTGCGCCTCGACCTTGGCAGCACCACGATCAATGCTCACGCCGGCAGCACCCATCAACGCCCGTTTCACGCCAGCAAAGCCGTGCAGTTCCAGCGACATCTGGAATACGATCGCGCCCAGGTCGATATCGCCGTAGCGCTGCATCCACCCGGTACGCGAGGGAATCGACCACGTATGCACGGCCTTTGCTTCAAATAGCGCCAGTTTGTAATGTGCACCCGCATCGACCTTGGCACTGGCCTTGCGGTGTAGTGGATCCCACTCGGCCTGGGCACTGGCCCCGGCACCCGCCACAAACCGCAGCCACTGCGCGGAGGTCTCCACCGAGTAGGTCTCCGACGCGCGCACCAGCTCGGAGAACTGGTTCCCACCCAGCTCGATAAGGTCGAACTGGATGTTCGGCGCCTTGACGCTCCGGCCAATCTGGGCCTTGATCGTCATCAGCGATTCCATGAACTTGCGTGAATCAAAGTTCTGGAAGGCCGGCCCCTTCTGCCGGGCCGCGCTGCCCACGGACATCGCGCTGTCGCCCGCCCGTGTCGACATGCCCAGATCCACGTGGGTGGGCACGCCCATCACCCGGCGCCCCTTGAACTCGTCGTACTTGAACCGCGGCAGGTAGTTCCGGCGAAGGCCCACCTCCTGCTGCGCCCCGCCGTCCCCTTTGCGGCTGTAACTCTCGAAGGTGATCACTTCGACCAGATCGGCCTTTCGCGCGAAGTTGCGGTTGAGCATGGCCGCTGCACGGTCCTCGGCCATGCCCAGGTTCTTCTCGGCCTGGGCCACCGCTTCCAGGCTGCGGCCGGCCAGCGCCTCCTCCAGTTGCCAGCGGGCGCGCGGCACGGCGGAGAGGCTGCCTTCAATGGATCGCGCAACCTCGCGGAACTCCTCCCAGACCTCGGGTGTCAGCAGCAGCAGTTCTTCGTCGGCCACATTCAGCAGCGCCGGTGCACTGATCTTCCCGGCCAGCTCCAGCGTGGCGCCTTCGCCGGGGCCGCTCACCACCGCATGCATCTTCACCGGCACCACCGGCACCAGGCGCGGTTGCCCGACCACCCGTGGCTCGGACAGCGCGCTGCGCAGTTCGCTGCGGCTGCCCGGCAGGGTGAACACCAGCCGCAGATCCTGTTCGCAGAACAGGCGCGGGGTCATCCCCTGCCTATCCGTTACGCCACGGACCGGCCGCCCGTGCACGTCGAGGGCGATCACCTCAGTGCCGTCGCGGTCGCGGCGATAGCCTACAAAGCCGGCATCCGCCACCGGTGTTGGCGGGCTCTGCCGCTGCAACTGCAACTGGTGGAACGGCCGCAGACGCAGTCGCCGCACCTGCAACGCAGGCCGCAGCGACGCATCGGCCCGTGGGTCCTCGCTCCACGGCCCCAGCTGCGTGGGCTCATGGCAGTCCGGGTGCAGCAGCGGATCGGTCCACTCGCCGCTGGCGTCATCGCGGACCTGCAGTTCGTATCGATGCTCACTCTGCGGCAGGCGGGCGCCCTGCCCGGCCCCGGCAGCTGCGTCCGGCACGTTGCGCCGCGGCCAGGGCAGCTTCAGGCCGGCCGGCCCCGGGCCGAGGTTCGGCCAGCCTCTGCGCCAGCCGGGAAGGACCGGTGGCGCCGGGGTCTGCGCTCGCTCCGACAGCGTCACAGGATCGGTGTCGCCGTGGCTGTCGGTCGTGCCGGATGCCACGACGGCGAAGCCATGCAGTACATCGCGGATACGATAGGTGACGTCCGCGCAGGGCACGACGTTGCCATGCCCGTCATGGCGGAACAGGGTGAACTTTCCAGAACTCATGTACCAGATTCCTTTCTTCTGACCCGCTCAGCTGTTGCCTGCGTCGCGCAGGTAGCCTTCGTGCCGTTCGTCATCCACGAACAGGCCCACCTTCTCCGGGCCATCGGTGACGACCTCCTCGGTGAGTCCGTCGCCGTCGGTGTTTCCACTCAGCCAGCGGCCATCCGGCAATTGCATCGAGTAGGCCGCCCCCACCAGCGGTGCACCGGCGTGATCGCGTACAAGGAAGCGGGCACGGCAGGGTGCGGCGCCCAGCGTGTGCAGCGGATAGGCCAGCGACGCCGGACCGATGAAGCTGTGTTGGCCCGCGTGCACCGTCAGGGTTCCCGGGCAGTTGAACTGGATGTTGCCGCCTTCGATCGTCAGGCTGGCGCCGCCTTCCACCTGCACCACCAGCGCACGTCCTGCCGCCAGTTCAACCGCTGCATGCGTACTGGCCAGGCGCTGTGATTGCCGAGACTGCAGCTTTACCGCGTCGCCCTGCGCCTGGATGTCGACCGGCTGCTCGCCGGCAGCGATGGTCATGCCGGACGGACATCCCGATGCAGAAGCAGAGGCCGAAGCCAGCACGCCGACAGACTGCGACGCATGAAGCCGCGCGTGGCCTTTCACCACGGCCTGCCCGGCAGCGCCTGCTCCCAGGAGCAGGCTTTGCCCGGCCTGCCAGAACACAGCCTGCCCCGCCACCAGCGCCTTGCGTGGCGCCACCATGCCCAACAGGGGTGCCGTGCAATGCGGGACACCACCCGCTGCAACCGTGTCACCGGCAGCATCACGCGCGCGGCCGAAGTCATCGGCCGCAACCACGCCCATTGCCGCGTCGCGCAGGGGTGTCAACGCAGTCGAGGCATGCAGCCCGGCAGTACCGTGCAGGCGCGCGCTTTGGCCGAACGCAGCGGCCAGCGTCCTACACTGGGCCAGCAACGCGCCGGCCTGCACCGCCGTACCTGCTGGCTGGGCAGCCCCTGCCGGATACGCACCAAGCCACAGGCCGCGCTCGCTGCGCACCACGCCCGCCGCATCGCTGCGCAGCTCGAAACCCTGCCCACGCAGGCTGCCACGATAATTGCCGCGCTGATGGATGACGTGGCCCAGGTTCAATTGGGTGCTGGCCTGTGTCGTGGCCAACTGCAGGCGGAGCTGGTGGTCGGTGTCGTCGAACTGGAGCGTGGAGCCGCCTTCACCACCCCACTCCCGGGAGCGGATACCCCAGAGCGCACCCGGATGGCGATGCGCCTGCTCGCCCTCGCCTGCTGCATGCCAGGCCGGCGCATTGCCACCGGCAAGGTTGCCGATGCCGCCAACGTGCGTATCGCAGGCCTGCGCGTGCAGCGATGGATCGTTCTCACCGCGTCCGTTGTACAGGGCACCCAGTACGATCGGGCGTTGCACGTCCCCTTCCAGAAAGCCCACCAGCACTTCCTGGCCCACGCGCGGCAGGAACTGGCTGCCCACCCCCGGGCCCGCAAACCGCTGCGCCACGCGCAACCATGCGCTGTGCGCCGGCCTGCCGGTTGCATCCATCAGCGGAAAGCGCACGCGGATCCGCCCGAGCGCGTCAGCGTGCACCTGATCGCCTTCGGCTACCCCGGTGCGATCGTCAGGACCGATCACGATGGCCGTCTGCCGACCTACCATCTGGGCTTCGCCCTCCTGCTCCGGTGCGCGCGGCCGCCAGGGGCGCTGGCGGTCAACGGCATGGAATGCAGCCGCATAGCCCAACTGCTGGGCATGGCGCTGCAGCGCGTCGGGCAGGAACCCATCCCGCTGCAGGGCGTGCTCCGGACGATGCTGGCGCAGCCGCGCGGGCAAGGTGTTGACCCCGGCATGCTCCACCGAGGTGAGCAGCAGCTCGGGCACCTGCTGCGGCGACCATTGGCTGATGCTGGACCATGTGCCGGCGGCCAGGCAGCGCACCGTGGCAATGCCCTGCCATCCCTGCCGCTCCGCTTCATGGCGTTGAGCCAGAAGCGCGGCACGCCGCTCGGCCTCCGCATGCGACTCAAAGGCCTGGGCGCCGCACGCCAGATATTGCTCGACAGGCGAATGACCGCCGCCGTCCACCGGCAACTGGACGGCCAAGGTACGGTCCTGCCGATAGTCATCGCTGACCATGCTCAACCGGCGCGGGCCAAGCCGCGCATGCCGGGCCAGCTGTACTACGCTGTCTTCCTGCTCGGCCGCGTGGCCGCGGTGGAAGCGCAGGGCACCGTCGCGTGCCGACAGCGGATCCTGCGGCAAGGCCACGCTGTCGAAGAACAGGACGATGCGATGCAGCGCGGGCGCCTCCGCATCCGCCTCGACACGCCAGCCGATGCCTTCCTCGGCCAACAGGCAGGCCACGAAATCCATATCCGACTGGCGGTACTGAGCGCAGTAGTGACGCGGCGGGAGGGCGTCCAGGCGGGCCCGTGCATCATCGCTCCAGTGCCAGCAGGCACGTGCCTGATGCTCGGCGAACACGGCATCCACGATCTGCCTGACGGTTGCGTCACGGAAGACGCCGCTGTTGCGCTGCTGGCCCAGCCACCAGGTCCATGCCGCCAGGCGTATACGGTAGCGGGTGAATTCCCGATCGCCGTCCAGCCGACGTACCTCGCGCACCAGCCCTGCCCGTGGAATGTCGCGCCCCTGCGCATCACGCGTGTGCAGCGTTGCAGGCCGGCCCAGCCAGTGTTCGCAGGCAGCATCCGCGTGCGCCGCAAGTACATCGATGTGGTAATCCAGACCTTCCGACAGCGCCTCGCGTCCGTGCCAGCGCTCCACCAGCAGAGACCCTTCGCCGGGCAGTTCAAACCGGTGCAGCAGCGATGCATCCTCATGCGCATGCAACGTGTGCATATGACCTACACCCCGTGCACCACCCTGGCGCACTTCTGTGCGCAGGACCCTAGCAACGGGATGAGCGGAGTGAAATCAGAATGCTATGAATGTGGCCTGGAACGGCCCGACGGCGACGCTGCGTCACCGATTCCGGGGCGAATCCTTCCGTTGAACCCTGATCCGCACTCGACAAATCATGCAGATCGCGACAGGCATCCGGGCAATGCATCGCAGACATCCAAGGCCCGCAGCGATCGGGTTCCGGTAGAGGCCAACCTTGGTTGGCGATGTTGACCTCCCGCGTGCCAACCAAGGTTGGCACCTACCAGAAGCGGGAACCACCCCATGTCGCCCCAGTGCGCAGCACCGGCATCTGGGCGATGCATCGCGGACACCCACGGCCAGCAGTGATCGGGTTCCGGTAGAGGCCAACGTTGGTTGGCGATGTTGACCTCCCGCGTGCCAACCAAGGTTGGCACCTACAAGAAGCGGAAATCACCCCATGTCGCCCCAGTGCGCATCACCGGCTCATCGAATACGGCGCTTGCGCGCCCTGCCCCGGCCAGTCCTTGTTCGGCTCGGCCTGCATGCTGAAGCGCAGTTCGCCACCGGCCAGGATCTCGTCGTGGCGCAGGAACGTGCGCGGCAATGGCGTGCCGTTGAGGCTCACGCTACCCACATAGGTGTGCTTGTCGTCCAATCCGTCGGCCACGATGGTGAAGGTCTTTCCGTTCGGCAGGCGCATCGCGGTCCTGGGCAGGAACGGACGGCCCAGGATGTACTCGCCCGAGCCCGGCGCCACCGGATAGAAGCCCAGCGCGGTGAACACGTACCACGCCGACATCTGGCCGACGTCATCATTGCCCGCCAACCCATCGGGGCGATCGGCGTACTGGGTGTCCATGATCTGCTTCAGGCGCGCCTGCGTGCGCCACGGCTGGCCAGCGTACGCATACAGGTAGGCCACGTGGTGGCTGGGCTCGTTGCCATGTGCGTACCAGCCGATCAACCCGGTAATGTCTTCCATGTGCTCGAAGATCGACGGATCGACCTTGGCGTTGAATACCTCATCCAGCCGCGCCAGCAGTTTGTCGCTGCCCCCGTGTGCTGCGGCCAGGCCGGCCACGTCCTGCGGCACATACCAGGAATACTGCCAGGCATTGCCTTCGGTGTAGTCGGTGCCGTAGCCGCTGGCGCTGGGGTCGAACGGCGTGCGGAAGCTGCCATCGCGCTTGCGCGCGCGCATGAAGCCGGTGTCCTTGTCGAAGGCGTTGCGCCAATTGCCGGCGCGCTTGTCGAAGGTGGCCGCAACATCGGTCTTGCCCATGGCCTGCGCCATGCGCGCGATGGTCCAGTCGTCGAAGGCGTATTCCAGCGTCTTGCTGGCCGCTTCGCCTTCCTCGTCGATCGGCACGTAGCCCAGCTCGCGGTACTGCGCGATGCCGTCATAGGGACCGTAGTTCGCGGTCTCGACCATCGCCTTCAGCGCCTTGTCGGCGTCGAAGCCGCGGATACCCTTCACGTACGCATCGGCGATCACCGGCACCGCGTGGTAGCCGATCATGCACCAGTCTTCCAGGCCGTGGAACGACCACACCGGCAACATGCCATAGGGGCTGTGCTCGTGGTGGGCGAGCATGGAATTGACGAAGTCGCTGTTGCGCTTCTCCGGCTGCACCAGGGTCAGCAACGGATGCAGCGCACGGTAGGTATCCCACAGCGAGAACGTGGAGTAATTCGTGTAGCCCTCTGCCTTGTGCACGGCGTTGTCCGAGCCGCGGTACTGGCCGTCGGCATCCATGAACAGCGTCGGCCCCAGCATCGTGTGGTACAGCGCGGTGTAGGCACTGCGGCGTGCATGTTCCGGTGCATCGATATCGAGCACCGACAGCGCCTGCGTCCATTCCTGCTTGGCCTGCGCGCGCACGCGGTCGAAATCGAAGTCCGCCACTTCGGCATCCAGATTGGCGATGGCGCCGGCCTCGCTGACCGGCGACATGGCCACCTTCACCACCAAGGGTGCGTCCAGCTTGCCGAACGCGAACGTACCGACCAGCTGCCGGCCCTCGATCTGCGCACGCTGCGCCGGGTCCTTCTCGCCCGGCGGCGGGAAGCCCTTGTAGACGATGTCCTGCTCGGTGTTGTGCAGTTCATGCCCGGTCAGCGGACGCGAGAAGCGCATCGCGAAGTACAGCTGGCGGCCCGGCGCCCAGCCGCGGGTTTCGCGGAAGCCGGTCACCGTGCCATCGGCGCGCACCCGCACCCGCGACCACAGCACCTTGCCCGGGTAGTCGTACATGCTGGTACGCATGTCCAGCAGCACCTTGGCGTCGGTGCCCTTCGGGAACGCATAGCGATGCACGCCCACGCGCGCACTGGTGGTCAGTTCGGCGCGCACCTTGTAATCATCCAGGGTGACCGCGTAATAGCCCGGCTCGGCCTTCTCATCGTCGTGGCGGAAGCGCGAGGCATAGCCGCTGCGGGGCTTTTCCGGATCGCCGCGCTCCAGCCCCGGTGTGCCGGTGAACGGCATCAGCAGGATGTCGCCCAGATCGGAATGGCCGGTGCCGGAAAAATGCGTGTGCGAGAAACCGACGATGCTGCTGTCGTCGTAGCGGTAGCCGGCGGCCCAGCCATAGGCCTTCTCGCGCGGCTGGATGCGCGTGTCCGGGCTGAGCTGGACCATGCCGAACGGCACCGTGGCACCGGGATAGGTGTGGCCTTCGCCGCCGGTACCGATGAACGGGTCGACTGCCGCATAGGCGCGCTCGGCGGGTGATTTCGGTGTGGCGGCCAACGCGGCACCGGAAGCCAGCATGGCAGTGGCGGCAACGGCGATCAGGAAACGACGGTCCAACGTGGGCATCGGCATTTGGATCGATTCAGGCGATGGCCGGATGCTAGCACCGGTATCGCCATGTCGCACGCTGCAGTGCGGCCGTCGGGATTGGCGCGCAGGTTTGCACTTAATTGCATGGCCGCGCGACGAATCGGCTCATAGGCTTGTCGCCCACCTCTCCACTAGCTGACTGCTATGCGTCAATTGTTGTCCATAACATCCCCTCTGAAAGACCGCGCCTTTGGCAGAGGGCGTAACAAGACGACACATCAATTGGCGCGTCGCGCCATGGCCTGTGCAGGATGGCGCTGCAGCGGACATACCGCTGCCGGGATTGGAACCCCCGAAAGAAAGAGGGACAGACATCGCTCGTCACAAATGCGACGGGCACTGCCCGCCACCCTCGCGGTGGCCATCACACCCAGGGAGTTCCCGCATGATCCACGAACGTCCGCTCAGCCCGGCCATGGAGTCGCTGCTCCATCGCATCGAACAGGCCTTCAACAGCGCCGAGGGCATGGCCATCCTCATCGGCGAGCAGTACGGCCCCGAGCCGAAGCCGCCCGCGCCCATGGGCTACAACCCGAAGCAGATTGCCACGGCGATGATCATGCTGAGCCAGCACGGGCGATGCCTGCTGCAGGCGCTGCGTGAGGAAGCGGAGAAGGTGACGCTTCACTGACCCCGACAGGAGTGAGCCGGCACTTGCCCGGCGCTCCGGGCCGCCCTACCCTGCGCCCAGACTCGGGAGAGCCCACATGGCCCGCCGCGCTGCACGATGGATCGCGATTGCAGGAATGATCGCCGCCGCCTCTGCTGTCCATGCCGATCCGCCCCCACCGCAACCGGCCGTGGCCCGCACCGCGCAGGACGACTACACCATCCTGCGCCTGCTGGTCATCGACGACCAGGGCCGCCTGCTGCTGGAACACAACCGCAGTGGCTGGATGACGCCTGCCGTACGCGCCAACCGCAAGCAGAGCGTGCAGGAAGCACTGCGGCAGCTGGCAACGGAGCTTGGCCTGCAGGTGTCACCGTTCGCGCTGGCGGCCCTCTACAGCTATCGTTTCAACGAAGACCCGCCCGACCCGACGCACGACGCGATGTCGTTCCGGCAGCACTATCGCGCCACGCTACGCCGTGTGCAGCCACCGGCCACGACGGCGGAAAAACAGTACCGCTGGGTGAGCCGCGACGAAGCCGCACGTCTGATTGGAATGCAGGCATTGCGCATGGAGACCCTGCAGGTGCTTGACCACCCCGAAACGCTGTGGGGTGGCGCCTTCGAGTTGTCGTTCAAGGGCGATGAGGCCACCGGCACCGAGCTGATCGAGCCGTTCTACCCGTTGCGCTAGCCTCGCGCGTAGCCGCGCTTAATCCGGCAGTGCCGCCTGCAGGGTTGCCAGGTCGGCACTGTCCAGTGGCCGCACCACGCGTGCCACCTCGTGGCCGTCATGCAGCAGCACGGCGGTCGGCCACAGCTTCACCCTGAATGCACGGCCGAGCGGCTTGCCCTTGCCATCCTCGATTTTCCAATGCACCAGATCGTTGGCATCGACGAAGGCCTGCAACGCCGCTTGTGCGGCCTGGCAGTGGCCGCACCAGGGTGCGCCAAATTCCAGCAGTTGCCAGCCCGGCTGTGCTTCCACATCCGCATGGGCCGGCTCTGCCGAGAGGTGATCACGCATGAACGGCATGCGCGTTACGCCGCCAGCGCCTTCTGGATATCGGCCAACGGTGCGTTGGTCAGATCCTTGGCGATATCACCCAGCAGGCGCGACTGCACTTCCTTGTGCAGCAGCGGGCGGATGCGGCCCAGCGTGGTCGGGTCGGCCACCAGCACCAGATGCGCGTAGCGGTTGTTCAAAGCATCGTCGTTGAGCTGCTCGGCGACCTGCTTGGCGAAGGTGGCTTCATTGAGCTGTGAGATCGACATGTCCTTGGGCACCGCGCCGGCCGGCCCCTGCCCCGAGATGCCCTGCTCGCTGATGTCCTGCAGGCGCAGCTCACCTTCCTGCTTCAAGCTGAGTTGATGCTCGTTGCCAACGTTGGTGAACACGCGGGCAGAGCCGCCATCGGCGACGATGATGAGGGTGCCTTCGGGAATGCGACGGGTCATGCGATGTTCCTTGTGGAGTGCGTTCACCTGCACCGTAGCCAGCCATGCGTGAGCGGCGCGGCCACAGTTCGTTCAACGCATGTCATCACACACGCGCTGCGGATGAACAGGCGCGATGGAACACAGCGTGCAGATCAGGCGGCTTCGCTGCATGCTCACGCCGATGCCGTTATGATGAACAGATGATCGACACGACCCACTACGTGACGGGCGCACCTGTTACGTGGGAAGCACTGCCGACCGGCGCTTCGCTTGCCACGCATGTTCCCGCCCAGCATTTCCATCGCCTCGCGCTGGATCCTGGCGGCTGACGCCCGCAGGCCCTTCTGCCTGCATTCCCCACGCTGATGTGACACCCGGCCGCTGACTGCGCTGCCGCGGTGATCCCGTTTCCGTGTTTCCGCCCCTGCGGCGGTGCCGTGCCGTGCCGTGCCGTGCGCGTGGCATCGCGCCTGTTCCCGGAACACACCCATCGCTCATTCCCCCACCTGATAGGGAGCCTCCATGCAGGACACCCCCGATTCACATGCTCATTTCGGCTGGTTCAAACGCCGCCGCCACCTGAAGGTCGATGAGATCACCGTTGTCGACAAGCCCATGCTCAAGCGCGCCGTCGGCGCGGCTGCACTGGGCAATGCCATGGAGTGGTTCGACTTCGGCGTGTACGGCTATCTGGCCGTCACCATCGGCCAGGTGTTCTTCCCCTCCAGCAATCCCACCGCACAGGTGATCGCGGCCTTCGCCACCTTCACCGTGGCATTCCTGGTGCGGCCGCTGGGCGGCCTGGTGTTCGGCCCGCTGGGCGATCGTTACGGCCGCCAGAAAGTGCTGGCGTTCACCATGATCCTGATGGCGCTGGGCACCTTTGCCATCGGCCTGATTCCCTCCTACGAGCGCATCGGTATCTGGGCGCCGGTGCTGTTGCTGCTGGCGCGCGTGGTGCAGGGCTTTTCCACCGGCGGCGAGTATGGCGGTGCAGCCACCTTCATCGCCGAGTACTCCACCGACCGCAACCGCGGCCTGATGGGCAGCTGGCTGGAGTTCGGCACGCTGGGCGGCTACATCGCCGGCGCCGGCACCGTCACCGCGCTGCACATGCTGTTGAGCAGCGAGCAGATGCTGGACTGGGGCTGGCGCATTCCGTTCCTGGTGGCTGGCCCGCTGGGCCTGCTCGGCCTGTACATGCGCATGAAGCTGGAAGAAACCCCGGCATTCCGCGCCTTCGCCGAGGAAGCCGAGAAGCGCGAACATGACCGGCCAGGGTTGGGCGCGCTGTTCCAGGTGCACGGCCGCCAGCTGCTGGTGTGCATGGGCCTGGTGCTAGTGTTCAACGTCACCGACTACATGCTGCTGACCTACATGCCCAGCTACCTCAGCGTCACCATGGGCTATGCCGAGAGCAAGGGCCTGCTGCTGATCATCATCGTGATGCTGGTGATGATGCCGCTGAACATCGTCGGCGGGCTGTTCAGTGACAAGCTGGGCCGCCGCCCGATGATCATCGGTGCGTGCATCGCGCTGCTGGTGCTGGCGGTGCCGTGCCTGCTGCTGGTGGGCAGCGGCAACGACTGGATGATCTTCCTCGGCCTGATGCTGCTGGGCCTGGCGCTGGTGTGCTTCACCAGTTCGATGCCATCCACGCTGCCGGCGCTGTTCTATACCCCGGTGCGCTACAGCGCGCTGTCGATCGCATTCAACGTGTCGGTGTCGCTGTTCGGCGGCACCACGCCGCTGGTGACCGCGTGGCTGGTGGAGCGTACCGGCGATCCGCTGGTGCCGGCCTACTACCTGATGGGTGCGGCGGTGATCGGCCTGGTCACCATGCTGTTCGTGAAGGAAACCGCCGGCCTGCCGCTGCGCGGTTCACCGCCGGCGGTGGGCAGCGACAAGGAAGCGGCCGCGTTGTTGAAGAGCGACGTGCCAGTGACGGTAGACCCGAGCTTGCCGCCGCTGCCCGATGTTGCAGAGCCCGAGCAGGTGAAGCCGGCCTGAGGCCCAGCGCGAAACGGCATCCACGCATGGCGTGGATCTACTGAAGCTGCGCCGGCGTCGCATGGCGTGGATCTACGGTGTGGTGTTCAATTCCATCGCGCGCATCACGATGGGCTTCGCCCAGTCCGGGGTGTGCAGCAGTTCGGCCACCGACACCGGGTATTGCAGCCGGCCCTGCGCCATTGCCAGCACCGGCAGCGGTTCGACACAGCCCTCGGCATCGGCCGGGGCGCTGTTGTCGTAGACATGCAGTTCGGCCAGGTGCGGCAGCAGGTCCAGCAGGTTCTCGCGCGCGGAATCGAAGCGCGCGTGGATCTTCTCGACCGGGATGTCGTGGCCACCGGCTGCCACCCGCGCGGCCACGCGGGCAATGTGCAGTTCGACATCGGCCAGGCCACAGAACCAGATCGCGACGTGGTGCCGTTCGCAGGCCTCGCGCAGCAGGCGCGGAATGGTGTTGCCACCCAGCGTGGTCTCGAAGGCGAAGTCGGTGCCGTCGGCCATCGCCTGGCGCAGGCGACGGGTGCCTTCCTGCCACGCTTCGGCGTTGGCCTCGGGCAGCGGCCAGCCAGCCTCCACCAGGCGCCGGGTGAACGAATCCGGGTTGAACCAGCTCAGCCCTTCGGCCTCCAGCCAGGTGCCCAGCAGCGAACTCTTGCCGGCGCCATTGACGCCGGCCAGCACCAGGATCCGCCCCATCGGTCAGAGCGGACGGCCGAGGGTGACCTTGCCGCCGCGACGGATCGGCTGGCCCAGCACCTTGCCCAGCCCCTCGCCGCGCTGCAGGCCGGCCAGGGTCTGGTCGAACTCGCTGCGCAGGCGCATCAGCTCCTCGCTGCGCTCACCGGCATCACCGCCGGCCGCCTTGGCCAGCAGTTCCTGGTAGGTGCGGATGTCCACGATCACCGCTTCGGGGTGGTTGTGGTTGGTGATGACCAGCGCCTGCTTCTCGCGCACGGTGCGCATCAGGCTCGGCCAACCACGGGTCTTCACCGACGAGGCCGGGGCCTTTTCAAGGCCGGGCAGATCCAGCGGCAGGGTCATGGCACAGCTCCGGGTAGAGGTGGACTATGGCCACTATACCCAATTTGGCCAAATTGGGGATAAACCGGGTTTCACCGGGCCGGCCCGGGCTGCGGCGCATCGGTCTGCAGCAGGCTGTCGCGCTCGCGCAGCGGGAACCGGATCCAGGCGTCCAGCCCCTGCGGGCTGAAGCGCAGCTCGCCAGTGCCGGCCAGTTCATACGGCACGCGCTGCTCGATCAGGGTACGGCCCAGGCCGCGCTGCCGGGGCAGTGCCCAGCCCTCTACTTCGGCATGGCGCTCGCACCAGTGCAGGCCCAGCCAGGGCTGTTCATCCTGTACCTGAAGATGCCAGGACACCTCGACGCGGCCGCTGTCATGGCTCAGCGCACCATGCCGGAGTGCATTGGTGGCCAGCTCATGGATGGCCAGCGACAGCACTTCGGCCGCCTTGGGCGGCAGCAACACATCCTCGCCCTGCAGGCAGTAGGCGGCCATCGACGGCGTCTCCGCCGCGATCTCCTCGTTGAGCATGCCGCGCAGGCAGACCCCGGCATTGGCGCCGCGGGTCAGCAGGCTCTGCGTGCGCGCCAGCGACATCAGGCGCCCGCACAGGCGCTCGGCATATTCATCCACGCTGCCGACCGACGCGCGGGTGCGCCAGGCAAGGGCATGGATGGTCGACATGATGTTGCGCACCCGGTGCTGCAGTTCGGCCAGCAGCACCGACTGGCGCTCGGTGGCGCGCTTGAGGTCGTCGATGTCCACGGCAATGGCGAACACGCCGCTGACCTCGCCATCGGCATCGCGCAGCGGCGCGGCAGCAACCCGTGTCCAGCGCGCGCGGCCATCGTCGTGCAGGTACTGGAACTCCAGCCCCGGCACCACGGTTTCACCGCGCATCGCGCGGGCAATGGCGAAGTCGTCGGGCCCGATGGCGCTGCCGTCGGTGTGCCAGCCCCGCCAGCGGTGCTGGTTGTCCGCATCGGCAGACGGCACCTTGCCGGTGGGCAGATAGGCGCGCATCTGGTCGTTGGATAACAGCATGCGACCGTCCAGATCGACAATGCACAGACCTACCGGCAGCATCCTGAAGGCCAGCTCGAGGCGACGCTCGCTCTCGCGCCGCCGCACTTCTTCACGCTCGCGCGCGGCCTGCGCGAGATGCGCGGCGGTGGTCTCGAACATGGTCACCAGCACGCCATTGATGCGCCCTTCCTCGCCGCGGATCGGGCTGTAGGTGATGGTGAACCAGACATCCTCCAGGCGGCCGTGCCTGGCCAACGGATACAGCTTGTCCTCGAAGGTGAGGGTTTCGCCCTGCCAGACCCGGGTGTAGAGCGGCCCATTGATGTGCCAGACCTCGGGCCAGCACTCGCGGGTCGGCTGGCCGAGCCCGGCCGGATGCCTGTCGGCGAGGATCTCGGCGTAGCCGTCGTTGTAGAGCTGCACCAGCTGCTCGCCCCACAGCACGATCATCGGGAAGCCGTGGGCCAGCATCAGGTCCACCGTGGCGCGCAGGTGCGGCGGCCAGCGGTCCATCCCGCCCAGCGGGGTCGATGCCCAGTCATGGCGGGCAATGCGCGCAGCCATCCCGTCGTGGCGGGCGTGCAGCCGCAGCGCCGGCGGCATGCCGGCCTGCCGGTCGGCGGCGTGGAAACCTTCGATACGGCGCCCCATACGGCCCGGTCAGGCGATGCCCGCAGACGCCTGCGGTGCAGCGACAAGCCCGGCCAGCTGCTGGACCAGGGCCTCGATGTGATAGGGCTTGGTGCAGCGCGGGGCGGCGGCGAAACGGCTCGGCAGGTTGTCGTCGTACCCGGAGGTGAGCAGGAACGGCGTCCCCGCCTCCGCCAGGCGATCGGCCAACGGATAGACCTGTTCGCCGCCGAGGTTGATGTCGAGCAATGCGACGTCGATCGGATGGGTATCGACCAGCCGCCCCAATGCCTGCAGGTCACCGGCAGGGCCGATCACCTGTGCGCCCTTCAGCTCCAGGTAGTCGACCAGGAACATCGCGATGGCGAATTCATCTTCCGCCACCAGCACGCGCAGCCCTTTCAGGCCCTCTGGTTTGTTACCGGCTTCCAGCACGCCCTGCACTCCTCGATGCACGCGACCCGCCTGCGGTCGCAACGAGGGCAGGATGCGCGATCCGGCCTACAAGAGCGCGTGACGATCAATGAAGAACCGGTACTGCCGGCCTCTACCTCAGAACGCGCGCTCCCACTTCAGGCTGAGCAGGCTGCGGTCGTGGCTGTACAGCCAGCCGACATTGCTGTCGATGCGCGCGTAACGCAGGCTCAGGCTGGGCACCAGCCCGGCGACCGCCAGCCGTTCGCTGCGCACGATGGCGATGAGGTTCTGTTCGCTGTCCTCGCGCCGCGCCTCCAGCAACGGGCTCCAGGCATCGTAGTCACGCTCGCGCAATGAAACGAACACGGTGGCGGTGGTACCCGTCCACTGGCGCGCGGCCCCCAGGCGCAGGCCTCGCTGGCGGTAGCCGTTGGCCGGATTGGCGGCACGGCTGTCACTCAGGTCCAGCCCGGCAAAGAGGGTCCAGCGCGGGTTGAGCGCACGGAACCAGGTGGCATACACCGCAGCCAACTCACCGTCGTAATTGCTGGCCAGGCCGCGCTGGCGATAGCGCTGGCGCTTCCAGTCGGCCTCCAGCTTGAGCAGGCTGCGCGCATCCAGCGCATATTGCCATTCGCCGTGCAGCCCGCTGCCGCCCTGCAGGGCCCGATTGCCCAGGCCCTGGTAGTCATAGCTCGGCGCGATCTGCAGGGTATGCCGTGCGCTGCGCCAGCTGTAGCCGGCCTGCACGCTGGCATTGAGTTCGTTGTAGGCACTGTGCCCGCGCCAGGCCTGGCCGAACGCAAGCCCGCGCACATAGACCCCATGATGACCGGCCAGCGCCCAGCGACGTTCCAGGTTGCCGTCGTAGTCCAGGCCCATCGCGCGTTGGGCATCGGGAAGATTGCGCTGGATGATGCAGGTCTCGCCGACGCCGAACAGGCAGGTGCGGCTGGCCGAGCTGCGGTTGATGTTGTCGCTCCATGCCGGGCCGGCGGCCAGCGCTCCTTTCCAGCGCTGGCGCGCCTGCAGCGCGGCCAGGTAGGCGTCCACCCGTCCGCGCACCCCTGCGGTGGCGGGGTCGTCGGCATTGATGCCACCGGCGATGGCCGTGAACAACGCCACGGCATCACGGTCGCGCTGGTCTTCGGCATAGACACGCGCAAGTTCAAGGCGCGCCGGCAGGAAATCCGGTTGCGCCGCCAGCAGCGCCTCGTATTCGTTGGCCGCGCGGCGGTGATTGCCGCCTACCCGCGCCAGGCTGCCCTGCGCGTAGTGGCGCAGCAACGGGTCGTGGCCGGGCAGTTCGATGTATTCGTCCAGGAAGCGTTGCGCGGCGCCCCATTGCTGATGCTGCAGCGACAGGTACAGCGCCTGGCCCAGATCGTCGACGGTGCGCTCCACGCGCAGGGTCTGGCCGTCGATGGTGATGGTCGGCCGCTCCGACTCGGCCTGCCGCAGGCGCTGCTGGTCCTGCTGCTGGTGGCGCAGTTCGCTGCCCTGCTCAAGCACGCGACGCAGATCATCCTGCTGGGCGCGCACTTCGGCAGCGGCCAGCAACAGGATCACAAGGAAGATGGGATGGCGCATGGTCGATCCGTGGTGGTGCATGCAGCGGGCCGAAGCAGGGACTGGCGGATCGCGGCTTGTCCCTGCCCTGCCCCGTCAGGGGCGTGGCAATCAGTTCTTGCTGCCGCCGAAGGCGGTGTCGTACTGGCTGTTGCCGGCGAAGGTGGCGATGCCGGCCAGGGTGGCGGCGTTGGCGCCGAAGAACTGGCCCTGGGTGGTGCCGTTGACGCTGCCATTGACGTTGGCCGAACCGGCGAACGATGCGTCGGCACTGTTGATGTTGGCAACGATGGCCAGATTCAGGCCATTGCCGGACAGTGCACCATCCAGGGTGCCGGCACCGAAGTCGGCGTCGAAGGTGCCGCTCAGCAGGTTGCTGCCGTTGAACTTGTTCAGGCCAGCCACGGTGTAGGACGCCACACCGGCGGGCAGCGTGGTGCCGGCGCGGTCACCGACGAAGTAGACCTGGCGGTTGTTGAAGCCACCGGCGGCGCCATCCTTGGACCATTCACCGAACCAGACATCGCCACTGCCAACCTTGACGAAGTTGAAGTGGCCCATGCCGGCGTGGCTGCCCGGTGCGCCGGTGATCGGCATGGCCAGGGTACGTACCGTCACGCCATTGACGGTGGTGGGTGCCGAGTAGGCGCTCAGGCCCTGGAAGTCCACCGGCTTGGCCTGGGACACGGTGCCGACACCGATACCGGCCTTGCCAGCGCGGTGCGGGCCGCCATTGACCTGCGATTCGCCCACCGCCACGTACAGCTCGGCATCGGTCTTGGCACTGGCGGCACCGACGATATCGGCAGCATGCGCGGCACCGACCAGAGCCAGCGAGGCGGCAACGGCGAGAACCGAACGGGAGATCATTTTCATGGTATTGCTCCTTGATTGAGGGAACTACGGGTACAACGCTTGAAAGTGGGAGATCAGAAGCGCGCGGTGACGCCGAGCTTCAGGGTGCGGCCCGGCGCCGGCAGCGTGGACCGCGTGGCCGGATCGACGTAGTAGCGGTTGCCGAGGTTGCTGCCGACCAGTTCGACGCTGGCATGCTCGTTGAAGCGCCAGCGCGCATAGGCATCGACGGTGGTGATGTTGCCCCAGGTGAACGGCACGTTCTGCCAGAGCAGGCCGCTGCCGCCGCTCAGCAGGCGGTCGCGGTAGGCCTGCAGATCAGGGTTCTCGTGGCGCTGGTAGTGCACGATGCGGCTGCCCAGTTCCAGGCGCTCATCGAACAGGCGCGTGCCCAGCGACCAGTTGATCGACAGCTTGGGAATGGCCTGGGTCAGCAGGTAGCCGCCGACGAAGCCGTCCTGCACGCAGTTCGGCACCAGGCCGCGGTTCGCGTCCAGCAGCACCGCCGTGCTCTCGTCACACACTTCGTTTTCCAGCGTGCGGGTGATGCCCAGATCGGTGAAGAAGCGCCGGTTGTCGAAGCGCGCCTGCAGCTCGATGCCGCGGATGGTCTGCTTGTCGATGTTGTCGAACAGGAAGTTGCCGTCGCGCTCGATCACGTCCCGGGTCTTGTGCACGTAGTAGGCCAGCTTGACGTCGGCATCGGCGGTGTTGCCGAACAGGGCCGACAGGTTGTGCACGTAGCCAATCTCGTAGTTGTAGGCGTGCTCGGGCTTGAGCGCGTACAGCGGATTGAGGCTGCCGGAGAAGGCGATGGTGCTTTCGAACATGCTCGGGAACCGCACTGCTTCGCTGTAACGCACGTAGGCACGCGCGGCCGGGGACAGGTGAGCCGTGGCCGAGAAGGTCGGCAGCCAGGCATGGTCGCGCCGGCGGCTGTTGCGCCCATCCACCGGCCGCGACTGCACGCTGTTGCCGATGTTGCAGACCTGGTCGCTGCCGGCAAACACCGGCTGCACGCCGGGAATGGCCGCCACTTCACCATTGAGGCAGGGGTTGCCTGCGCGCGTGTAGTTGCCATCGGCATCGGGCAGCCAGGGCCGGGTGTGTTGCACCGGGCGCGGGGTCTCGTACGGCGCCAGCAGGTTGCGGATGCTCTGGTCGATGAACCAGCCCATGCCGCGCTTTTCCCAGACGGCGCGGCGCGCTTCCAGTGCATCGATGCGTGACTGCAGGTCTGCCGGACGGGGCAGCAACTCGTTCACGGTGTACTGCGCTTCCTTGCCACCTACGCCCTTGGTCAGCAGCTCGGGGTGCGCCTCGAGGAAATCATCGAAGGCCCAGTAGCGGCTGTAACGCACGCCTGCGTTGAGGGTGAGGAAGTCCACCGGACGCCACTCCAGGGTGAGGTAGCCTTCGCCCTCCTGGCGGCGCCCGGCACGCGGGAACATGCGCCAGCCATCGGTGGTACCGAAATACGGATCGGTCGAGCCGAGCTTCTCGTACTGCCAGTTGCCGCCCACGGTCAGGTCCAGGGTCGAATGCAGTGCGAAACGGTTGCTCAGGATCAGGCCGGTGCGGTCGTTGCGCGCGTTGGCCAGCGCGGTGTTGCGCAGGATCGGGCTGGCGTCCGGGTTCCATGCCGGGTTGCCCACCGCGAAGTTGGGAAAGCCACCGGCGGTGTAGGTGTCGCTTTCCGTTTCCGTGCGCCACAGGTTGGCGTACAGGTCCAGCCAACGACTGCCGGCTGGCTGGAAGCGGTACTCCAGGTTCCAGGCATCCGAATCGACGCGGCTGAGCGGCCACTGGATGCGCCCATAGTCCGGCGCGGACAAGATGCGCGACGGCATGATCTCGCCATAGTGCGACAGCGTGCGCCGCCAGGTGGCCTTCAGCTGCTGATCGTCGTTGATCTGCCAGGTTCCCTTCACCAGCCACGATTCCTGCTCGCTGGAGGTGTTGGGCACTTCATCGCCCGGCTTGAAGTAGCGCGCCAACGTGGTGATGTAGTCGATGCCCTGGTATTCGTACTTCTCGCGCGGGTCCTGGTCGTAGTAGCTGCTGCCCTTGCTGCCGGAGAAGTAGTTGCCGCGCTTGCGCCAGGCGTAGGCGGCCATCAGGTCGACGTTGTCGCCACGCACGCCCAGCGCCAGGCGCCAGGCCTGGTCCTCGCCATCGAAGGGGTTGTTGCCACTGCGCGACTTCACCGGCACCACCAGGGTGCGGTCGTCATAGGGCGAGTTCGGCGAGCCCTGCGGGAAGCCGGGTACCGTGCGGTAGTCCTCGCCGGTATGCAGCCGCGGCAGGCGCGGCGCCACCGCATTGCTGCTGCCTTCGATCTTCAGCTCCCCGCCAAAGCGCTCACCGGCCGCAACAATGTCGTCAACATCGATGGTCTTGATCACCAGCGCGCCACCGATCCCGCTGTGCACATCGCGCACCAGCCCTGGCCCCTTGATGACCTGGATGCCACCAATCAGGTTGGGATCGATGTAGTTGCGGTTGCTGACGCCGTTGTAGCCGCGCCAGACGGTCAACGCCTGTTCGCCCCCGTCGATGCTGACCGGCACCCGCCCCGGCCCCTGGATGCCGCGGATGTTGATGTCCAGCGCGCCACTGTTGCGCGCATCGCCACTGAACACGCCGACCAGATCCTTGACCACGTCGGCCGGGTTGGAGCCGCGGTAGCGTTCCACCCGGTCGCGCCCCGAATACGCCGTGGTCAGGTCCAGCGCGAACACATCATCGTAGCCGCGCCGATCGCGGGCCTCGCCCCCTTCCGACTGCAGGCGACCGGCCACGTCCAGTGTCTCGGTCACCCGCACCCCTTCCCCCTCACCCGCCTCCGCCGCGGCACGCAGGCTCCAGGTGCCGTCCATGCCGCGTTGTGCGCGCACCCCGCTGCCGCGCAGCAGCTGCTGCAGGGCCTGCATCTGGCTGTACTCGCCACTCACCGCACTGGAACGACGGCCTTCCACCAGGTCACTGCGGAACACCACCTGGGCATCGGCCTGGCGGCCGAACGCACGCACGGCATCGGCCAGCGGCTGCTCGGGAATGGCGTACTGGCGCAGCGGCGCGACGACCGCCGGTTGCGCCTGCGCGGTCGGCACCCCGGCCAACGGCAGCAGTACGGTGGAGATGGCCAGGGCCAGGACGGTGGCGCGACGGTGACAGGCGGATGCCGTGGACGGCATGGACAGGAACTCCTCAAGCGGGGCGGAACCGCCGGCACATCCGGTGCCGGTGGCATGTCTGGCTTGAGGAAAAACGGTGTTTCGCTCTGGCTATACCTCTATAGACAGCCGCATGCGGCGACTGCCCACGGTTTTTTCATGTTTTTTTCATGTGGCCGATCCAGCGCTGCGCCAACCGGGCTTCACCAGACCACCAGCGCCCCGCCGGGCAGGCGCTGCACGCGCAACCCGGCCTGTGCAGCCACCGCATCGATGCCCGTTTCCGGGTGCTGCAGGTGGAACAGGCCGCTGACCCGCACGCGGGCACCCTGCCCGCCCAGCACCCAGACCGGTGCACGGCGGTAGCGCCCCAGATCGGCAATGGCCTGTGCCGCCGGCAGATCGTCGATCACCACTTCACCGCGCCGCCACGGCGCTACGCCATCGGGACCTACCTGCTGCAGCGGTTGCAGCCAGCGCCCGTCACGGAACACACGTGCCTGCCCCACATGCAGGCGCTGCACGCTGCCATCGCCCGGGCGCACATCGACCACGCCCTCGCTGACCTTGGTGGTGACCGTGCTGTCCTGCATCGACACGCTGAACGCGGTGCCGATGTCATGCACCTTGCCACCCGCCGCCTCGACCTGGAACGGCCGGGCCTCGTGTGCCACCTGGAACCAGGCCTGGCCGCGCAGCAGGCGCAGGTGCCGTTGCTGGCCATTGAACTCGATGGCCAGCGCAGTACCGGCATCCAGCACGGCAGTGCTGCCATCTTCCAGCTGCACCACGCGCGGCGCATCGCTGCTGCGCAGGTCGCTGCGTGCCAGCAGCACTGCCTGCGGTGCGGCGGCGACCATCAACACCACGGCAGCGGCCGAGGCCAGCAGCCACGGCAGGCGGCGGCGCGGCGCCAGCGGCCGCAGCCCCTGGCGATCGGCGGTCAGCCCGGGCAGCGCGGCCAGCACCTCGGGCCCGGCGGCATCCAGCCCCTGCCAGAAGGCCTGCTGCTGGCGCCAGGCCAGCGCATGGCGGGGATCGGCCTGCAGCCAGCGCTGCAGGGTTCGTTGCTGGCGTTCGGGCAGTGGGCCTGCACTGCACCGGATCACCCAGCGCAACGCCTGCCTGGCCTGACGCGGCGAGGGTTCGGACGTGGTCATGGTTGTGGCCTGCCGCACCGCGAACGGGTGCGCTTTCCTGTTGTGACAACGGCGGGCGCGATCTGCCCACGGCAATCGCCGCTCATCGCCGCACTCCCTGCTGGTGCTGCTGGATCAGCAGCGCCGCGCGCAGTACGTGCTTGCCGACCAGGCTCTTGGAGATTCCCAGGCGCGTGGCGATCTCGCGCTCGCTCAGGCCCAGGTAGCGGTTGAGCACGAAGCACTCGCGCACCTGCCCGGGCAGCGCAAGGATGGTCTGGGTGATCTCACGCAGCTGTGCCTGGTCCAGCGCCTGCGCCTCGCCATCGTGGCCGGCCCCGGCCATGTCGGCGGCGTACTCGGCCATCGCGCGCCGCTCGCGGGCATCGGCCTGGCTGCGGTTGAGCGCGTGGTGATAGGCCATCCGGTACAGATAGCCACGCGGCTCCAGGATGGGCGGATCGCCGGGCACGCTGCTGGCCTTCAGGTACAGGTTCTGCAGGGTGTCCTCGGTACTGGCCGGGTCGAGATAGCGCGCGATGAAGCGAGACAACGCACGGCGCTCGCGGATCAGCAGCTCGACCAGCGCCAGGGCATTGGGAGACATAGGTGCCAAGGCCGGACCGGGGAATGATGGGCGTGATGGCGACGGTCCGGAGGTGAATTGTGGGCTGCATGGCTGCAGGCGGCAAGCACAGTCGAGTCGACACATTCAGTAGATTCACGCCATGCGTGGATGCTGGGGCTATGGCTCGTCCAACGCCTCGAAACGCTCGGCCAGGTAATCGAGCAGCGCCCGCACGGCCGGCAGCAATCCGCGCCGCGATGGGAACACGGCGTGCACGATGCCGTGCTTCGGCACCCACTCGGGCAACACCGGCACCAGCGCACCACGGGCCAGCTCCTCGCTGATCATCATCCACGGCAGCATCAACACCCCGACCCCGGCAACCGCGGCTGCGCGCAGCGCGATCATGTCATCGCTGACCAGGCGCGGGCGATGGTGCACGCTGGCCTGCACGCCGCCGGGCCCGGTGTATTCCCAGACGTGCTGCTGGCTGGGCGATGCCAGATCGACGCTCGGCATCATCGCCAGGTCGGCCGGCACCTGCGGCGTGCCCAGCTGATCCAGCAGCGCCGGGCTGGCACTGGTGCACCAGGCGCGGCGCGCCAGCACGCGCACCACCAGGTCGCTGTCCTCCAGCGGCGGCGGCCGCACCCGTATCGCCACGTCCACACCCTCGCCCACCACATCGACGCGGCGGTTGGTGGCCTCCAGCTGCACCGTCACCTGCGGGTGCAGGGCCAGGAAGTCGGCCAGCATCGGGCCGATGCGCGCGTGCAGGATCGCGATCGGGCACGCCAGGCGGATCGTGCCGCGCGGCTCTGCGCGTGACATCGCGATGGCTTCTTCGGCTGCTTCAGCCTCAACCAGCATCGCCTTGCAGTGGCGGTAGTAGTCCTGGCCGACCTCGGTGACCGAGAAGCGCCGGGTCGAACGCTGGATCAGCCGCACGCCCAGACGTTCCTCCAGCAGCGCGATGCGCCGGCTCAGCTTCGACTTCGGCATCGCCAGCGCCCGGCCGGCCTGCGAGAAGCCGCCGTGCTCCACCACCATGGCGAAGTAGAACAGGTCGTTGAGGTCGCAGCGGCGGATATCGGCGATGAACACGGGGCGAATTCCTGCGGCGCAAGGTCTGGGCCAATTGTTCACCAGATAGGACTATGACGGCAAATAATGGCGTCTACCGAGCTAATTGTTGCAGCGATATCGTCTCCGCAACGAAGAGCAACGGCCGGCAGCCCCGGCCAGGAGATCGCCATGAAGCGTGTCACCGGTACCTACAGCGCCCCCCGCCCGCATTGGGTCGGCGACGGATTCCCCGCCCGCTCGCTGTTTTCGTACAACACCCACGGCCAGCACCTGAGCCCGTTCCTGCTGCTGGACTACGCTGGCCCGTACAGCTTTGCGCCCAGCGACACCCCGCGTGGCGTCGGCCAGCACCCGCATCGTGGTTTCGAGACGGTCACCATCGTCTATGAGGGCGAAGTCGCCCATCGCGATTCAACCGGGGCCGGCGGCACCATCGGCCCGGGCGACGTGCAGTGGATGACCGCTGCCTCGGGCATCCTCCACGAGGAATTCCATACGCCGGAATTCAGCCGGCGCGGCGGCACGCTGGACATGGTCCAGTTGTGGGTGAACCTGCCGGCGCGGAACAAGATGGGTGCGCCGGGCTACCAGACCCTGCTCGATGCAGACATTCCCTCGGTGGATCTGCCTGGGGGCGCTGGCCGCGTGCGGGTCATCGCCGGTCGCTTCGACGGCCGTGCCGGCCCAGCCCGCACCCACACGCCGATGGATGTCTGGGACATCCGCCTGCAGCAGGGACACCACGCCGAACTGCCGGTGGCCGATGGCCGCACGCTGGCGTTGGTGGTGCTGAAGGGTTCTGTGCGGATCAACGGCGGCCCGCCGGTCGGCGAGGCACAGCTGGTCACCTTCGACCGCGCTGGCACGGACGTGTTCGTCGACGCCGACAGCGACGCCACCGTGTTGCTGCTCAGCGGTGAGCCGATCGACGAGCCGGTGGTGGGCTATGGCCCGTTCGTGATGAACAGCCAGGCCGAGATCGCGCAGGCGGTCAACGACTTCAACAGCGGCCGCTTCGGCCAGATCGCGCACTGAGCGCTTCAACGCGGCGGGCCCCGGCCCGCCGCCGCCATCGGGCCACCCCGGTCCTTCCCCCAAAGGAGACTAACCATGAGTACCCCCGCCAACTTCAACGGCGCCCGCCCGGTGATCGATCCGGACAATGCCGCGATGCTGCTGATCGACCACCAGAGCGGCCTGTTCCAGACCATCGCAGACATGCCGTTCAGCACCGTGCGCGCCAACGCCACTGCACTGGCGAAGATGGCCACGCTGGCCCGGATGCCGGTGATCACCACCGCCTCGGTGCCGCAGGGCCCGAATGGCCCGCTGATCCCGGAGATCCACGAAGCTGCCCCGCATGCGCAGTACGTGGCGCGCAAGGGTGAGATCAACGCCTGGGACAATCCCGAGTTCGTTGCCGCAGTGAAGGCCACTGACCGCAAACAGCTGATCATCGCCGGCACCATCACCAGCGTGTGCATGGCCTTCCCGTCGATCGCCGCCGTCGCCGACGGCTACCAGGTGTTCGCGGTGATCGATGCCTCGGGCACCTATTCGAAGATGGCCGAGGAGATCACCCTGGCGCGCGTGGTACAGGCCGGCGTGGTGCCGATGGACACCGCCGCGGTGGCCTCGGAGATCCAGCGCAGCTGGAACCGCGACGATGCGCAGCAGTGGGCCGAGGTCTACACCAGGATCTTCCCGAACTACCAGCTGCTGATCGAGAGTTACCTGAAGGCGCAGGACGTGCAGAAAAGCCACGAGCCGCTGGATTCGCAGCGCAGCTGAGCGCGCAAGGCGGTAGAGTCCAACGCGTCGGGCATGGCCCGACGCTACAGAGGAGATCCGCATGGCCTACGCACGCATTGTTTCGACCGGCGACAACTACCTGCACCACATCAGCAATGGCAGCTTCGATGTCGATGCGGACGAGCCCGCAACGCTTGGCGGCCAGGGCAAGGGCTTCGCCCCGTTCGACCTGTACCTGGCCTCGCTGGCGGCCTGCACCGCCATCACCCTGCGCATGTACACGCAGCGCAAGGGCTGGGAACTGGGTGAGTTCCATGCCGAACTACGCTCCGAGCGTGACGAGGACGGGCGCTTCCACGTGCACCGCGTCCTGCATGCCAGCGCGGAGCTGAGCGATGCACAGTGGCAGCGCTTGCTGGAGGTAGTGGAGAGGACCCCGGTGACCCTGGTGATGCGCGAGGGTGCACGCATCACCAGTGAGCGCGGGGCTGCGGCGTAACCCCATCCGCGCATGGCGTGGATCTACTGTAGAGCCGAGCATGGCCCGGCTCTACAGACAGCTCAGCGCCGTGAATGCAGCACGGTGCGCTGGCGCATGGCGTTGAACTCCTGCTCCACCTGCTGGATGTCCTCGGCCTGGAAACCGGCCGCATCCAGCAGCTGGTCGGCAGCCGCCGCCGCCAGCGGATCGTCATCGCGCTGGCGCCAGCAGCGCGCCGGCAGGAAGTAGCCCACTTCACTGCGCCCGCGCATGATCACCACCGGCCGGCCCGCATACAGCAGGAACTCCGCCAGATGCTGGCGCAGCCCTTCCACCGATACATAGGCCGGCCCGATACCCAGCACCTGGCTGGACGGTTCAGGACTTTCAAACAGCTTGCGACGGCTCATCCACTCCTCCTTTCGTGCAACGCGTGGTCTCCTTTCCTTAGACGGGCGCATCGCTGCGCCCCCGCCACGCCCGGCGTGATCTGCATCACGCGATCCGGCTAGAAGCCGGTATTGAACTCCAGCTGGAACACGTCGATCGACAGTGGCGCACCGGACACTTCCTTGGCCGCCATCCACTTGCCGCTGATCCAGCTGCGCGCATCCAGCGCGTAGGCACCGCCCACGTAGTAGCCGCGGGCATTGGTGCCGCCCAGGTGGAAGTTGGGGTCGTTGTAGGCATCCGGCAGCGCATCGGCCTCGATGTGCTTGTAGCCCAGCAGTGCCTGCCACTGGCCCTTCTCCCTCAGCTCGGTGGCACCGAAGGTGGCCTGCACCATCCATGCGGTATCGCCGCTGCGGAAGGTGTTGATGCTGGCGGTACCGCCCGCGTCGTAGTTGTTGACGATGCCATTGTTGGCACGGCTGAACATCGCCTGCTTGTCGTACGCCAGGTTGCGGATGTAGTCACCGTCCAGGCGCAGCCCGATACCCTGCGCCAGCTGCGTATCCCAGCGCAGGTTCAGCGTGGCCAGGCGGAACGCCGAGGCCAGGCCGACGTACTGCGGGGTGGGCGTGTTGGCCGGGTCCAGCGGATTGCGCGCGATGTCGCGGATCAGCATCAGGGTGTTGCCCTTCTGCATGAAGGCCGGGCGCGACCAGTCGGTGTCGCAGCCCACCGCACCTGCATACAGTGCGCACGGCGAAGACAGGCGGCCGCTGATGTTCTTGAAGTCGTAGTAGCCCAGCGCCGCGCGCAGCGCGTTGTCATCGTTGAAGCGCCAGTTCACGCCCACCTGCGCACCGGACAGCCACTTGTTCTCGTTCGGGGTCTTGACCCGGCTCTGGCTGGGTGAACTGTCGGAGGTGTACTCCAGCGGCACCACCGCCAGGTTGCCGAACAGGTCGAGGTCACCGCCGTCGAAGTCGTACTTCAGGTTGGCGGCCAGGCCGTCGAAGTTCAGGTCGTTGGAGAACAGCGTATCGCTGGTCCAGAACGGATTGCCGAAGCGGCCACCGCGCACCGTCACCCAGTCCGCCGGGCTGTAGGCCAGCCAGGCCTGGTCCAGCCACACATCCTTCTTGCTCAGGCCGCCGCCCAGCTGTTCGGTGGTCGACACCGGGCCGTTGCTGCTGCCGCTGGCCAGGCGCACGCCGGCGGTGGTGTGCTGGCCGATGGTCGCTTCGATGCCCAGGCGGGCACGGATGCGCCACAGGTTGCGGCGGTCCTGGCGGCTGTTCAACAGCGGCGGCAGCTGCAGGTTGGTGTTGGTGTTGGTATCGAAGCCATTGCCGGAATTGATCGCCGGCCAGTTGCTCACGATGTCGCTGTTGCGCTCGGAATAGAAGCGCGATTCGCTGCGCACGCGCATGTCACCGGTGACCTTGATGCGCTTGGTCCATTCGGCCACTTCGTTCGGCGCCGCCCAGCCTTCCGATTTCGCTTGCGCCATCACATCCTGGCGCACTTCGTCACGGATGCCGTCGCGCACGCTCTGCGGCACGTAAGGCACGCGCACGTCGCCGGCTTCCAGGGCCACGCCGCCGCTGGCAGCCGAACTACCGCTGGCGGCGGTGCGCTGTGCGGCGGCCGCTTCGGCTTCGGCCTGCACCAGCAGCGCCTGGCCGTCTTCGGGTTTCAGCGCGCCGCTGGCGATCAGGCCCTTGATCAGCTTGACCATGGTGGTTTCTGCGGCCATCGCACCGGCCGGGGCCGCCAGGCTGAGCAGCACGGCGCAGCACAGCAGCGCCCGTCGGGCCGGCCGCGGGCGGCGGGAGTCGGTTCGTGCGCGGTCGTGGTCGTTCATCACGGTTCTCATCGAAAGAGTGGAAATCACGGAAGTCGGGAATCAGGCCCCGGGCCGGCGGCCCTGGATCAGGACGCGGGCGGGGAAATCGAGCGACGGCGGCGGTGCCTGGTCGACCTTGCCGATGCGACGCAGCGCATCGAGCACGGCCGCATCGGCCTCCTCGTTGCCACTGCCGCGCACCAGCTCGACCTTTTCCAGGCGGCCATCGGCGGCCAGCCACACATTCACCTGCAGCTGGAACGCCAGGCGCTTGACCTTGTCGTCGCGCGCGATCGCCTGCTGCATCAGGTAGCCGAGGTAGCGGCCGTAAGTGGCATTGCCGGCACCACCGCGGCCCACGCCGGACGTGCCGCCGCCTGTACCGGACTGGATACCGAAGTTGTCACCGCCGGCCTGTGCGTCGGCATTCATCGTTACCGGGTCGGCGTTGTCCGGGGTTGGCGTCGGTTCTTCCGCCGGGGTCGGCTGATCCAGCGGCTCCGGCTCGGGGACCGTCTCTTCCGGCGTTTCCGGCTCAGGCGGCTTTTCCGGCGGTGGCGGGGGCGGTGGCGGAGGCGGCGGCAGCGCCAGCATCGGCGGCTGCACCACCGGCCTGCGGGTACTGGCGGTGTCCTTGAACAGCAGCCACCACACCGCGATGCCGAGCACCAACAGCGCGGCCAGCACCAGCGCCACGGTCACCAGCAGCTGGCGACCGCGCATGCCGGGCTCCGGCCGAGGGGGTTGATGGGCCGTCATGCCTCAGCCCTGTGCCTTGCCGGTGACCAGCCCGACCTGGGCCAGCTCCAGCCGCCGCAGCAGGTCCAGCACCTCGACCACGCGCGCGTACTGCACCTGCGCATCGCCGCGCACGATCACCGGGAAGTCCGGCGTGGTCGCACGTTCGGTGCGCAGGCGGTCTTCCAGTTCGGCCATCGTCACCGGGTAGGCATCGAGGAACACCTGGCCGCTAGGGTCGATGGTGATCGCCTTGGTTTTCGGCTTCTCCAGCGCCACGCTGTTGCTGGCCTTCGGCAGGTTGACCTCGATGCCGGGGATGGAGGCGTTGCTGGTCAGGATGAAGATCACCAGCACCACCAGCAGCACGTCGACGAAGGGCGTCACGTTGATGCCCTTCTCGCGCTTCTTGATGCCGAACTTCGCCTTCTGGCCCATGGCGCGCCCCTCAGCCCTGGACCGCGGCCGGGCCGCGCCCGTCCTGCTCTTCGGCCAGGCGCGCGGCGAACTCGTCGATGAACACCGCCATGTCCGCGCCGATCGCCTCGGCGCGCGCACCCAGGTAGTTGTAGCCGAACAGCGCCGGGATCGCGACGCCGAGACCAGCGGCCGTACACAGCAGCGCGGCGGCCATGCCCGGCGCCACCGAGTTGATGTCCACCGCGCCGGCCATCGCCGCCACCACGAACACCAGCATGATGCCGATGACGGTGCCGAACAGGCCCACATAGGGCGCGCCTTCAATGGTGGTGGACAGCCAGTTCATGCGCCGCGCCATGCCTTCCTGCTCGCGCACCATCACCGCATCCATCGAGGCGCGGATGGCGGCGATGGTGGCCGCGCTGAGGTAGCCGCTGTTGCCATCACGCTGGTGGCGCTGCTGCATTTCATCGATGGCGACCTGGTAGATGCGCCACAGCGAACCCTCGTGCATCGCGGTCGGCGCCTTGCCCTGGCGGTCCATGTCGGACAGGGTGCGCAGCGGCACGCCGGACAGCTTGCCGAAGCTCTCGGTGAACACGGCATTGGCCTTGCTGGTGCGGCCAAAGTGGCGGCTCTTGGCGATCATGATCGCCCACGACAGCAACATCATCAGGCCAAGGATGGCCACCACCACCCAGGCGTCGAACGGCATCGCCTTGAGGATGAAACCGAAGTGGCTCTGCCCGGCCGACTGCTCGTCGGCCCCGTAGCTGATCAGGCGCGAATCGGCGCCCTGCGCGGTGGCATCGGCCAGCAGCAGCGCCGCCGGGCGCGCCACCCGCGAGATGCGCAGCTCATCCAGCGCACCTTCGAAGTTGGCCAGCGGCTGCGCCGCACCCGCGGCGTCGGCGCCCACCACGGCGGCGGTGTTCAGGGCCGGCAGATCGCCACTGAGCTGGGCGACCACGCGCCCATTGAGGTACAGCTGCAGCGTCCCCTTCTCCGCAGTCAGCGCCACATGCGCCCACTGCCCTTCCGGAATCGGCTGCGCGGGCGTGCTGCGCTGGCCGTTGAGCTGCACGAACGGCACCCGGTTCTCGATGCCGAGCACCAGCTCGGCCGCACCGTCGCGACGGGCATAGATCGCCTCTGCGGCGCTGTTGCTGCCCGGCTTGATCCACGCGGAAACGGTCAATGGCGCGCCCGCCTGCTGCGCCAGAGAGGCGCTGGCCGGCAGCGGCAGCGGACCGCCGCCGAGCTGCACGCCACGGCCGATCACCGAGCCTTCCGACGGCGGCACCACGGCCCCGGCATTGTTGCCATAGGCGGTGGTGTCGCGGGCCGGGGCATTGGCTTCGGCGAAGTGGTAGACCAGCGTGTAGTCCGGGTCGAACACCTGCTGGCCATTGCCGCTGGCCGGGGCCTTGTCGTTGCCGTAGTACATCCAGATCGTCTGCGGTGCGGCGGCGCTGACTGCCGGCACGTCCACCCAGACCAGCGCCAGGCCGAGCTTGGGATCGAACTGTTCGATCTGGTGGGCCAGCACGGTGCGGCCATCGCCCGAGACGAATCGCAGGTCGCTGCCCGCATCCTGGGTGCCATCGAAGCCGAAGTTGCCGGTATGCAGGCGCAGCAGCAGCGGCGTGCGGCCCGGGTCACCGGCCAGGCCGGCGCCCTGCGGGCCGGCGTCGACGGTGATCGGCTTGCGGTACTTCCATTCGGCCTGCCACCAATTGGCATCGGCCGCAGCGGCGGGCAGCGCCACCAGCGCGGCCAGCAGCAACAACACTCGGGAAAGCAAACGGTCCATGCGAAGGGTCTCCGGAGAACGCATGTTCAAGGGAAGGGTCAGTAACTGGTGCTGATGTTGAAATGCAGGCGCGGGTCGTCCTTGCGCGTGACCGGGCCGTCGGCGTAGGGCCAGGCATAGTCCAGGCGCAGCTGCAGGTGTTCGCCCAGGCGCAGCTGCGCGCCCAGGCCGACCGAGGCCAGGTTGTACTTGTCACGCTGATCGGGCAGCGGCTGGCGCAGGCGCAGGTAGGCTGCGTCGGCGAAGCTGTAGACGCGCAGGTCGGTGCCGCTCCACAGCGACCACGCCGGCGTGCGCCATTCCAGGCTGGCCAGGCCGCCGTAGTCGCCGATCGCTTCGGCCGACAGATAGCCGCGCACCGTGTACATGCCGCCGGCGGCGAACTGTTCGGCCGACACCAGCGGCGCGTCGGTCACCTGCAGCGAGCCGCGCGCATACCACTGCCAGTCGCTGCCGAAGGTATGGGTGTTGGCCACGTCGGCCTTGAAGGCCACGAAACTCGGATCGGCCCAGAATCGCTTCTGCCCGAATGCAGTGGCATCGCTGCCGTAGCCCAGCAGGCGGCGGGTGCCGGCCACCAGCTGGGTATTGATGCTCAACTGGTCCTGCTCGCCCTGGCGCACGCCCACGAACGCGAGGGTGATCGGCGCATACTTCAACGGCGTCTTCAGGCTGCCCTTTTCCATCTGCGTGTCTTCCTCGGTGTCCTTGAAGTCCACACCGAGGCTGAGCTGGCGCCACCACTGGCGGCTGCCGGCCAGGCGATAGTTGAGCTTGAGCCCGATCGAATGGCCATTGCCGATCACGTTGGTGCCTGACCCGGTGCCGACCTGCGCGCCGGCATTGAGCACCCGGCTGTCGGACTTGTAGCCGGAGGCTTCCAGGCTCCAGGGCGTGCCTTCGAACGGCATCATGTACGACGCCGAGAACACCTTGGCCTGCTGGGTGTCCTGCGGCGCCAGGTACACGCCGACGTTGACGCTGTGCCCGCGCTGCCACAGGTTGTCGTAGGCCAGCGAGGTGCTCAGGCGCAGCTTCTCGGTATCGGCGCTGCGATCGTTGTTCAGTGCCGCGCTGACGCGCCACGGCGACTTCTCTTCCACCTGCAGGTCCACGTCCATGGTGCCGGGCACCTGGCCTTCGCGCACAAGTGGCATCACCTGCCGGCGCCCGCCTTCGTTGAGCGCGGTCAGTTCCTTCTGCGCCTGCTCGAAATCGGGCACCTTGCCTTCGGCCAGCGCCGGCACGCGCTCGCGGATGCGTTCGGGCGACTCGTGCCTGGTGCCGACCACGCGCAGCTGGCCGATCGGCGTCTGCTGCACCTTCAGCAGTACCACGCCGCCACTGACCTGCTGTTCCGGCAGTTCAACGTAGACCGACTGGTAGCCGGCCTGCTGGTACAGCGCATTGACCGCATCACGCGCCTTCTCGACATCGGCCAGGGTCTTGCCCGGGCCGAGGAACGGCTCCACTGCGCGTTCGATCTGGCGCGGATCGAGCACGGTGTTGCCGCGCACGATGTATTCGTTGATGTTCACGCTGGGCGCGGGCGCCTGCTGTGCGAACAACGGCAGCGGCATCATGGCCAGCGCCAGCACCAACGGATGCAGGCGCAGCGGAAGTCGGACGGCTCGGGACGGAACAGGAGTCATCGAAGGCATCGCGTCGTATCGAAGGGAATGGCCATGGAGCGGCGCGTGGATCTACCAACAGGACGTGCACGTCGCGTCAAAGCCGCCAACAGTTTTGTGACAGCCCTGTCATCTTTTGACAGCGCCGCAACCCTCGCGGGCGGACACTGCGTTCGCCATACGTCTTCGGTGAAGAACACCGGTTGCCGCAGGAGATTCGAGATGAGCAGTTCATTGAAGACGGGCCTCCACCCTGCCCTCGCCCTGGCATTGCTGCTGGTGGTGCCACCGCTCCAGGCCGGGGAAGCGAAGCAGCAGGACGATGCCGCGCCATGCATCGAAGTGCAGGTCAACGGCGAGCGCATCCCTGCCTGGGACTGCCTGCAACGCAAGCTGGCACCGGCGCCGAAACCGGCGAAGTCACCGGCGCTGCCCGAAGCCGAGCGCCTGATGCGGCAGCCTGGCAACCAGCTGATGCAGTACAACCTGGAAGGCACGCGGCAGCGCATGGGCGATGCCTTTGGTCGTTCGGTGGTGCCGCAGCGTCCGGCGCGCTGAACCCGTGCATCTGCCGCCGAGCGTGGACTCGGCGCTACGGGGCGCCACGCTGCGCAGCGGCCGGCACGATGCCATCCGTCGGCACCGGTGGCAGCTCCGGCACCGGCAGGCTGCGCGACTGCCCGGCCTGGTTCAGTTCCACCGTGCTGGCACTGATGCTGGCCAGTACCGTGCAGGGTCCCAGCCGCTGGCCCGGTGCGTACGCTTCTGCAGGACGGCCATCGACCGAGAGCAAGGCCAGCGGCGAATGCTCGCCGGCCATCACCCCCAGCACCACCACTTCGGTCTGGACGGCGCCGGGCGAAAGCAGCCGCACCAGCGGCAGGCTGGCCGCCGCCGCGAACACCGGCCGCACAGCGGCCTCGGCAGGCGCTTCGCTGGCCACCGCCGCTGGCGCCACCGCAGACAGGGTCACCGTCCAGTAGGCCACCACGGCCAGCAGCAGCGTCGCTGCCAGCACGGTCAACAGCCGATTGCGATCCCAGCGCCTGTCCATGTCCTGCACCATCGCCACGTTCGTGTCCGCCTACGCTAGCAGCTACCGCTGACGCTTTTGTTTCATCATCCGCGCATACGCTGGCAGGCATCGGCAAGGACCGGAGGCAATGTCGATGCTGCACATTCCGCGTGGTTTCACCCTGCTGGAACTGATGGTGGTGCTGGTGATCATCGGCATCTGCACGGCCGGCATCGGCCTGGGCCTGGGCAGCCTGCTCGACCCCGCGCGGCAGTTGCGGCAGGAGGCCGAGCGGCTGGCACAACGCCTGCAGGTCGCGCGCGACGAGGCCCGCATCGATGGCAACACCGTGCGCTGGCAGGCCGACGCCGACGGTTACCATTTCAGCCGCCGCGAAGGCAGCCGTTGGGTGGATGTACAGCGCGACGACCTGCTGCGGCCCCAGAAGTGGCAGGCCGCCGGCATTTCGGTACAGCCGGCCACCGCCATCGAACTGAGCCCGGAATGGATCGGCGTTGCCTGGGAAGTACGGCTGTCGCTGGACGGTCGCCTGCTGCGTCTTCGTGATGATGGCAGCGGACAGTTGCAGGTCGTGCAGTGAAACGGAACACGCGCGGATTCACTTTGATCGAAGTGCTGATCGCACTGGCGATCGTGTCGATTGCCCTGGCCGCGGTGATGCGATCGGTCGCGGTCGCCACCGATGATCAGTCGCGCCTGCGCGACCGTCGGCTGGCCCTGATGTGTGCGCAGGATCGATGGCAGGAACTGCGCCTGGCCGGACAGGTACCGCAGGAGGCACGCCAGCGCTGCCTGCAGGGGCGCAGCCGGTTCCTGGTGCTGCAGCATCTGGGCACCGGGGCGGATGGGCAGCCGCAGCTGGAACTGAGCGTGGTGGCCGAACAGTCGCCGCGGCAGTCGCTGGCACGGATGCAGCTGCCCTGGACAGCCACGCCGTGAAGCGCCCGGTGCATGGCTTCACCCTGATCGAGGTGATGATCGCGATCACCATCATGGGCGTACTGGCACTGATCTGCTGGCGGGCCATCGACAGCGTGGCCAGCAGCGACCAGCGCCTGCGCCAGGCCGATGCGGAAACCACGCGTGCATTGCGCGCGGTTCAGCAGTTCCAGCGCGATGTCGAGATGCGCGCCGATGATGCGCTGATGAACGGCGCGGTGCGTCCGGCCGATCAGCCGCAGCGGTTGCTGCCGCCCTCTCTGGTCAGTGAGCGCCACCCGGACGGGAGTTTCGCGCTGGAGATCACCCGCAGCGTGGGCAGCGACGGGCTGCGCTGGCAGCGCGTGCGCTGGTGGCGGCAGGGGGACACGTTGTGGCGGGCCAGCGGCGCTGCCACCGACCGCTACCCGCTGCCCGCACCCGAGCCGTCGAAGGGCATTGTGGTCGCACGAGCCGTGCAGCGCTTCGAGCTGCGTGCGTGGCAGCCCGGGGCGGGCTGGGCGTCGCTGCCGGGCGAAGGCGAGGTGTTGCCGGCCACCGGCCTGGAACTGCGGCTGGAACTGCGCGACGGGCGCGGTGCGTTGAGCTATCGGCGGGTGGTGGGGCTTTAGGACGCCTTTGCAGGAAAATCATCCACGCATGGCGTGGATCTACTGGCGGGCAACGACGCACTGCCCTCCTGCCGCCGGGTGCACTCCTGCACCCGGCGGCGCCGTGTCGGTGGTCCTCACCGCTGATGGCCGCTCCCTGCCCTCCGTGCCGTCCTGGCTGGGGCCGCCACCCCTCCATGGCGGCTGGCCCGATGCTGCCGCCTGCAGCGCCGTTCGATGCTCAGCGGCGCTGCTTGCCTTCATCGCGCCTGGCCTGCGGGAACTGGAAGGCGCTGTTGTCGTCGTAGCCACCGCTGGCGGTGTTGCCATGCGCCGGCGGCTGGATGCTGCTGGTGCCACTGCCGAAGCCAAGGATCTGCACGCTGATCACCGACGGCTGGTTGCGCCGCGCGTCGTCCTGGCTCTTGCGCATCACGTCCTGTGCGGCCTGGCTGGCACTGTTTGCCGCTGCACTGGCTGCCGCCAGCGCGTTGACGTTCACCGTGGCCAGTACCGGCAGGCCCTTGCTCTCTCCCTGCACCTGGATGTTGGCGGCGTTGAGCACCTGCAGCGCAGCCAGGTTGATGTTGCCCGACACGCGGATGCCCGCCTCGCCCGCGTCGATGGTGCCCAGCGGCGCGATCAGGTCGACGTCGCCGGCCGGCACTTCCGGAATCGGATTCAGGGTGGCAAAGCCGGCGCCGGTCGCAGGCGCCAGCGGTGACAGCACGACGTTGCCCCAGCGGTCGTAGACACGGCGCAGCGGGGTATACAGCAGCGTGGTGCGCGAGCCGCGCCCGGCGTTGATGTTGCCCTGCTCCGACCAGCCCAGGATGTCACCGCCGAAGGTGGTCATCACCCGCGACAGCCCCAGCAGCACGCTGTCCTGGCTGAACAGCCGGATATCCCCTCGGCCCTGGGTGATCAGGCCCGAACTGGCTGGCGGAACCTCGCCCGCCACGCCCAGTACGATCTGGCCGCCCGGTGCCAGCAGCTCGATGTTGCCACCGGCTTCGGTACGCACGCCAGAGCCACCGAACATCACGATGTCGCCGGTCCGGTCGAGAGTCGCACCGTTCGCATCCTTGTCCGGCATCAGGGTGGCGATGGTTTCGCGCCCGCGCAGGTAGGAGCCGAAGCGCGGCCCCTCGGCATCGTTGTACTCGCGGCCACCCTCGCGCAGTTCGGCATAGAAGACCTGGCGCAGGAAGATGTGCTGCTGCTCCTTCGGCAGCGCATCGAAGGCGGCCAGCGCGGAGCCGTCGTCAACGCTCATGCCGAATCGCTGCGACAGCCACTGCTTCAGTTCCGCGTCGTAGATCTTGGCCACCTTCCCCGGCTGCGATGCCAGCGGCTGCGCAGGGTCGGCAAGATTGGCAGCCCCCAGGTAGCGGGCGCGCACCGCATCGAAGGCGATGTGCTGGTTGCCGGCGGTCAATGAAACGCTGGCACCCGGCCGGGTATCGCCCTGGATCAGGCCGCCAGTGGTGGTCACGCTGCCCGCGTCCTCGAAGCGAAGCTGGCGGCCTGCGCTGACATCAACGTTGCCCGGTCCGGCCACGTGCACGGTGCTGCGCACCACATCGCGCCCGGCCTGCACCACGGTGATGTCGGTGGCAGTGGTGTTCATCGCGCCGATGCTGGACACCAGGATATCGCCGCCGGCGCGCACCTGGACCGGGGCGGAAAGATCGCTCCAGTTGAGCAGGCTGCGCGTGCCCATGGCGTTATCCAGCGTCCACTGGCCACCGGTCCTCAGGCCGACGATGTCACCCTGCACTGCATAGAATCGATTCGGCGCGCTGGTGCCTTCGCGCAGTTCCCGCGCCAGCGGCGCATTCGGGCCGAACGCGAACAGCGGCAGCGAGGCGCGCGGATTGCCTGCCACGCCATCCACCGAGGCGTTGCCGATCACCGTCGCGCCCACCTCGGCGGTGAAGGCCGGTGCGAACGGCGACGGCAAGCGCACATCGGCGCCGGAGCTGCTGATGTCGGCACCGCGCATCGGCACCAGGATCGAGTCCATCGCCAGCACTTCCAGCGAACCGCGTGCCGAGGGCGCGGTCAGCAGCACATCGCGCGCATCACCGCCCGTGGTCGAAGTTTCCGCAAGGCGGATGCTGCCGCTGGCGGCCAGCATCCGCAGCTGCGAGGGATACAGCCAGTAGCGAAGATCGGCACCGCCACGTTGCTTCACCGCTTCGGCGAACAGTTCGCCGGACTCTGCGGTGGCCATCACGGTTCCCCTCTGCTGGCCGGGCGCGAGGTCGCCACCGGCCGAGATCAGGTCCACCGCGGTATTGGCGGTCCACAGCGAGAACCAGCTGCTGGAAGCGGCGGTGCGGCCATCGCCCAGCGCCAGTGCGTTGTAGCTGGGCACCGGCACCCGGCCGGCATCGGCCACACCGGCCAGCACCAGGTCTCCGCGCGACTGCAGGGTCGCCACCGCATCGCCCAGCACCAGCACCGGCCCGCCCATGGCATCGCCCAGCTGCGCGCGGAACGGATCTTCCTGCCTCAGGCCGCTGTACGGCGCCACGTAGTGCGCCACATTGGTGACCATGCCACCGATGCGTGCCGCGTCCAGCTGCATGCGCCCGCGCAGGTTGACCAGCGCACCACTGAGCGGCAGGTTGGGCTGGTTCAACGATGGATCGCTGGTTGCCAGTGCAAGGTTCGGATTCAGCGCGCCACCCAGGCGCACCGCCAGGTCGCCGCCACCGGTCAGGTGCAGCGTACCGTCGGCCTCGACGCGCCCGGTCGAGCCCACCGCTGCCACCACGCCGGACGAATGGCGTGCCAGTGAATTGACCACGGTTCCGCTGGCCACGCCCGCGTCACGGCCGGCCTCGAGGGTGAGGTTGCCGCCACCCAGCGTGCCGAAGCCCATGAAGCCCACCATGCGCGCACCGGTCAGCGTCGGCAGGCTGGTGTAGCTGCCGAAGTTCACCCACCAGCTGGTCGCCGTGGGCTGCGCCCCGGCCACGCCCGGGCTGCCCTGTCGCCACAGCCAGTTGCCCACCGCGCTGGGGGCAAAGCCCGCGCCTTCAGTCTGGCTGCGCGGAGTGACATCGAATCCGACCTGGCCGGCGCTGTCCCACAGGTCGCCACGGATGTCGCGGCCCGCGGAAACGGTCAGGTTTCCGCCGTGGTCCGGATACCAGGCCTGCCATGCCCCCAAGGCGGCTGCATAGCGCCCGTCCGCATCGGTCGGCCCAAGCACGGTGGACAGCCCCGGTGCCGGCGCCCGGCCCGGATTGAACACTGCATCGCGCCCGTTGCCGAGCGATGTCGGGGCGCCAGCGGTGTACACACCGAAGCCCGACATCATCCGCACGTCGCGGCCGGCCAGCAGCTGCAGGTCGCCCTTGCCGGTGCGCAGCACGCTCCACAGTGGAGTGCCGAGCTTCGAGCCATAGATCGTCTTCTCGATCAGTTCGCCGCCGCCATAGCAGTAGTCGGTGATCGCGCAGAAGCTCTCTTCGGTCATGCCGAAGATCTCGGCGAATTCCTTCGCCGACATGCCCACCGCCGACTCGTCGCCCACCAGGTCCAGCGAGGCCTGCTTGGCCACCAGGCGCGGGGCCAGGCCGCAGAAGCCTTCGCCGGCGTCGCACAGCGTCTGCTCGTCGACGCCCAGTTCTTCGGCCACTTCCTTCAACGGTCGATTGGCGTAGGAGGGATCACCGATCAGCGCAAGCGCGCCATCCAGGGTGAGGACCCGCTCGCCGATCCACTCGCTGGTCTTCTGCACGGTGCCGATCGTTCCATAGTGGCTGTCGGCCAGGATCAGGTCGCCCTTGGCATCCAGCCGGCGCAGGCGCGGATCGGCTGCCGAGGTATCGGCACCGGCCACGGCAGTGACATCCCACGACGTGGTGCCTTCCGGCAACATTGCCGCCAACGCCCAGTTGCGGCCCTGCCTGCCGTTGGCATCGGCCGGCCGCAGGTTGACCGGCTTGCCGCCGGGCAGCTTCACCGCGGTCATCGACGGAATCAGCGAGCCCGGTGCCAGTGCAACCGCGCCGGACAGTTCCATGGCCTCCGGCAACGCCGCGCCTGCCGGCCAGAGCTGCGCCGCCAGCGTTGCTTTCGAAGCGAGCCGGAAGCCGGCGCCCAGCCGATCACCGGCAGCCAGCTGCAACGGCTGCTGCAGCAGGCTGCCCGCGGCCAGCACGGTGCCGTCGGCGAGGGTGACTGCCGCCGGCAGCACGGTACCCGCCGCCAACAGCAGGCGTGCGCCCAGCCGCATCTCCGCCGGCAGCACGGTGCCGGCGGGCACATCGGTCTGCGTGACCGGGATCGCGTAGTTCAGCACTGCGCCCTTCGGGAACCGTGTCGCGGCCTGCAGCGTCACGCCATCGATGGGCACCACGATGTCGCCGCCAAGCGGCGTGATGCGCAGCGTATTGGCATCGGCCGTCTCTCCGAGCATCCAGCCCGACTCATCGGGGTTGGCCGGGGGCGGCGCGAAACCATCATTGATGCTGCCATAGATGCTGAGATCGCCCGCTGCGCGCAGCACCAGCGCAGCCGACTCGCCGAATCCACGACGCAGGGGGTCATTGCGATTGGCCTGCGGGCCATAGCGGTAGCCGGACAGGTCCAGGTCGCCGCGCACGGTCAGGTTGCCGGTGGGATTGTCGGCCGACACCTGGCCCACGATCTCCACGCCGGGCCGCAGCCGCACCTTGCCCAGTGCCGCGGTGCGCGCGGCCAGATCGGCATTGCCGAGGGCGGCGTTCATCCATGCCTGGTTGTGCGGATCGACCACCGTGTCCAGCCATTGCTGGGTGACCAGCTGCGGCCGATGGCCATTGACGTCCGGCGTCGCTGCCAGCGGCGCGTCGGTATAGCGCCGGAAGGCATTGACCAGCACATCCCGCGCGCCGGTGACCGACGCACCGGACTCGGCGCGCACTGCTGCATCGTCAGTACCCCGTCGCGGCACATTGAGGGTGAAGGTACCTCGTGCCACGCCATCGTTCTGGCCGGGCGCGGTGCCCTGTGCAACTGCGGTGCCGCTGCGCAGGTCAACGCGCGCGGCACTGCCCAGCACCACCTCGCCGTCACGGCTACCCAGCTCCACCAGCGCACGGTTGCTGCTGTCGATGATCTTGCCGTAGCTGTCCACCCGCAGCCCGCTGCCGTGTGCATCCAGCCGTCCATCCACCTGCAGGCGGTCACGCGCGGCCAGGCGGATGCTTCCCACCTGCTCTCCGCCGGCGTCGATGGTGCCGAGCACATGCAGGCTGCCGCCATCGATGCTGAGCGCAACGTTGCGCGCCTTCAGCGTGTCGGTCACGGTCAGGTCGCCCTGCTTGAGCTGGAAGCTGCGGGTACCGAAGAAGCCGCCCGCATCCAGCTGGCGATTCAAGCCGGCGAAGTCGGAAAGCTGCTGCGCGCGCAACAGCAGTTCGCCGCTGTCATAGGGCACGGTGCTGCCACCGGTGGCCTGGCGACCACTCGCGCTACCACGCAGGGTCCCGGCCAGGTCGATGCGGCCCGCGTTCTCGCCCAGCGCATTGGCGGTGATCCGCCCTGCGCGGTTGTTCGATGCCGAGACGTCGATGCTCGAGCCAGCGGCGGCCAGCACGTTGCCCTGGCGGGCGGTGAGTTCAACGTCGCCGCCCCAGCTGTACTTGTCCAGATCGTCCACGCGGATGCGGCGCCCGGCCAGGTCGATGCGGGCGTTGCTGCCCAGCACCACGTCGCCGTCCGCCCTGGCCTGCAGGCGGCCCGAGGCCAGCGCCACGACGGAGTCGATCAGGATATTGCGTGCCTGCAGCCCCAGTTCGGCGCCCAGCGCTTCGTGCCCCTGGGTCTGGCCGGCGCCGCTGATGCGCAGATCACCCCCGCTGCGTACCTGCAGGGTGCTTCCCGCCGCGCCGGTCAGCAGCGGTGCCTGGATGTCCAGTGCGCCGCCGCTGTACTGCCAACCCGTGCCGGCCTGGTAGGCGCCCTGGGCCTGGTAGACATCCAGCGTGCCCTTGCCGGCGAACTGCACCTGCTGCGTGGCCCGCAGCGAGACGCCGTCGAAACCGAGCACCTGGCGGTTGGCCGGCACTTCCGAACTGGGGCGTGTATAGGGCGCGCGTCCGAGGATCAGCGAGCGGGTGTTGAGCTCGAGCTGTCCATGGCCGAGCCGATCGACCATCGCCGCGCCCGGCGCCTGCGGGGTACCGTCGGTCAGCACCGTCGATACCGCCTGTGTGCCATCCCATACCAGCGTGTCGGCATAGATGCGGGCCTGGTCACCGGCCTTGCCGTAGCCATGGATCGCCGGCGCCCCCAGCACCAGCTCGCGCAGGCTGCTGTTGCCGGTGGCCGGATTGCGGGTGTCCAGGTCCACGCTGCCGAATACGTTGATCGCGTCGCGTGCGGACAGGCTCAGTGTCTCCAGCGCGGGCGTGCCAAGCGCGGTATTGCCCCGCAGCAGCTGCTGCAGGGTCTGCTGGTTCAGCGCCAGCCCCTGCGGCAGGGCACCCTGTGCAGCCATCGCCTGCAACGATGCAGCATCACCGAGGTTGATGGCGGTCATCGACAGGCCCAACCGGCGCGTGCCATAGCTGACATTGTCGCGCAGCTGGAACCCGCCCTCGGTACTGACATTGATGCTGCCCTCGGACAGCAACCGGGTCTGCCCGGTGCAGCTGTCGCTGCGGCAGGCGCCCACATCGATCGCCACCCGGGCGGCCGCGCCGCCCGACAGCAGGTTGGTCTGGCCGTTGGACACGGCCAGCACGCCCGTGATCGCATCGAGCTTCATCAGGTAGCCATCGGTGGCGTCGTAGCCGGGCTTTCCACGCCCGACCGTGCTGATCACGGCGCCCTGCTCGATCACCACGCCCGCGCCACCGGCTGCTGCGCCCAGGATCACCTCGGGGGCGCTCAGCGTTGCACCGGAACGAACCAGCACGCCGCCGCCTTCCGATCTCACATTCAGCGTGCCGGGCAGAGTGGCGTCCGGACGCAGGGTCACACCGACCATCAGGCGCGAGGGCTGCAACGCCGTGAGCGCGTCGGCAAAAATGGCCGCCATGCTGCCCGCGCTGGCGCGCTGGCCTGCGCCCAGCACTTCCAGGGTACTCGGGCCACCATTGCCCACCACCGACACCGTACCGCCGAAGCCCTTGCTGCCAGCCTCGGCCGCGAAACGTGTCATGCCCTGCATGCGCAGTGCGTCTGTGGTGCCCAGGCCTGCACCGGCGCCCAGCGTCAGCCGCAGCGTGCCGGCGTCCACCGACTGCATGCCACGCGCGATGCCACGCCGCGCCGCATCTTCCTGCACGAACGCGTTGTAGCCGGTTTCGTTGTAGCCGGAGTGGCGGCGCACCACGTCGGCCGGGGTCAGCACCAGGTCCGTCCACAACGGCGATGCGGAAGGCGCGAGCCCCTGCGCCTGCTGGCCGCTGACTTTCCACGAGCCGGTTCCGGTGGCGGTGGCCAACGCCTGCTGCGTGCCCTGCGCCCCTACTTCCACCCGGAACGCGCCCGGCTGCAGCGCGTAGGACGCCGGCAGCAACGTATAGGTGCCCGCCGCCAGGCCCGGCACCCCTTCAGGCACGGTGATGCGCTGGCCGATGCCCGGGTCGGCGCTGCCGTCGGCCAGGCCCAGCGGCGCGATGCCGTTGCGGTAGGACGGGACAATGGCATACACCGCGTTGCTGCTGGCGCTGAAGGTGTAAGCCGGATTGGCGTCACGCAGTGCGTGGCTGCGCACGTCCACCGAGCCGCTGCGGCCACTGACGAACCCTGCGCCGGTCAGCGTGCCGCCACCGGACAGGTCCAGCAGCGCACCGGCCTGGATGTCGACACTGTTGGCATGCAGGTCGACACCCACCGTGTCCACGGTGTTGATCATGCCCACCAGGCTGGGACTGACATCCTTGCCGTTCAGGCGCCAGCGCTGGCCATCCACGGTGCCACCGAAGGGAACGCTGAGGCCGGCTGCGCTGCTTGAGGTCACACTGCCGGGCAACAGCGTGATACGCGACGCGACGTTGCCTGGGCCCAGGCCGCCGATCACCAGCTGTCCCAGCGGCGCGCGCACCACGCCTCCCTGCTCGACCGTGGCGGCAACCAACGCCAGCGAACCGAACACCGAATCGGCCGCAGGAGGCGTGGCGCCGGTGCCATGGATGCGAAGCACGCCCTTGGCATCGGTCCAGTTGTTCTGTCCACCCAGCACGTCGTAGATCGATACCGCGATACGGCCCTTGGTTCCGGCAACCGGATAGATCTGCGCGGCCGTGATGTCCAGGCTCGACGGCGCCAGCAGCTGGGTATCGAAGAAGTTGCTGTTGCCACTGACTTTCGCCAGCAGCCGCAGGTCGCCGCTGCTGGCAAGGTGGGCGCTGCCGAAGCCGGCCAGATCGACCGTATCGCGTACGTCCAGCACCTGTGCCGAGGCGCTGAAACTGTGGTTGCCGGCGTCGGCACGGGCCGCCACCGGCGCCACAAAGGGATTGTCCGAGGTGTCACGGAACCAGCGTGCCTGCGCAAGGCGCACATAGGGCGCCTGCACGTGCAATGCCGATCCCGCCGCGCTGCCGGTGGCCATGCCCATCGCGGCATCGCTCAGCCCGTACAGGCGCAGGCTCTGCCCCACGCGCAGGTCGACATCCCCCTGCGCGCGAAGATCGCCGAACACCGAAAGATGGTCGAAGCCACCGGCCTGCACCTGTGCCGCCGACAGCTCGGCGTGCCCGTGCTGCAATGGCGTGGACGCGCCAGGGGCTGCATCGCTGGACTGCTGCACCAGGGTGATTGCACGCGGGCCAAGCTCCGCAGCGCCCGCCCGGCGCTCGTACACCCCACCGCCGAAGGCCACGCCCAGCGTGCCGCCCTGCGCGCCAACGCCACCGGCCGCCGCCCGCAGCGTGCCATCCAGGTACAGGCCATTGGCCGAGCGCAGCACGATCGTGCCGCCGTCGCTGGCCACGGAGCGGGTGCCACTGCCATCCACCGTCAGCGTCTCACGGGTACCGGACGCATCCAGAACCGCGCCGCGCTCGACCACCACGAAGGCATCCGGTGGGCGGTTCTCCAGCGCGTCACGCGACTCCCAGTCCAGCGTACCGCCGATCCCGATGCTGCCGCCCGAGTGCAGCACGCCCTGGTGGCGACCCGCGGCGTCCTCCGCGGCGAAGCTGTCGCCGGACACATCCAGCAGCGCGTTGCTGCCGATGCGATAGCGCAACGGGGTGCCGCCGATCTGGTAGCGCTGCTGGTTGTCGCGCACATCGTCGAGGCGGATGCTGCCTGCCTTTGCGATCAGCGCACCGGCCACGTCGATGTTGCCACCGCCGCGCAGCTCGATCGACTGCCCGGCATCGACCTGCACGACCGCGTTGCTGCCGATCCTTACATCTCCGCCCAGCGTATTGCGCTGCGAGCGCAGCAGCACGCTTGCGCCCTGCCGCTGGGTGACCGACCCGCTACCCGGGTCGAAGGCATACAGCGGTGCCGTCCAGGCCTCCAGGCCCTCGCCTGCGGTCGCTGCATCGGCAGCGGCCTGGCGCACGCGCAACGTCGGTGCGCGCACGTCCAGCTGGGTGCCATCGGCCACCTCAAGCCCGGCATGGCCGTTGATGTCGTACTGACCGAATCCGCTGCGCAGCAGCGTCGGTGACAACCACAGGCTGCCATCGTCGCGGGCCCGGTCAGCCAACGTCACCTTGCCCCCGGTCGCCAGCTGCAGGGTGCCGGCCCCCGTGCCGCCCAGGCCGCTGAGCCGCCCGTCCAGCTGCAAGCGCCCACTGCCGTCGGTGGTCACCTGGCTGCTGTCGGCCAGCAGGGCGATGTCACCGCCCTTGCCTGCACTGGCCTTGCCCTGCAGGTCGACGCGTCCACCTGCATCGACACTGATGCGGCTGCCTGCGGCCAACGACACATCATGGCTGCTTTCCAGCTGCACGCGACCGCCGTTGATCCACGCCTGCGCGCTGCCGGCGCCGCCGTCCAGGCGCTGGTTTGCCCAGCGCCCGTCCAGGTCGATCACCGCCGTTTCGCCCAATGCGACCACACCACGGCCGTTGGCCTGCACCACCTGCATGCGGCCGGTGGCGTCGGCCAGGAGGTTGCTGGCAGTCAGGCTGCCACCGCCAATCCGGACCTGGCCGTTGATGTCGACGCGACCACCGACCAGGTTCAGCTGCCCGCCATCGGCAAGGGCCAGCTCACCGTCGACGCGGATGCCGCCTGCCGTCGCCAGGTCCAGCCGGCCCCACTGCTGGGCGCTCAACTGTGCACCATCAAGCCAGACGGTGTTGCGCCGGCTCTCATCCAGCGCGCTTTGCAGGCTCCAGCGTGCGGTGGCCGCCGGGGCCGTGCCGATGCGCACCTGCGAGTCGAACACCGCATTGCGGCCGGTACCGTCGTAGCGCCCCAGCCACAGCTGTGCGCCGCGTGCCACCGCCGTCTGCGATTGCACGTAGCCATCGGTGCTGCTGCCCGGTGCCCGCGTCTGCCGCACGCCATTGAACACGGCCGTATCGATCTGCCCCTCCAGCACCGCGGAGGGCGCCGAAACCAGCAGCCGCCCGGCATCGCGTCCCACCGTGTAGCCATTCTCGTAACGCGATTCATTGCCGATCAACGGATTGCGCCAGGCTTCGGTGATGCCCCAGCGCGCCTGTTCCACTTCAAAACCGCGATACAGGCCGGCGAATCCACGATCCACCGGCGCGTCGTCCAGGCGATACAGCTGTCCATCGTTGCCGCGCAGCCAGCTCTCCTTGAGCATGCCGCTGGCCACATCGAGGCTGCCGCCGGACAGGTTGATCCGCGAACCCGCGGCGCTGACCACTTCACTGCCGGCAAGCTGCACGGTGCCGCCCTGCGCGGCCCATTCGCCGATGGAGTGGCGCTGGTTGCCCAGGTAGCCGCTCACTTCCAGCAGTCCTCCACCGGCATACCAGCGCTCGCCTTCATGGCCGCCGGTACCGGCCGGCACGTAGATCAGACCGCGCCGGTCGACCCAGACCCGGCTGCTGTTGAGCGTGCCTGCATCGCGCACGTCCGGGGCATCGCGCAGTTCGTTGCCCTGCACGTTGATTTCCAGCTGGTTGCTCTCCATCGCCACCTTCACCCCGGTGGCGCCGGATACATCCACGCGTGCGCCATCGCCCAACAGCGTGCGTTGGCGTGCGTCGACCACGATCTGGCCGCCGGTGGCCAAGGTCAGCGACCCGGCCTGGGCCTCGACCGTGCCACCGGAGACGATTTCCACGCGCGACTGGTCGCGCCGATCCTGCAGCCGCGACAGGTTGTCGAACGCGCCCTGTGCGGCGGTACTGCGCACCTTGTCCTGGGTGGCCGACTCGTTCAGCAGCGCCTGCCGCTGGCTGTCAAGCGCGGTGGTCTTGCCATCGTCCTCAAGCAGGATGGCCGTGGTGGCATCGCGGCCGAGGGTCACGCTGGCCTTGCCATCGCTGGCGGAGGTGAGCAGGTGCACGGTGCCGCGCTGGTTCAGGGTGCTGGTGGCGACCGCGACGCCGGCCTGCTCGACATGACGTCCGGCCAGCGTGATGTCGCCTTCGCGTGCCTGGATCAGGCCGCTGTTGCGCACATCGCCTGCCGTGCTGCCCGCCACGAAGCGCGGCGCGATCTCGTTGCCACCGGTGGTGGACGACGTGTTCTGTGCCGTGCCCACGCCGCGCCGGATCACGAAGCTGTCGCCCGCGGCGAGCTGGGTCTGGCCCTTGCGGGTGTCGATCTGGCCGGCATTCTCCACGCTGCGCCCTGCCAACAGGACATAGCCGCCCCCGCGCGTGGCCGTGGTGGGCTCATGGGTGGCAATGCGTGCACCTCGCTCCACCATCACCTTGCCGAACGCCTCGGTCAGCGCATCCGAACTGGCGTTGACGCTGTACAGGCCTTCGTCACGGAACTGCGTGTCGCTGATCCGCGCGGCCGCCGCCACCAGGTTGCGCACGTTCACCTGGCCGTTGCTGCCGAAGATCACACCATTGCGGTTGACCACGAACACGCTGCCGTCGGCCTTCAGCTGGCCGAGAATCTGGCTGGGCCGTGCGTTGGGATCGTTGACCCGGTTCAACACCGCCCAGTCCGCGTTCTGCAGGAAGTTCAACGTGGTGTTGGCACCAATGTTGAAGGTCTCCCAGTTCAGGATCGCCTTGTCTGCGGTCTGTTCGATGCTGACCTGCACGCGGCCATCGGCGCCCTGCGCCTGGATGGCCTCGCGGGCGTTGGTCCAGCCCCGCGTCAGCGGGTTCTCATCCACCTTCAGGCCGTCCTTGCCCAGCCCGTCGGCGACCACGAATCCCGCGTCACGCCGTGCCTGCCTGGCTTCCTGCTGCAGCCGCTGCTGCAGCGCGATGGCCTGTGCGGCGGTTCCCAGGTTGTCGATCGACTGCTGCAGCTGCTGGCGGGCTGCATCCTGCTGCTGCGCGGGCAGCTGGAACTGGATCGGCACCCCGCTGGGCATGCGTCCACTCTGCGCGGCCGCGCCCTGGGCGGCACCGCGGTCGGCAAACCAGGCCGGGCTGAAGGCCTGCTGGGCCTGACTGGCCGGCGCCACCACCGTGCCAAGCGCAACGGCGACGGCCCAGGCCATCGGGTGGCTGCGGCGCAGCGTGGACGGGCGCGAAGCGGTCGTGAGCGGATGCGACATCTGAACCTCGTCAACCTGGTTGGGCGGCCGCGATCACGGCGCGCTCTGAAGGATCGGGCGGCACGCGCCCTGCTTCTGTAAGACGGGGACGGCTGCGTGAAGCCGACATCAAAAGACAGCGCCGCCGATGCAGGAATGGACCGGATACCTGTCCGGTCCGGGGCCGGCGGCCACACGCAAGAGAGCGCCGGCCTCACGGCCGGCGCTCGGTTCAAGCACTGCGTTCGACGCGATTACGGGCGGCCGAGGCCGGCGCAGGCGCTGGCGTTGTTCACGCCGTTGACGCTGCTGGCGAGCACGAAGCGGTTGCGGATGGCATCACGCCAGGCCGCGGTGAGCGGAACGAAGCCGTGGGCACGCGAAGCGGCATCGTTGTTGCCGTTGTAGTGGCCCAGCAGGAAGCCGCGCAGGGCGAGCGCAACGTTGCCGGCCTTGTAGCACTGGCCCAGTTCGAAGGTGGTGTAACCCACGATCGGGTAGCCGACGGCCGGCGGGTTGGTGAACACCGGGGCCCAGTTGCGCACGTCATTGGCAGCAGCGCCGGTCGGCGGCAGCACCGTGTCCAGGGTGGCCTGCACGCTCGGGTCGTTCGGCGAGAAGCCACGCACCTTGGCGATCTTGGTGGCGTCGCTCAGGTTCGGCACCACGTCCGGGCCGATGTAACCGATCGCACCGGTGGTGGCGTAGACCTTGTCATACAGCGGCTGGCTGCCCAGCGCCGAAGCGGTGGTGAAGTTCGCCGGCAGCGACGAGAACTGCTTCCAGAACTCCTGGGTGGTGCTGAACTTGCCGCCGATCAGGGTGCTGCCGGCGGTGTCGCTGGCCGAGCAGGCGCTGGCCAGGAAACGGGTCAGCAGTTCGGTGGTGCCGCTCTTCTCGTTGCGGTACACGACGGTGATCGGGCCCGAACGATTCGCGTCCAGGGTGCTCCAGTTGGTGATCGTGCCGGCGAACACGCCGCACAGCTGGGTGACGCTCAGGTCGAGGTTGCCACCGGCGCTGTTGAACGGAACGGTGACCGAGGTGCCGACCGAAGGAATCTGGATCAGCGGGCCGTAGGTCGGGGCGAAGTTGGCGGCGTAGGCGGCAATCTCAGCGTCGGTCAGCACCGAGTCGCTGCCGGCGAAATGCACGGTGCCGGTGGTCTTGAACAGGTCGGCACGGTTTTCCAGGAAGGCCTGCTTGCCGGTGCCCGAGCCGGTCACTTCATAGCTGAAGTTGGCCGGCAGGATGCTGTCGGCCGAACCCTTGTACAGCTTGGCCGGCAGCGACGCGCCACCGCCCTGCACGAGCGACTGCGCCGAGGCGGCGCCGGCGGTGGCCAGCAGCGCGGTGGCAACCAGCGCGGCCAGGGTCTTGTACTTGTTCATGATCTTCTCCTGAAGGGTTTACTGCGAAGGGAAACACCAAGGGAGGAACGGTCACTTCACGCCTGCTGCCGCCGAGGGCCTCCCAGCCCACTCTGCGGCGACGTGTCCATGCTGGTCTGCGCCGATGACAGGCCGCTTAAGAAACCTGTGGAAGATCAGGAAAAGGTGTGGAGGATTGTGTGGAGAATCGGGTGATTCCATCCGCGCATGGCGTGGATCTACTGCACCAGCTGGTTCATCTCCATGATCGGCATCAGCACCGCCAGTACGATGGTCAGCACCACCCCGCCCATCACCAGGATCATGGTCGGTTCCAGCAGTGCGGTCAGTGCCATCGCCCGGCGTTCGATCTCGCGTGAGATGGTCTGTGCAGCGCGATCCAGCAGTGCCGCCAGTGAACCGGTCTTCTCGCCACTGGCCACCAGGTGCACCAGGATAGGTGGATAGACTTTCTGCACCTTCAGCGCAGAGCCCAGCGCCGCGCCTTCGCGTACCCGCGCGGATACGTCGTCGGCGCAGCGCGCCAGCAGTGCATTGCCCAACGTCTGCCGCGCCGCCTCCAGGGCACGCAGCAGCGGCACGCCGGCATCGAGCAGGATCGCCAGCGTCGAGGCAAAGCGCGCACTGTTCACGCCCAGCACGAAGCGCCCGACCATCGGCACGCGCAGCAGCATCGCATCCCAGCGCAGGCGCAGCTCCGGCCGGCGCAGTGCAAGCCGCCACGCCACCACCATCGCGCCACTGCACAGCGCCACCCACACGCCCCAGCTGCGCACGAACGCGCTGGCAGCCAGCATCACCTGGGTCAGCATCGGCAGCGTCTGCCGCGCCTGCACGAACGCGGTCACCACCTGCGGCACGACGTAGCTGAGCAGGAAGATCACGATCGCCACCGATACCAGGCTGATCGCCGCCGGGTAGATGAAGGCGGTCAGCACCTTGGCCTGCAGTGCATTGCGCTCCTCGATGTAGTCGGCCAGACGCTCCATCACCCGGGCCAGATCACCGGAGTCTTCGCCCGCACCGACCAGCGCACGGTAGATCGGCGGGAAATCACGCGGCCGCGCGGCCAGTGCCACGGTCAGGCGCTGGCCGGCGCGCACGTCGGCACGCACCGCGGTAAGCGCCTGCGCGACGTGCGGGCGCTCGGCCTGCTCGATCACCGCGCTCAACGCGCTTTCCAGCGGCAGGCTTGCGGCCAGCAGGCTGGCCAACTGGCGCGTGGCCCAGGCCAGCTCGCTGGCGGACAGGCGGCGTGCGCCCCAGCCACTGCCTGCAGCGCGCGCCACACTCACCTGTACCGGTGTCAGCCCGCGTCCGCGCAGCAGCTGGCGCGCGCTGCGCGGGCTGTCGGCATCCAGCTGTCCTTTCTCGATGCGGCCCTGCGCATTGGCGGCCTGGTAGTCGAACAGTGCCATCGTCGCCTCAGGCGTCGCCGGTAACGCGCAGGATCTCTTCCAGCGTGGTCACGCCGCTGTCGACCCAGCGCTGGCCATCCTCGCGCAGGTTGCGCATGCCGGCACGCCGCGCCGCCTCCCGCAGCGCAGGCTCACCCTGCCCTTCATGGATCAGGGCGCGCACGCGCTCATCGACCACGAACAGTTCATGGATACCGGTGCGCCCGCGATAGCCGCTGTTCGCGCACGCCGCGCAGCCCACCGCGCGCCACACGGTACGGCCCTCGCCATCCACCTCTGCACGCCGGCACTGGGTGCACAGGCGCCGCACCAGCCGCTGCGCCAGGACGCCGCGCAGCGACGAAGCCAGCAGGAACGGCTCCACGCCCATGTCGGCCAGGCGGGTCACCGCCGAGATCGCGTCGTTGGTGTGCAGCGAGGCCAGCACGCCATGCCCGGTAAGCGATGACTGCACCGCGATCTGCGCGGTTTCCAGGTCGCGGATCTCGCCGATCATGATCGTATCCGGGTCCTGGCGCAGGATCGCGCGCAGCGCGGTGCCGAAACTCATGCCGATGCGCGCATTGACCTGGATCTGGCCGATACCGGCGAAGTCGTACTCCACCGGGTCTTCCACGGTCAGGATGTTGCTGGTGCTGCTGTCGAGCTGGCCCAGCGCGGCGTACAGCGAGGTGGTCTTGCCGCTGCCGGTCGGGCCGGTCACCAGCACGATGCCATGTGGTTGCCGGATCAATCCGGTGAACGTGGCCAGGGTGTCGTCGGCCATGCCGAGCCGCTGCAGCTGCAGGCGGCCGGCATCCTTTTCCAGCAGGCGCAGCACGGCGCGCTCGCCATGCCCGGTCGGCACCGTGGACACGCGGATGTCCAGCGGCCGGCCGCCGACCCGGATCGCGATGCGACCGTCCTGCGGCAGGCGCTTCTCGGCGATATCCAGGTGCGCCATGATCTTGATGCGCGACACCAGCGCCGCGTGCAGTGCACGGCGTGGCTGCACCATGTCACGCAGGGTGCCATCCACCCGGTAGCGCACCACCGAATGGGTCTCGAACGGCTCGATGTGCAGGTCGCTGGCACCATCGCGTGCGGCCTGCGCCAGCAGCGCGTTGATCATCCGGATCACCGGCGCGTCGTCCTGCGCGTCCAGCAGATCGGTGACTTCCGGCATGTCCTGCATCAGGCGGTCCAGATCCACTTCGCTTTCAGCGGCACCGACCACCGCTGCGGCATCGCCGCCGTCGCGATACCGCTCCCCCAGCCGTTGCTGCCACGCTGCGGCATCCAGCGCCTGGAACGGCAGCGGGCCATGCCGGCGGCGCAGTTCGGCCACTGCCCAGGCGGCCGTTTCGGCAGTGCCCAGCAGCACCGGCTCACCGCCGGCCTCGGCCAGCATCACGCCGTGGCTGCGCACCCAGGCATACGGCAGCGGCGCGGTCACGCTCACGGACCGATCACCAGTTCCGGCGTGTAGCCCAGCCCACGCAACTGCTGCAGCGCCGGGTCCAGCCTCGCCGGATCGCGTGGCAGCCGCACCCGCAGGCGCTGTCCACTCCCGCCCGGCGTGGCCTCGGCATAGGCCTGCAATCCCAGTGCCCGCGCCTGCGCCACGCCCTGGTTGGCGCGTGCCACGTCCAGCCCCTGCGCGAACTGCACCAGCTGCGCATCGCCTTCGCCGGCCGGATACAACGCCGCCAGGCTGCTGTTCTGCAACGGCTGGCCCTGGCCATCGCGCGCATTGCCCTGGCCCAGCACGGACAGATCCTGCGGCGGCAGCTGCGGCGCGGAAAGCGCGGGCAGTGCCCAGCTCTGTGCCGGCTGCGCACCGGCCTGCGCGTTGCGCATGTAGTCGTAGCGGTCGCGGGTCAGACGCTGCCCGGCGGCCGGGTCGCGCACCACGTGCGGGCGCAGGAACACCATCAGGTTGGTCTTGGCGCGCTTGCGCGTATCGCTGCGGAACAGTGCCCCCAGCACCGGGATTTTTCCCAGCCCGGGCACCGCATCACGACCATGGCTGACGCTGTCTTCGAGCAACCCACCGAGCACCATGATCTGGCCATCGTCCAGCAGTACGCTGGTGTCCAGTGCACGCTTGTTGGTGATGATGCCGGCCGTGCTGCTCGCGCTCTGCGCGTCGATGCTGCTGACTTCCTGGTAGATGTCCAGCTTCACCGTGCCGCCCTCGGAAATCTGTGGACGCACGCGCAGCTTCAGGCCGACGTCCTCGCGCACGATGGTCTGGAACGGGTTGTTGCTGCCGCCCCCGCCGTCGGTCACGTAACGACCGCTGACGAACGGCACGGTCTGGCCGACCATGATGCTGGCCGCCTCGTTGTCCAGGGTCATCAGGTTGGGCGTGGACAGGATGTTGGCACCGCCCCTGCTCTGCAGCGCATTGGCCAGCGCCTTCATGTTGAGGATCTGGCCGACCCCCGGCAGATTGATGGTGCCGTCGATGACACCGATCTTCAGGCCATCCTTGGGCAGCACGTCCAGGGTGGTGCGCGCGCCGGTGTTCAGCCCGCTGCCACCGGTGGTGCCGCCGAAATGGGTGCCGCCGAAGGTGCGGCCATTGCCCAGCATCCATTGCACGCCCAACTCGGCCGCGTCGGTCTGGTTGACCTCCACGATCAGGCTTTCCACCAGCACCTGCGCGCGGCGCTGGTCAAGCTGGTCGATCACCCGCCGGAGGTTGCGGTACACCGGCTCGGGCGCCGAGATCAGCAGCGTGTTGGTTGCCACGTCGGCCTGCACCGAGATGCCGTTCTGGCTGAAGCCGGTGCTGCCGGCCTCGATCGGGTCGCGGCGGTTCGGATCAAGCCGCTGTGATTCGAGCGCATTGCCGCCGGTCTTTGCCTGTTGCGCCTGCGACGGCTGTGACGGCGTGCTGCGGCTGGCATCGCCGGGCAACGGCGTGATGCCCTCGTTGCTGCCCATCGCCGGTGCATCGCTCTGCCCGGCCACCACGCCGCGCAGCACCCCGGCCAGCTGGTTGGCCTGGGCGTTGCGCAGATACACCACGTGCAGGTTGCCGGACTCGTCCTGGGCCTTGTCCAGCTTCTCCACCAGCTGCCGCGCCAGGCGCGTGCGACCGGGGCTGCTGGAGCGCAGCAGCACGCTGTTGCTGCGCGGATCGGCCATCACGACCACCTTCTGGCTCGGCTCGGCGCCTTGTGCATCCAGCAGCGGCGCCACCATCGCCGCCACGTCCACCGCGATGCCCTGCTGCAGCTTGACCACATCGGTGTCCATGCCAGCGGGGGTGTCCACGCTGGCGATCACCCGCGCAATGCGCTCCAGGTTGTCGGCGTAATCGGTGATCACCAGGGTGTTGTTGCCCGGGTTGGCCGTGATCGGGTTGTCCGGGCTGATCATCGGCCGCAGCACCGCCACCAGTGCGGCCGCGTTCTCGTAGCGCAGCGCGAAGGTCCGCGTGGTCACCTCGCCGCCGGCGCCACCCGCACCGACGCGTCCGCCGAGCAGCTTGGCGTCGGCCTGTGGCACCACCCGGCTCACACCGCCGCTCTCGACCACGGCGAAGCCACGCATGCGCAGCGCACCCAGCAGCAGCTGGTAGGCCTGGGTACGGCTGACCGGACCCTCGGAGACCACGGTCATCTTGCCGGTCACCCGCGGATCGACCAGGAACTGGCGGCCGGTGAATCGCGCTGCCATGCGCAGCACGCCACCGATATCGGTATCCACCAGGTTCAACTGCACCGGTTCATCGCGGGCGTCCTGCGCCAGCACCACAGCCGGAACATGCGCCATGCCCACGATCAGGGCCAGCGCGCTGCTGCAGGCAAGACTGCGCATCGCTCTCATGAATGTCCACCTGCAACGGGTGCCATCACGATGTTTCCGGTAATCCGTGCCGCCGGCATGTTCGCATCCCCTGTACGTGTCAGTTGCAGCTGCTGCAGTTCGATGGCCGGATCAGCCAGCACCGGCAGCAGCCAGTTCCACAGCGCGTCGGCGGGCACGGCCTGCACCTGCAGGTGCCAGCGCCCGTCGCGTGCTTCGATATGCAGTCCTTCGGCGAGGCCGGCGGACCTGATCCGTTCGCGCAGCCCGGCCAGCGTCGGGCGTTGATCCCGGGCCTGCTGCTGGCGCTCGCGGGCGCGCAGCAGCGGCGCCAGTGCGGTGGCCTGCGCCTGCAGCCGCGGCAGCTCTGCCTGCCAGTGCGCGCGCTGCTTCAGCAGCGGCTCCAGCCAGAACGACCACAGGCCCGCCACCAGCAGCGCACTCATCATCACGCCCAGCATCAACCGATCGCGAGGCGGCAGGCGCTGCCAGCGCTGCTGCAGGCCTGCCAGCCCCCCACCCCGGCGCAGGGTCGGTGTGGTCACCGGTCGCCCCCGCTCACGCGCAGGCGCCCATCGTTCGCGCGTGCCAGCTCCAGGCCCTGTGCCTGGGCCGCCTGCCGCCACTGCTGCAGCCGTTGTGCGTCGTCGGCCAGCGCCTGCGCATCTGCGTCCAGTTCAAGGTCCAGCTGGCCCGGTTGGTAACGCAGGCCGCGGACCTGGCCGCCCAGTTCCGGAATGGCCTGCAGCGTACTGGCCACCTGCCGCTGCACCGCCGGCAACGACGGCAGCGGCGCCGGTGCGGCCAGCGCACGCCGCGCCTGCAGCACCGGGTCCACCACGTCGGTGATCTCGGGGAAGCGCGCGCTGAACTGCCGCGCCATGTCCTGCTGCAGCGCCTCGCCCTCGCTGCGCCAACGCGAAACCTGCAGCTGCAGGCCCAGTGCCGCCAGCAGCACCGCGGCCAATGCCAGCCCGATTGCCAACCGCGGCCGCTTCCGGGCCGCACTGGGCAGGGGCAGAGACCACCCTGGCAACGGTCCGCAGGCCTGCAGTTCGTGCGCGACCGGCGTGGCAGGCAGGCTTTCCGGCCACGTGGACGGCACGCTACCGATCCACTGCACGGCCTGTACGCCGGACTGCTGCAGCCGTGCCGCCAGCGCCTGCATCACCGCGCCCGCGTCACGCCCGCCGCACCACTGCACGCCGCCCCGGTCGCGCCCGCTGCGCACCAGCAGGTGCTCACCGCAGGCCCGCAGCGTCGCTTCCCCGCTGTTCCACGGCAGCAGCAGCGGCGTCGGATACAGTGCCCGCAGCCGCAGGCCGCACGCTCCCAGCAGCTGCTGTGCCTGCACCATCGCCTGCTGGCCCAGCCAGGCGACCGGCACGCTGCCGTCATCGGCCTGCGCGCCGTGCGCCAGGGCCACCTCCTGCAGGTCATCCAGCAGCATCGCTTCCACTTCGCCCTGCAATGCAGCCTGCAGCCTGCGCCCGGTCAGTGGCGGCAGCTGCAGCTCCAGCAGGATCAGATCGTGCGGATCGAGGCAGGCCAGCACCTCGGCCTGTGGATGGCGCTGGCCCAGTGCCATCAGCGTCCCGCGGCCATGCGCCTGCACGGCGCCCTTGTGCAGCAGCGCCCAATCGACCTCACTGTCGGTGCGCAGGCGCTCCAGCGGTGGCAGGCAGATCCTCAACTGCATGCTCATGCGCCGATCCTCGTCCACACGCGTTGCACGCGCACACCGTCATCGCGGTACTCACGCCAGATCAGCGCCCGGAAGTCGACCGCCTGGCCGTCGGCCTGTACCTGGCCGACGGCGAGAAACCACTCACTATGAATGCCAAGGGGCACCAGGGCCATCTGCGCGCTGCTCAGTTGGAGTCGATTGGCAATGTCACCGCGATTGAGCAGCCAGTGGCCGCCGTCCCGCTCCCCGAGCAGCGCCTGCAGGCGCCCCCGTTCGACCTCGGGCGTGACCGCCTGCAGCACGCTGAGATCGCAGGTGTTGGCATTGACCAGGGTCTGCGCCGGCAGCACCACGGTGCGCCGTGCCAGCGCCTGCACGGCCAGCGGATCCGACCCCGCAAAGGCCTGCTCGATCAATGATTCGCGCGGCAGGGGCGCCTGCGCCTGGATGTCGCCATCGCGCAGGCGCGCCTGTATGTGCTCGGCCGCAGAGGCGCAGGCGCCCTGCCCCAGCCCCTGCCCGGCGCACAGGGCAATGAACGCGTGCCGTGCGTCCGGGTCCGGCTTGCCGTGTGCCAGCAGATTGCGCAGGTTGAACATCGACTGCGCATCGACCAGTTGCAGCTGTACCGGAAGCGGCACCTGCGATTGCAGCGGCCGCGCCCAGCGCCCGTCACGCACCGTCGTCACCTGCTCGCGCGCGTCTTCACGCAGCTGCTGTGCCGCGCGCTCCAGCGAGGCGTCCACGGTCATGCGCACCTGCGCGCGCAGCTGGTCGCCGCGCAGCATGCGCAGCTGCGCCGACTGCCGGGTCAGCAGCGCGGTGGCGATGACCGCCACCAACGCCACCACCAGCATCGCCACGATCACCGCCATGCCACGCTGGCCGGCGCACGACACCGAACGCACCCGGGTTGCCATCGGCGGGCCTCACAGCTGCCAGGAGCCGATGTCCGCGTTACCGGCCTCGCCGCCCGGCTTGCTGTCCGCGCCCAGCGAGAACACATCGATGTCGCCGTGGCTGCCGGGAATCTGGTACTGGTAGGGATGGCCCCAGGGGTCGTCCGGCAGGCGGTCCAGATAGGGGGCCACCGGCATTGCACCGCCGCCCTGCGGTGGTGTCACCAGTGCCTTCAGCCCCTGCTCGGCAGTGGGGTAGCGTCCGTTGTCCAGCTTGAACAGCTTCAATGCCTGCATCAACGCAGCGATATCCTGCCGCGCCGCCACCACCCGCGCCTGGTCGGGGCGATCCATCAAGCGCGGCACGATCAACGCAGCGAGGATGCCGATGATCACCACCACCACCATGATCTCGATCAGGCTGAAACCCTGCTGCCGAGCCCAGCGACCACGAACCTGCCTTGCCATTGTTCCGCCCCCGTCATCCTGGAAGAGACCGCTGCGCCATGGTCAGCGGTGCATGTGTCAGTACGATAAACATCCGCCTGCTATTCGCAGTGCCTGCACCTGCTGTGGCATTGCGCGCATTGCAGGCACGCACGCGGCTTCCAGCAGTGGTGCAGGCACTTCGCCCAGCGTGTCTTCGATACAGGCACGCAGCAGCGGCTGCGCGCATGCCTGCAGCAGCCGCACGCACTGCATCGGCGACCATGCCGTGCCGTGACCGAGGCCGACGAACAACCGATAGGCCTGGTGGTAGCGCAGGTCATCGAACACCCGCTGCGCGCTGTTCAGATCGCGCATCACCACCAGCAACGCGGCGCGTTGCAGCGCGCGCGTATCGCCCGCATCGAACGGCAGCAGGTTCATGACAGTCTCGGGCCAGGGCCGCAACTGCGCATCAAGCACCCTGCGCAGGGCCAACAACGGATGCGTGCTGCTGTCCAGCGCTGCCCAACGCGCAGCATCCGCCCACGCATCGCTGGACAGCACCCATACCCACGAGCGTCCATAGCGTTGCACGTTCATCGGCGCATGCCGCGCCTGCTCCAGCGACTGGCTCAGGTGCCGGTCCAGCTCCAGCATGGTGACACTGCGACTGTCTGCCATCGGCATCGCCTGCGCTCTGCGACGCGTGATGCGCCGTACTCAGGAAAGACGTCGGCAGGGCGGATGAAGCGACAGCGCGAATGCCTCTCTGTGCGCTGCGTAGCGCTTCCTCATCGGCGTCATCGCAGCGTCATCCGCCTGCAGGCTTCGCGCTCCAGGCGCGGCACGTCGCCGCCACAGCGGCGCGCCAGCACGGCCACCTCGCTGCGTTGCGCGAAGGCCGCCAGCGCATCGGTCATCGCCACGTCATCCAGCCATGACGCCATCGCAACACGCAACGGCGGAAGCTGCCAGCCCTCCATCATCCCGTGGCCGCCAGCGACGAACCAGTGCCACAGCCGATGGTGCTGCACCTGGTCGTGCAGCTGCGCCAGCTCATCGATTGCGTACATGCCCATCAGCAGCAGCGCCCTTGCCATCGCCGCGGGCGCCAGCGCACCCGCCTCTGGCAGCGGAAGTACCTGCTGCTGCAGGCGCAGCAGCATCGCCAACGGATGCGATTGCGGATCGAACTCCAGCAGCACCGCCTGCTGCTGCCATTGCGCTTCGGAGACCACGCACACCCACGGTGATCCATAGCGATGCACCATCAACGGTCGTCGTTGCGTGGTCTCCAGCAACGCCGACAGATTGCGACGCAGATCCAGCACACCGATGGTCTCGTTGCGCACCCTTGGCCTCTCCTTGCTTGCAACGGCCCTGCGTGAAGCGCGGGGCCAGCGTCATCATCTAACCAAGGACGGCGATGCCACCCGGAAAGCGACGCAGATCCAGCGACATCGACTGTCGCAGCTGTTCAAGGGCCGCGTCGGGATCATCGATGCGGAAGCGGCCGCTGACCGGCGCACGTGCCAACGCCGACTCACCCAGCACGATCCTGCCGCGGCGGTAGCGGTTGATCTCGTCCACCACCTCACGCAGCGGTGCGCGGCGGAATACCAGCATGCCCTCGGTCCAGGCGCTTACCTCCGAGGCCACCGCCTCGGCCACCACGCCACTGAGGCGCTCGTCGTAGCGGGTCTGCTGCCCCGCCTGCAGCTGCAGGCGGCCCTGCGGGTGCTCGATGCGGGCGCTGCCGTGCAGGCAGGTGACCCGCACCTGGCCGTGGGTGTTGCGCACGTCCAGGCGCACCGCACCTTCGTCGGCAATCACGCAGCCAGGCCCGGCAAACAACGCCAGGCGCAGGCCGGCCCGGGTTTCGATCGCGGCCTGGCCCTGCACCAGTTCAAAGCCCTCGCCTTCGGCTGCGGCGCGACGGCGCAGGCTGCTCTGCGTATCCAGATCGATCTTCAGCTGCGGCACCGGCGTGATCTGCAGGCGCTCGCCGGTGCCGGTGTGGAAATCGGCGGCCATTGCCGTGACCGGCGGCCACAGGCCCAGCGGCGGGCGGATCGCGGCGACCACCACCAGGCTGGCCGGCGCGGCAATGGCAGCGCCAAGGAAGGCACGCCGGCTCCATCGCTGTGCACGGCCCGGTGCGACCGGCTGGCGTGCCGCGGCCGGCAGCTGTTCGCCCGCCAGCCGCACCTGGTCCCACTGCCGCCGTGCACGGCCGAACGCCTCCCGATGGCGGGGATCGGCGTCGCACCACGCGCGGAACCTGCGCCCATCGGCGGCGGTGGCCTCGCCCGAGGTCAGCCGCACCACCCACGCATGCGCCTGACGCTCGACGGCATCCAGCGGGCGTTGCGGGCGATCGTCAGCGTCCATGGGGGCTCATGCCGGACCCGCACGCTGCGGGGTTCTGCTCGGCGTCAAAGTGTAGACGGATGCCGGCGCTCAGAACCGCACCTGGCGCCCCTGCCCGCTGCGCTCGGCCAGGTAGTCCTGGGCCGCCTTCAGTTCGCGCTGCACCAATCGCAGCGACACGCCCAGGTGCTCGGCCACGTCCCGCTGCTGAAGGCCATCGACGCGGATGGCCAGCAGGATGCGGCGGCGGCGCTCGGGCATGCGCTGCAGCAGGGCGACCATGTCCTGCAACGCGAAGTCCAGTTCCGCGGCCTGCGCCGGGCCCGGCGCCGGATCGGCCAGGTCCATCAGCGCATCCACCTCATCCAGGCTCAGCAGCCGATGGTCGGCACGTTGCCGGTCGATCACGGTGTTCATCGCCATGCGCAGCAGGTAGGCCGCCGGGTTCTGCACCGCGTCCAGCCGATCGCGGCGGGCGCTCAGGCGCATCCAGGTATCCTGCAGCGCGTCGCCTGCCAGCTCCTCCGAGCCCAGCTTGCGCACCAGGCGCCGCTTCAGCTCGTCATAGGCCCCCAGAAGGTGGTCCATCAGGTCAACTGCCCCAGCCGTACCGTTGCTCATGTTCGAATCCTTGAAGTCATGGAAGGGGCGAGCGCCGGCCACAGTCGTGGTCGATGCCGGAAGGTCGGATCTGCAGCGTCACCGGCTGCGGCAGCGCGGCGGCATCGAGCGCCAGCACCAGCTGCGCCAGCGCCTGCAGCAGGCGTGCGTCGCGGCCTGCATTGCCACTGCCGGATACCATCTCGGGCGCGTGCACCTGGCCGTCGCTGTCAATGCGGAAGCGCAGCGTTGCTGCATAGCGGCCCGGCGCGATGCCCGGGTCGTCACAGAACGCCTCGCGCAGGCGCTGCTGCACATCGCCATAGCGACGGCGCCGCTCGGCGTCGGCAGGTTCGCTGCCGCTCGTCATTTCATTCGCGGATTGCGCGCCCCGGCGCAGCACCACGCGCTGCTCGCCGATCACCTCGGCCTCGATGCCGGTGTCCTGCAGCAGCGCCTGCAGCGCAGGCAACGGCGGCAGGCTGGCACGCAGCGCATGGCTGCTGCGCCCTGCGGCAAGGTCACCCGGATACATCACCGACCACCCGCTGATGACACTGAAGCGCTCGACGGCCAGCTCCAGCGGCTGCGCCGGGATGTCGTAGGCATGAACACCGTCCTGTGCGGCGGCCGCGAAGGACAACAGCAGCCATGCGGCGATGGCCACCCTCCAAGTTCTGACCGCATGGTGTCCATTCAGCCCCCTGACGTAGAACACATGACCCTCGGCAGCGACAGCAGCTGCAGTGCACGCGCGGCACGACCGGAACCCCGGCCCGCGCGACCAGCAAGCGGGTTCAAACCGTACCGGCAGCACATGTCATTGCGATGACCAGCGCCCACGGCCGAGGGCGAGCCCGGCTGCGCGGAGCCCGCTGTGAAGCAACGGCATCCGGCCCCATGCCGACCAGAGCGTGTCGACCAAGGTCGACACCCACCAAGAGCAGCTGAGGTCGACACTTGCCAAGAGCACCTAAGGTCGACACCCGCCAAGAGCAGCTCGTGCCGTTCCGGCACCTCGCGGGGAACTGTCGAAGGCGGGGTGGGTCCGGTTGCAGGGGTGTCCGCGGCATGGATGCCGCGGCCAAGCCCCCAAGGACGGGTTCACGGCGTCCCCTGCAACCGGACCCACCCCGCCAACACACGGAATGCCCGCTGCTGTTGCTATTGCTGCTGGGGTTGCCGGCCAGCGGCCGGCGCGACCGCGGGTGCCGGGTGCAACCCGGCCAGCCCCCACCCCTCAAAGCGGCAGGCGGGTGGTCTGCTTGATCCGCTGCATCGGAATCTCGGTCTTGGTGTTCTGCACCCCGGCAATCCGGTTCAGGTGCTGCATCTGGAATTGCCGATAGGCATCAAGGTCGGCCACCGCCACCCGCAGCAGGAAGTCGCAGTCACCGGCCATCAGATGGCATTCAAGCACTTCTGGGAAAGACTTGATGCTGTTGATGAAGTGATTGGTGGTGTCCTCGTCCTGCCCGCGCAGCCACACCCGCACGAATACGGTGAACCCCCGCCCGACCTTGGCCTCGTTCAGCAGCGCCACGTAGCGGTCGATGTAACCGCCTTCCTCCAGCAGCCGCACCCGGCGCAGGCAGGCCGACGGCGAGAGGCCCACCTGACGGGCCAGCTCCAGGTTCTGCAGGCGTCCGTCCCCTTGCAGGGCGTCGAGGATGCGCCGATCAAGATTGTCGAGCTGGTACTGCATGAAATTCCATCCGTTCCGACTATGGCCGCAGGAAATTCCAATCTTCCTTAATTCAATGGCATCAACGCAACCCGATTTCGTGATTGGACCGCTAGGATGGGCCACCCCACTCAGTTGTGTCGTTCCATGGACGCCCGTACCACCCTCCCCCTGCCTGACGCCGCCTGCGACACCGCCCCGCGTGCCGAATTCCTGCGCGGCCTGCGCGCCGCCGTGCCGGTGATGATCGGCTTCATTCCCTTCGCCCTGGTGCTCGGCGCCCAGGCCGCACAGAAGGGCCTGACCGCCCTTGAAGTACCGCTGATGACCGGCCTCAACTTTGCCGGCGGCTCGGAATTCGCCGCGGTCGAGCTGTGGACCTCGCCGCCGCATATCGCGCTGATCGTGGCGATCACCGCGCTGGTCAACAGCCGCCACCTGCTGATGGGTGCCAGCCTGGCACCGCTGTTGCAGCACCTTCCGCGCCGCCGGGTGCTGCCCGCGCTGTTCTTCATGTGCGACGAGAGCTGGGCGATGGGCGTGGCCGACGCACGCCGCCGCGCCCTCGGCTTCAGCCTGGCCTACTATCTGGGCGTCTCGGCCGGCCTGTACACGGTCTGGGTGGCCTGCACCGCGCTGGGCGCGATCGTCGGCCCGATGCTGGGCGACATCCACGCCTACGGCTTCGACATGGCGTTCCCCGCCGTGTTCCTGGTGCTGCTGCGGGGCATGTGGCAAGGCATGAAGGCCGCGCGGCCCTGGCTGGTGAGCCTGGTGGTGGCCGCCACCACCTACCTGCTGGTGCCAGGTGCCTGGTACGTCGCCAGTGGTGCGCTGGCCGGTCTGGCGGCGGCCTGGCTGCTGGCGGAGGACGCGCCATGATCTTCAATGGCTTGATCCACTGGACCTCAGTGCTGACCATCGTGCTGATGGCGGCCGCCACCTACCTCACCCGCATCGTCGGATTCCTGGCGCTGCGCAACCGTACGCTGAGCAAGCGCGCGGTAACAGTGATGGAAGCCGCACCCGGCTGCGTGCTGATCTCGGTGATCGCACCGGACTTCGTCGCCGACAAGCCGGCCGATCTGGCGGCGCTGGCAATCACCCTGCTGGCCGCCACGCGCCTGTCGATGCTGCCGACGGTGCTGATCGGCGTGGCCTCGGCGGGTGTACTGCGCTACCTGATGGGCTGACGCGCCCGCCCTTCCTGGGTAGAGCCGAGCCCTTGCTCGGCTCCACAGGAAACTCCCTGCGACACCCGGTCGCAGCCGATCCCGTCGGTCACTTGACCAATATCAAATCGCCCGCCGCCGCGCGGGCGTATTCCTATGCAGGACCCGAACACGCCGGCGTTTCCGGCATCCACAAGGACCCTGCGATGAGCTACACCCCCGACAACGCCCAGCTCCTCAACGCCATGCAGAACGTCATGGTGATCTCCACCACCGACCTGCAGGGCAACATCACCTACGCCAACGACCTGTTCTGCACGCTTACCGGCTTCGCCCGCGAAGAACTGATCGGCCAGCCGCACAGCATCGTGCGCCACCCCGACGTGCCCAAGGCGGTCTACAAGGATATGTGGGACACGATCAAGGCCGGCAAGACCTGGACCGGCATCGTGCCGAACCTGGGCAAGGGCGGCGTGCTCTATGTGGTCGACACCACCGTGCAGCCGCTGTTCGACGCCGACGGCAACATCACCTCGTACATCAGCATCCGCCGCGTGGTGAACGACCTGATGCAGAACTACGACCTGGTCGAGTTCAGCAAGGAAAAGTTCGACGACTTCTACGAGGCCGCGTGAACGCCCTCCCGACCAGCACCGCCATCAGCCGCCTGCTGGTGGGCTTCGCGTCCGAGTCGGGCAATGCCCGCGCCCTGGCCCAGCGCCTGGGCGCGGACCTGCAGCCGCACGCGCCGCAGGTGCTTCCCTTCAACGACATCGACGTGGCCAGCCTCGGCCACGGCGATGTGCTGCTGGCGATTTCCAGCTCGTTCGGTGACGGAGAACCGCCGGCCAACGGCGAGCAGTTCTTCGAAACACTGCGCCAGACCCCGACGCTGAGCGGCCTGCGCTATGCGGTATTCGGGCTTGGCGATACCGGCTACCCGCGCTTCTGTGGCTTCACCAAGGCGCTGGATGCCGCGCTGAGCGAGCGCCAGGCGCAACCGCTGTTGCACCGCGTGGATGCCGATCTCGGCTACGAGCAGTTCTTCCAGCAATGGCAGCCGGTGCTCGGCCAGGTGCTGGACGGAAACCCCGCCGCCGGCCACGACCTGCGCCTGCAGGTGACCGCCTATGGCGAAGACAACGCCTTTGCCGCGCGCATCGTTGAACGCCGCCGCTTGAACAGCAGCGATCCCGCGGCCTGGCACCTGCAGCTGGACATTGCCGGCAGCGGCATGGCCTACCGGGCCGGCGACACCCTGCACGTGGTGCCGGAGAACGACCCGGCCCTGCTGCAGGCATTGGCCGCCTGGTACGGCGACGCCGCCGCCGTGGCCACCCTGCACGACCGCGAGCTGCGCCTGCTGGGCAAGAACGTGCTGCGCGAACTGGCCCGGCTCGGTGGCAGCGAAACCTTGAAGGGCCTGCTGAAGGTCAGCCAGAAGCGCGAACTGGAGGCGTACCTGCACGGCCTGGACCTGCTGGATGTGCTGCAGGATCACGCCACCCCGGACAGTGTTCCGCTGGCGCGCCTGCGCGAGCTGCTGTCGCCACGCCTGCCGCGTGCCTATTCGATTGCCTCGCACCCCTGCAATGACCAGCTCAGCCTGTGCGTGCGCGAGGTGCGCTACACCCTGCGCGGCCGCGAGCGCGTTGGCACCGCCACCGGCAGCCTGCTGCATGGCGGCGACCACGCCCGTGTGTACTGCCGCTCCAATCCGGGCTTCCATCTGCCCGATAGCAGCGAAGCACCGCTGTTGCTGGTCGGCACCGGTACCGGCATCGCGCCGTTGATGGGCCTGATGCAGGAACTGCAGGCGACCGCCTGCGAACGTGAAGTGCACCTGGTGTTCGGCGAGAAGCACCGCGAACACGATTACCTCTACCGCGAGCAGCTGCAGGACTGGCACGCGCGCGGCGCGCTGGCTGGCCTGCATACCGCGTTCTCGCGCGATGGGGCCGACAAGGTCTATGTGCAGCATGTGCTGCAGCAGCGTGCCAGCGAGGTACGCGATGTGCTGGCCCGTGGTGGGCATCTGTACCTGTGCGGCAACAAGCGCCACCTGGAAGGCGCGATACGCGACGCGATCGATGGCATCGGCGGCGAAGGCCTTTGGGACACCCTCCGCAGCGAAGGCCGCACCCACTGCGAACTGTATTGACCCGTCCGTCGGGCAGAGCCGGCCGCTGGCCGGCTGATCTTCACATCACGAGGCTGCCGGCCAGCGGCCGGCACTACCGAAGATCGCGCTACATCGGCACCCCGACGATCACGCTGGACACCATGGGTAGAGCCGGCCGCTGGCCGGCTGCGCTTCGATCAATGAAGCTGCCGGCCAGCGGCCGGCTCTACCCAAGATCGCTCTACATCGGCACGCCCACGATCACACTGGACGCCTTGAGTAGAGCCGGCCGCTGGCCGGCTGCGCTTCGTACCATGAAGCTGCCGGCCAGCGGCCGGCACTACCGAAGGTCGATCTACATCGGCACGCCGACGATCACGCTGGACGCCTTGAACAGCACCGTCGCCGCGCTGCCTTCGCGCAGCTCCAGCGCCGCGGTGCTGGTGCGCGTGATCACCGCCACCACATTGCAGCCGTGGCCGATGTCCACCACCACCTCATCGTTCACCGCGCCCTCGGTGAGCCGGTCCACCTTGCCACTGAACTGGTTGCGTGCCGAATAACGCCCCTCCCCCTGCGCGACGATCACCGACGAAGCTTTCACCAGCGCATAGGCCGGCACGCCCACCGCCAGCCCCAATGCCTCCACGCTGCCGTGGGTGATCGTGGCCACCAGCGCCAGCCCCGGCGCCACTTCAATCTGCACTTCGTCGTTGACCGCACCGGTGGCCAGCGCGCTGACCCGGCCATGGAACTGGTTGCGTGCACTGGTGATCATGCCGATTCTCCGGATCAGGGCCAGATCCTCGTCCAGCCCGGGGGTGGCCTGCAGCGACTGCAGGAAGGTGCGGTGCGCGCGCTCGACCTCTTCGAAGCGGGCGATCAGCTGGTGGCCGCGCTCGGTCAGCTGCGCACCGCCTCCTCCACGTCCGCCCACGCTGCGCACGACCAGCGGCTCGCCGGCGGCGGTGTTCATCGCATCCACCGCATCCCAGGCGTTTTTGTAGGTCATGCCCATGCGCTTGGCGGCCTGGCTGATCGAGCCGCAGGCATCGATCAACCCCAACAGCGCGAAGCGCCCGCGGCCCCCCACGCTCTGCCCGGCAATGCTCAGCCACAGGTTGCCCTGCAGTTCCAACGGTGGCCCGGCCTCGCTCATGGTGCTCGTTTTCCTGCGTTGCGCGCGAACGGCCAGTGTACGGCGTCGCTCCCCTGCACCGGGCTTGATATCGATCAAGGTGGCCGCGCCGGCCGGCGCCGAGAATCCCCGGGTCGGTCATCAAGTTGACCCCTGCCAACCGTTATATCATCTTGGATATAACGAACCCGAGGACTCGCGAGGATGCGTACCTGTCGTTTCGTTCTACCCCTGTCTGCCCTGCTGCTGCCGCTGGCCGCCACCGCCGCCGCCGACACCGCCTCGCCGCCGCCGGTATTCACCCTGGGCACCATCGACGTGCATGCCGAACGCGGCACCTCGCCCACCGTGGCCGAACGCAGCCTCGACGCCGAGCGCATCCAGCAGCTGGACCGCAACACGGTCGGTGATGCGGTCAGCGTGCTGCCGGGCGTCAGCCTGGCGCGCAACTCGCGCAACGAGGACATGGTCTACCTGCGCGGCTTCGATGCCCGCCAGGTGCCGGTGTTCCTCGACGGCATCCCGCTCTACGTGCCCTATGACGGCTACGTGGATTTCGGCCGCTTCACCACCTTCGACCTGGCCGAGATCCAGGTCGCCAGCGGCGCGGCCTCGCTGCTGTACGGGCCGAACATCCTGGGCGGTGCGATCAACCTGGTCAGCCGCCGTCCCGAGCGCCCGCTGGAAGGTGATGTGCGCCTGGGCATCGCCGACGGTGGCGAGCGCAAGGCGGCGTTCAATCTTGGCGGCCGCCGCGGCGACTGGTACTTCCAGCTCGGCGCATCGATCCTGAAGGCCGATGACTTCCCGCTGCCGAAGGGCTTCGTCGATTACAAGCGGGTGCCCACCGACACCGGCAAGGACCGCCGCAACGCCTCGCGCGACGACCGCCGCCTGTCGTTCAAGCTGGGCTACACCCCGCGCGAGGGTGACGAGTACGCGATCGGCTACGCGCGCCAGGACGGCGAAAAGGACAACCCGGTCTACACCGGCACCGCGCGCAGCGGCATCCGCTACTGGCGCTGGCCGTGGTGGGACAAGGACAGCCTGTACTTCATCGGCAACACCCGCCTGGGCGAGCACACCACGCTGCGCACCCGCGTCTACCGCGATACCTATGGCAATGGCCTGGACGCCTATACCGACGGCACCTACCAGGTGGCGATGGACAACAGCAGTTTCCCCAGCATCTACGACGACCGCACCGTGGGCGGCTCGGTGACCCTGGCCACGACGGCGCTGCCGCGCCAGGAACTGCAGTTCGCGATCCACTACAAGGAAGACCAGCACAGCGAGCGCAATCCGCATTCGCCGACCAAGAACTTCCGTGATGTCACCACCTCGGTGGCGATCGAGGACCGCATCGCACTGACCGATACCTCGCACCTGCGCGTGGGGGTCGGCCATGACCGCCGCGACGCCAAGCGCGTGTACTTCTGGCCGACCGGCAGCGCTGATGCCACCAATGCGGTACTGGAGTACGTGCAGCAGTTGGCGCCGGACCAGCAGTGGTACGCCAGCGTGGCGCGGCGCACGCGCTTCCCGACCATCAAGGACCGCTACTCGGCGCGCATGGGCGCGGCCCTGCCGAACCCGGACCTGAAGCCCGAGCACGCCACCCACTTCGAAGTGGGCCTGCGTGGCCGCTGGTGGGAAGGCGGCCAGCTGCAGGCGTCCCTGTTCCAGAGCCGCATCGATGATCTGATCCAGAACGCGGTAGTGGCGTCGCGCGAGTGCGGCGGCAGCACCTGCAACCAGGCGCAGAACATCGGCAAGGCCCGCCACCAGGGTGTGGAACTGGGCCTGCGCCAGCGCATCGGCGACGACTGGGACCTGCAGGCCAGCTACACCTGGCTGCGCCGCACCAACCTGCAGGACCGCAACGTGGCCCTGCTCGACAGCCCACGCCAGCGGCTGTTCATGGCGGTAGGCTGGCAGCTGCTGCCGCAGTGGAAACTGCAGGCCACGCTGGACGCCGAACAGGGCCGCAAGGTCAGCTACGCCGACGCGGCGCGACCGGTACGTGCGCTGCCCGGCTACGGCATCACCGGCCTGAAGGCCAGCTGGAGCCCGCGCGAGGCCTGGGATTTCGACCTCGGCGTGCGCAACATCGGTGACAGATGGTACGAACTGGCCGACGGCTACCCGATGCCGGGGCGTACCTGGTTCGCCAATGCCAACTGGAGGTTCTGAGCATGACCGCGTCCTCGACACCGCGCATCGCGGCGATCGTGCATGACCACAGCGGCGAGCCCGATGGACTGCTGGCCGCCTTCGCCGCGCGCCAGCTGGCCGCCGGACACCGCGTGCGCGGGCTGGTGCACCTGCCGCACGAGCCCGCGGCCAACGGCGGCAAGCGCATGGCGCTGATGGACGTGACCGATCCCGCTTCACGCTACCCGATCAGCCAGGCGCTGGGCCCGGCCTCGTGTGGCTGCAACCTCGACCCGGGCGGCATCGCCGATGCCAGCGTGGTGCTGCGCCGGGCGCTGCAGGACCATGCCGAGCTGGCCATCGCCAACCGCTTCGGCACGCTGGAATCGGAAGGCGGCGGCATGGCCGATGAGCTGCTGGCGCTGATGCTGGCGGGCATCCCGCTGCTGACCGCGGTGAAGCTGCCCTACCTCGACGCATGGCGGCAGTTCACCGGCGGCATGGCCGTCGAGCTGCCGGCCGAGGACGCGGCACTGCAAGCCTGGTGGGATGCCTGCCGTACCGCACCGGACGCGGCCGCATGAGGCGGCGCGCCCTGCTGCAGGCGTTCGCGCTGGCGCCCCTGCTGGCCGCCGGTGCCGAGCTGCTGGCGATGCCGGCACAGCGTGTGCTGCGGCTGGGCGCACCCAAGGCCACACCCAGGCGCGTGTTTGCGGCCGGTCCACCGGCCGCGGTGCTGCTGGCTGCGGTGGCGCCCGAGCGCCTGCTCGGCTGGCCGATGAAGGTGTCGCCCGACGCGCTGGCGCAGCTGCCGGCGGTCGTGCGTGCATTGCCGGTGGTCGGCCGCCTGGCCGGGCGCGTCAGTACGGTCAGCCTCGAGCGCCTGCTCGCGATGCAGCCGGACCTGGTGCTGGATGCAGGAGATTTCGACGCCAGCTATCGCGACGCGGCCGAGCGGGTGTGGAAGCAGACCGCGATTCCCTTCGAGCTGATTGCCGGGCGCCTGCCTGATCATCCAGCGCAGCTGCGCCACGTCGGCAGGTTGCTTGGCGTGGCCGCACGCGGCGAAGCCTTGGCGCAGGCAGCCGAAGCGCAACTGGCGCTGGTCCGCGAGGTACTGGCGGCGCGTCCGGAGGCGGCGCGGCCCAGCGTTTACTACGGGCGCGGCAGCGATGGCCTGGAAAGCGGCCTTTCCGGCTCGATCAATACCGAAGTGATCGAGTTCTGTGGCGGGCGCAATGTGGCGGCCAGTGCCGGTGCCGGCGGCCTGGCCCGCGTCTCATTCGAACAACTGCTGGCCTGGGACCCGGACGTGATCCTGACCCAGGATGCTGGCTTCGCCGCTCATGCCGCACAGGATCCGCGCTGGCGTGCGCTGCGCGCCGTGCGGGACGCGCGGCTGTACTGCGCGCCGGTGCTGCCGTTCGGTTGGCTGGATGGCCCGCCCGGCATCAACCGCCTGCCTGGCCTGCCGTGGCTGTTGTCCAGGCTGCATCCCGGCGCGACGCCCTCGCTTGCACCTGCTGCCCTTCGCGGGCGCATCAGCGCGCTGCATCATCTGCTGTGGGGCCAGCCATTGCCCGCCGCGCTTGCACGCAGCCTGCAGGCGAACGCCTGAGCATGCGCACGCTTCCACGTTGGGCCTGGCATGCCGGTGGCTGGAGCCTGCTGCTGGCGACGCTGCTGCTGGCGTTCTCGGTCGGCCAGTTCCCGGTGCAACCGGCGGCGCTGCTGCACGCCATCGGCTGGCAGCTGTTCGGCATCGGTGATCCCCCCGCGCCTGCGGTGCAGGTGGCGCTCTGGCACATCCGCCTGCCGCGCGTGCTGGCCGCCGTCCTGATCGGCGCGGTGCTGTCCGCCGCTGGCGCGGCCTACCAGGCCATGTTCCGCAATCCGCTGGTGTCGCCGGACATCCTCGGCGTCTCCGCGGGCGCGGGCCTTGGCGCGTCGCTGGGCCTGTTCCTCGGCCTGCCGATGCTGCTGGTACAGGGCGTCGCCTTTGCCGGCGGGTTAGGCGCGGTCGGCCTGGTCTGCCTGGTGGCGGCGCTGGTGCGTCGTCATGACCCGGTGCTGGTGCTGGTGCTGGCCGGTGTTGCGGTGTCGGCGCTGCTCGGTGCCGGCATCTCGCTGTTGAAGCTGCTGGCTGATCCGTACACGCAGTTGCCGTCGATCACCTTCTGGCTGCTCGGTGGCCTGAACGCGGTGGTCATCGACGACCTCAAGGTCACCGCGCCATTGCTGCTGATCGGGCTGTTGCCGCTGGTGCTGCTGCGCTGGCGGGTGAACCTGCTCGGCCTCGGCGACGAGGAGGCCAGCGCGCTGGGCGTAGCGGTCACGCCGCTGCGCTGGACACTGATCGCCGCCGCCACGCTGTGCACGGCAGCAGCGGTGTCGCTGGCCGGCATCATCGGCTGGGTCGGGCTGGTGGTTCCGCACATCGCGCGGTTGCTGGTCGGCGCCGACTTCCGCCGCCTGTTGCCGGCCAGCCTGCTGCTCGGCGCCAGTTTCCTGCTCGCGGCCGATACGCTGGCGCGTACCCTGGCGCCGATCGAACTACCGCTCGGCATCCTCACCGCGTTTGTCGGCGTGCCCTGCTTCCTGCTGGTACTGGCGCGCAGCGAGCGTCGGCCATGAGCGGCAGCACACCGTTGCTGGAAGCGCGCGGACTGGTCATCGGCCATGCCGGCGTGGCACTGGGTGCGCCGTTCGCGTTGTCGGTACGCCCCGGTGAGGTGCTGTGCCTGCTGGGCCCGAACGGCTGTGGCAAGACCACCCTGTTCCGCACCCTGCTCGGCCTGCTGCCCGCCGTGCGCGGCCAGGTGGACCTGCAGGGAACGCCGCTGCGCGCGCATGACCGCGCTGCCATCGCTCGCCGCATCGGTTATGTCCCGCAGGCCTCACCCATGCCTTTCGCCTGGCGCGTGCGCGAGGTGGTGGCCATGGGCCGCGCCGCGCACCTGGGCCTGCTGGCCGCCCCCGGTCGTGCCGATGAAGCCATCGCCGGGGAGTGCCTGCGCGAACTGGGGTTGCATGCGCTCGCCGAACGCACGGTGACCACGCTCAGTGGCGGCGAGCGCCAGCTGGTGCTGATCGCGCGTGCGCTGGCCCAGCAGGCGCACCTGCTGGTGATGGACGAGCCCACCGCCAGCCTCGACTTCGGCAACCAGCTGCGCATCCTCGATACCGTGCGTCGCCTGGCCGACCGTGGCATCGGCGTGCTGCTGTCCACCCATCAACCGCAGCACGCGCTGCAGGTCGCCGACCGCATCGCACTGATGGCGGCGGGCAGCCTGCAGGCACTGGGCCCTGCGCGGGAGATCGCCACCCCCGAACGCCTCGCCACGCTGTATGGCGTCGATGCGGCACGCGTCGCTGCCGCCCTGCCCGCTTCTGGATCTTCCACATGAGTACACCGCTTCCCACCCCGATCGACCATGCCGCGCGCTATCGCCAGCACCTGCTGGCCTGTGGTTTCCAGGCCAAGCCGGCCAGTGCCTGGGATGCGCGCGCCGCGCAGACCAGCTGGAAGCGCCGCCACGACGACTACAGCGACGCCTTCCTGGCCCGGCTTGATCTGGGGGGTGTGGCCACGGTGTTGGATGTCGGCTGCGGGCCGGGCCTGCTGAGCCTGCCCATCGCTGCACAGGTGCAGCACGTGCATGCCCTGGACTACAGCAGCGGCATGCTCGACGGACTACGCGCCGCGATCGCACGCGACGGTGTCTCCAACATCACCCCGTGGCCGCTGTCGTGGACCGATGACTGGCACGCCGTGCCGTGCTGCGACCTTGCCATTGCCTCGCGTTCGCTGATGGTGCCGGACCTCGAGGCAGCGCTGCGCAGGCTGGACGCGCACGCACGTCAGCGCGCCTGCATCACCTTCGCCACCGGCCCGCGTGCCGGCGTGCCCGAGCTGGCCGAGCTGCTCGGCCGCGACTGGGTACCCATGCCCGACCACCGCTACCCGATCAACATGCTGCTGGACATGGGCCGCGAGCCGCAGGTGGATTACCTGCCCGAATCGGTGCGCGACGTCGCCCAGGATGCCGACGGCCTGGTGCGCCAGGCCGTGGAGCTGTTCGGTCCGCTGGATGCGGATGAAGAGGCGCGGGTGCGCGCGTGGCATGCACGCTCGCCGCAACACCGGTTCGGCATGGCGCCAACGCGGCGCTGGGCGTTCATCCAGTGGGCGACCAACGATTGACCCGGTAGAGCCGGCCGCTGGCCGGCTGCTCCGGATTCCATGATTGCCGGCCATCGGCCGGCACTACCATCAGATGCAACCAACCATCGCCAGTGCGCCCATCACGCGTCACTCGCCGACGATGCGGCCGTCCACCACGCGGGCCACCTGCTGGCCGAACACGGCCACGTCCCGCGGGTCATGGCTGATCAGCAGCAACGGGATGCCGGTCTTGTCCAGCACTGTCTCCAGTTCCTGGCGCAGGTGCTGGCGCAGGTCGTGGTCCAGCGCGGAAAACGGTTCGTCCAGCAGCAGCGCCTGCGGCTGGGTCACCAGGGCGCGCGCCAGGGCGGTGCGCTGGCGCTGGCCACCGGATATCTGCGATGGCAGCAGATCGCCCACCGTGTCGATGCGGAAAGCATGCAACCACTGCTCCACCGCATCGAAGCGCTGGCTGCTGCGTGGATTCAACCAGCCCTTCTGCAGCCCGAACGCCACGTTCTGGCGCACGCTCAGGTGCGGGAACAGCGCATAGTCCTGGAACACGTAGCCCAGCCGGCGACGCTGTGGCGGCAGGTCCACGCCGGTTGCGGCATCGAACAGGGTCTGTCCCTGCAGGCGCACATGGCCCTGACCGGGCCGCAGCAGCCCGGCCACCGCCTTCAATGTCAGGCTCTTGCCCGCGCCGGAGGGCCCAAACAGCACCACCTGCCGCTGCGAGCACTGCAGCGACACGTCCAACACGAAATCCTGTCCGGCCGCCTGCAGCCGCCGCTGCACCTGCAGGTCAAGCCACATCACGCAGCTCCCGGCGGCGTCCGCCGACCAGCCGCGCGGCCAGCAGCAGGATCACGATGCACACCACCGAGGTCAGGATCACCAGCGCATTGGCCTTGCCATCCTGCCCGGCCTGCACCGCCTCGTAGATGGCGATCGACAGCGTCTGCGTGCGGCCCGGAATGCTGCCGGCCACCATCAGCGTGGCGCCAAACTCGCCCATCGCGCGCGCAAAGGCCAGCAGCAGGCCGGCAAGGATGCCACGCCAGGCCAACGGCAGCGTGACCCGGAAGAACACCGCCGCTTCGGACACGCCGAGCGTGCGCGCGGCCTGCTCCAGTTGCCCGTCCACGCCCTCGAACGCCGCGCGTGCCGGCTTGAACACCAGCGGCAGCGAGGCCACCGCCGCCGCGATCACCGCGGCCTGCCAGGTGAACACCAGGTTGATGCCGAACCAAGACTGCAGCCACGCGCCGATCGGGCCCTTGCGGCCGATCAGCACCAGCAGGTAATAGCCGAGCACCGTCGGTGGCAGCACCATCGGCAGGGTCAGCAGTGAATCCAGCAGCTCACGGCCCGGAAAGCGCCGACGCGCCAGCAGCGCGCCCAGCGCCACGCCCAGCACCAGGTTGATCGCGGTGGCCCAACCGGCCACCTTCAGCGACAACCCCAGTGCGCTCCAGTCGAGATCCATGCCTCAGGGCTTGCCGAATCCGTGTTTGGCCAGGATCGCCTGGCCCTGCGCCGAGCGCACGAACGCCGTGAAGCGCTTGGCCTCGGCCGGCTGCGCGCTGGCCTTGGTCACCGCCAGCGGATAGGCAATGCGCCCCGACACCGGCACTGCGAAGGCACGACGGACACGGTCAGGCATGGCCTGCGCATCGGTCGCATAGACGAAACCGGCGTCCACTTCACCACGCGCCACGTAATCCAGCGACTGGCGCACGTTCTGCGTGGTGATGGTCTTGCCCTGCACCGACGGCCACAGGCCCGCCGCTTCCAGCGCGCCCCTGGCATAGCGGCCGACCGGCACACTGTCCGGGTTGCCCAGCGCAATGCGCTGCACGCCGGTACCGGCCAGGTCCTTCAAACTGCGCGGCGCGGCCTTGGCCTGCGGCGGCACCACCACCCACAGCGCATTCACCGCGAACACCTCGCGCGTGCCCGCGGCCAGCAGGTCCTGCTGCTGGGCCTGGTCCATGGTGGTTTCATCGGCGGAGGCGAACACGTCCACCGGCGCGCCGCGGGTGATCTGCTGCAGCAGCGCGCCCGAGGCGGCGAAGTTGAAATCGACCTTGGTTCCCGGGTGTGCCTTCTCGTAGGCGGCGCCCAGTTCACGGAAGCTCTCGGTCAGGCTCGATGCCGCCGACACCGTCAGGTCGGCCGCCCAGGCCGGCACCGTGGCCAGCAGTCCCAGCAACAACAGTCCCGCTCGTTTCATGGTCGGCTCCCGGCCTGGTTCAGTTCGGATCGGATTCGTCAGCCACCGCCAGCGCCGCCAGGCGCTCGGGCTGCAAGAGCAGGATCTCGCGCTGCTTCACCGCGATGATCCCATCATCGCTCAGGCGGCGCAGCACGCGGCTGGCGGTTTCCGGCGCCATCCGCAGGTAGTTGGCGATCTCGGTCCGCGCCATGGTCAGGTTGAAGCGCGTGGCCGAGAATCCGCGCCGTGCATAACGTTCGGACATGTCCAGCAGGAACGCGGCCATGCGCTCCTCGGTGCGGTGGTTGGCCGCCAGCGTGGCGACCTTGCCGATCTCCGCACTGAGCAGGCTGAACAGCTTGGCCTGCAGCCCAGGCATGCGCGTGGCCAGCAGGCTCAACTTGGGGAACGAGATGCGGCACAGGTGCACGGTATCCAGCGCCACCGCATTGCAGGGGAAGCGCGAACCATGGATCGCGTTCAGGCCGATCACCTCGCCTGGCAGGCTGAAGCCCAGCACCTGTTCATTGCCCTGGCTGTCATCGACGAAGGTCTTGACCATGCCCGCGCGCACCGCCGCGATCGAATCGAACGATTCGCCGGCACGGAAGATGTAGTCACCGGCATGGAACGGACCGACATGGTCGACCAGCACATGCAGGTCACCCAGCGCGGTCTTGTCATACCCCTGCGACATGCAGGCATCGGAGAACGCACAGGTGCTGCAGAAATGCAGAGCGTCGCCGTCGTCGGCAGCAGCGGGATTCGGTGTCGCCTGGCGAAGGCGGCCATGCGAGGGCGGATTCGGAGACATCGAGGCAAGACTCAAGCGATGGCGGCCGCCGGCCGGAAGCATGCAGCCATCATACGCCACAGCAGGCGACCTTCTTCGGCCAGGCGCAGCACGCGTGCGTCCCACTCCGCCCAGCCGCGAGCGAGCAGTGGCGACAGGGCCGGCAGCTGTGCGGCGAAGCACTCCTCGAACGGTTCATCGTTGCGCCATTCGAAGGCGGCGGCATCGAGGGCATGGTCGCAGGCAATGCTCTGCGCCACCTCGGCCGCCAGCCGCTCGTCTTCAGACAGGATCAGGCCGGCGGACACGCCGATGTGCCCGGCCTGCAGCCGGGCGCGCCATTGATCCCATTCGTCCTCCAGCCGGTAGAACACCTCGCCGATCTGGCTGCAGGCAGACAGGCCGAGGCCAATGAAATCGCTGCGGTCACGGCGCGGCACGCCCGCCAGGTCGCAGTGGCGCTGGCCATCGCCAGGCCCGTGCGGGTTCGGCAGGTCACCGCGTTGATAGTGATCGCCGCCGATCGCCTCGTAGCCCGCTGCGCGCAGCAGGCGCCAGGCCTGCAGCCAGTTCGCGGCGGACGGATGCTGCGGCAACGCGCACGGTGCCGGCAGCAGCACGCGCTCGGGCGCTTCGGCCAGCACCTCATGCAGGCGTTCGATGAAGCCTGCATCCTCGCAGGCTGGCACCCGCAACTGGTAGTAACGCGCGGTGAAGCCCACCTGCCGCGCCTGCGCCAGCAGGGTCGGCCCCGGCGCGTCAGCCCGGTCGATCACGTTCAGGCGGGTGCACCCCAGCGCACGTAGTTGTGCCGGTGACAACGCGCTGCCTGCATCCAGCCGCACCTCCACCTGGGGTCGTGCCACGGTGCGCAGATGCTGCGGCACCGCGTCCAGCAGCTGGCCCAGCTGCGGCGGTGGCAGCGTTTCGGCCAGCCCCAGCTGCAGGACCATGGCGACCACCTCGCGGTCCTCGGCCAGTGCATCGGCCTGCAACCGCAACGCCTGCAGTAGTGTCTCCAGATAGGCCTGCGGCGATACCTCGCGTCCGCCGCGGCCGGCCTGGAAACCCAGGGTCAGGCCGCGCGGGATCAGGTGCTCGTTGCTGGCGCGCACCGCGGCGCGCCATCCACTTTCGCCGAAGCCGGTGCTGAACTGGTCAGCCGGCGGGAACAGCACATGCCGGGGTTGCCGCAGCAATGCCGCCTGCAGCGCGGTGTCCTCACTCTGGTCAACGTGGAAGCTCATGGCAGACATCTTCGGGCGTCCCTCCTCGCGTTGCCCTGATTGAAATCAAGCGCGACGCATCCGCGGATTCATGCCGGCCAGCGGCCGGCACTACCCTTTCACCGCTACCCGGTAGTGCCGGCCGCTGGCCGGCAACCCCGTTCACCTGCCGCGCGCACGATCGGCCGCGGCGGCATCGATGGCTTCAGGCAGATCGGTCTCGCGGTCGATCTGCGGGAAGTGACGGCGTTCCATGCGGCGGATGGCGAAATGCATCCAGGCCAGTGCAGCGGCCACCAGCACGAACAGCAGCATGAAGCAGCTGCTCCAGATGCCCAGCGCATCGTTCAGCGCACCGAACACGATCGGCAGGATGAAGCCGCCGAGGCCGCCGATCATGCCGACCACGCCACCCACCGCGCCGACGCGCTCCGGGTAGTAGACCGGGATGTGCTTGTAGACCGCGGCCTTGCCCAGCGACATGAAGAAGCCCAGCACGAACACCAGCACGGTGAACAGCACCACGCCGATGGCCAGGTGGAAGTGGATCGGGCCGTGGATGCCCTTCACCACGTACTCGGTGTCCGGGTAGGCCAGCAGGAAGGTGCAGATGGCCGAGACGCCGAAGGTCCAGTACATCACCCGGCGCGCGCCCATCCTGTCCGACATCCAGCCACCGACCACGCGGAACAGGCTGGCCGGGATCGAATAGCACGCCGCCAGCATGCCGGCGGTGCCCACGTCCATGCCATAGGCGCCCACCAGGTAGTGCGGCAGCCACAATGCCAGCGCCACGAAGCCGCCGAACACGAAGAAGTAGTACAGCGAGAACCGCCACACCTGCAGGTTCTTCAGCGGTGCCATCTGCTCGGCGAACGGCACCGGCTTCACGCCTTCGCGGCGGCGCTGTTCCAGCGACGGGTCTTCCTTGCTGAAGAGGAAGAACAACACGGCGGTGACGGCCAGCGCCACCGCCCAGACCTTGGCCACCATGGTCCAGCCGGCGGCCACCATCACCAGCGGCGCCAGCAGCTTGGTCACCGCCGAACCGATGTTGCCGGCACCGAAGATGCCCAGCGCGGTGCCCTGCTTGCTGGCCGGGAAGAACTTCGACACGTAGGCCACGCCGACCGAGAAGTTGCCGCCGGCGATGCCCACGCACAGCGCAGCGAACAGGAACTGGGTGTAGGTCTGCGCGTAGGTCAGCATCCAGGTGGCCACCGCACCGCACAGCATCACCAGCACCATCACCTTGCGGCCACCGAACTGGTCGGACCAGATGCCGAGGAACACGCGGCTGACCGAACCGGTCAGCACCGGGGTGGCGATCAGCAGGCCGAACTCGGTGTCGTTCAGCCCGAGCTGCTGGCTGATCTGGATGCCGATGATCGAGAAGATCATCCACACGGCGAAACACACGGTAAAAGCGAAAGTGCTCAGCCACAGCGCACGCTGCTGCTGCCCGGCACTGGCGGGGGCAAGAGCCTGGTTCATGGAGTCTCCTCGTTCACGATGGGTCAGCCGATATCCGCTTCAGCTTCGATCTCTTCCAGCCCGCGCACCGGATAGCGTTCCTGCAGCTGCAGCAGGTAGGCCTGCACTTCGCGCTGGCGCACCTGCAGTTCCAGGTACTCACGCAGCTGCGGCAGCACCACCTCGAACGGCTGCGGCTGGCCTTCTTCACGGGCGTCGATGCAGACCACGTGGTAGCCCCAGCGCGATTCCACCGGGAAGCCGGCCAGGCCTTCGCGCAAGCGGAATACCTGGCGATCGAACTCCGGCGTGGTCTGGCCCCGCTGCAGCCAGCCAAGGTCACCGCCCTCGCTGCTGGAGGGGCAACGCGAATGGCGCAGGGCGAAATCGGCGAACAAGTGCGGCGATTCCTTCAGCAGCCCCACCAGCCGCTCACCCTCGGTGCGTGCGGCAAACCGCCCGGCCACGTCGTCGGCCGGTGCGGCCAGCAGGATATGGCGCAGGCGCACGCGATCGGGCGAGCGGAAGCGCTCCGGGTTCTGCTCGAAGTAACGGCGGCAGTCCTCGTCGGTTGGCACACGGTCCTCGATCGCATCTTCCAGCAGTTGCTGGATCAGCACTTCTTCATCGCTGACCCGGCCACCCTCGGGCGCCTGCAGCCCCAGCCGCTGCGCCTCAAGCCTCAACAACTCGCGCACCACCAGTGCACGCGCCGCCTCGGCGCGTGACTGTTCCGGGCGCATCGCCCGATGGTGCTGCATCTCGCGGGCGATCTCGGCCTCGCTGATGGCAATGTCGTCCACGAACAGCCGGCACGGTGCCGGCTGCCCGAGCGAACGCGGCCCCTGCTCCGCCGCATCGTGGTGGTGCGAATGCGCCTCGGCAGGTACCGGTGCGGCGGAGTCGATCACGGTGATCGGCAGGAATCTCGGCAGGCTGCCCATGGCTTACTCCCGCGGCCCGTAGCGCAGCGTGGCCTGGCGCCGGCGCACCACCTGGTAGGGCCGCCACAGGTAGCTGATCGGGATGCTCCACACGTGCACCAGGCGGGTGAACGGCGCGATCAGGAACAGGGTCAGGCCCAGGAAGATGTGCATCTTGTAGACCCAGCTGACGCCTTCAATGTAGTCGGCGGCACCGGCACGGAAGGTCACGATGTGCTGGGCCCATTCGGCCAGCTGCACCATCACCCCGCCATCCAGGTGGCCGGCCGAGATGCGGATGCTGTACAGGCCCAGGCACAGCTGGGCGAACAGCAGCACCAGCACCAGGGTGTCGCCGAAACTGCCGGTGGCACGCACGCGCGCATTGAACAGGCGGCGTACCAGCAGGATGCTGATGCCGATGAAGCACAGCGCGCCGAACACACCACCCACCACCATCGCCAGCATCTGCTTCTGCGAGGAGGTGATGAAGTGCTCGTACACCGCATGCGGGGTCAGCAGGCCGACCAGATGCCCACCAAGGATGGCCAGAATGCCGATGTGGAAGCAGTTGCTGCCGATCCGCATGCCCTTGTCCGACAGCATCTGGCTGGAGCCGGTGCGCCAGGTGTACATGGCCTTGTCATAGCGGGCCCAGCTGCCGATCAGCAGCACCGCCACGGCGATGTACGGGTAGTACTGGAAGGCGAATTGATGCAGGGAGTAACTCATGGCTGGACCTCTCGATGCGAAGGACGGGCCGGCGAACGCACGGGCGGCTTGCAGTCTTCGGCAGGGGCTTCGGCGCCGAAGCGCACCGCCTCTTCCTCCCACAAGCGGTCCATGGCCTCGGCGGTATCGTCGCGGACTTCTTCACTGGCACGCTGGCGCAGCGCCTGCAGATCGGCCTTGCCGTCGCCGGCTTCGACCAGGATCTCGAACAGCACCCGATGCGGCAGCTCGCGCTCGGCGGCGCGCGCAGCCAGCATGCCGGCGATGTGGCCGATGTGGTGCAGCCACTCACGGGCCTCGCTGCCGGGCCGATGGGCCAGGAACTCCAGCAGCAGCGGCAGGTAGTCCGGCAGCTCGCGAGCATCCAGCTCGAAGCCATTGCGGCGGTACGTCTCGACCAGGTCGACCATGGCCTGGCCGCGATCACGCGATTCGCCATGGATGTGTTCGAACAGCAGCAGGCTCATCGAACGACCACGGTCGAAACTGGCCAGCCAGGCGGCCTGCGCATCCAGCGCATCGGTGCCCAGCAGCTGCTGCACGAAGCTGCGCAGCTGCTGGCGGCGGGCGGCGTTCAGCGCCGGGTCGTCGCAGGCGGCGAGCAGTTCCTCGCCGTGCTGCCACAGTTCCTCACGGGGGTAGTCCAGCAGCACCCCGACCAGCTTGAGCACGCTCATCACACCACCTCCTTGCGACGGTGGTTGGGCCCCTTGTCCACCACGAACGTGCTGGTGCTGCGCTGGCCGAACAGGTCGGCTGGGCTGTCACCGTTGCAGCCGTTTCCGAAGGTGAAGCCACAGCCGCCGCGTTCGCCGAAGGCATCGTTGGCATATTCGCGGTGGCCGGTCGGAATCACGAAACGGTCCTCGTAGTTGGCGATGGCCAGGTAGCGGTACATCTCTTCCACCTGGGCAATGCTCAACCCGGTCTGCTCCAGCACCGCGGTGTCTTCCACGCCGTCCACGTTCTTGGCCCGGCGCCAGGCACGCATCGCCATCAGCCGCTGCAGCGCGCGCACAACCGGTGCCTCGTCACCGGCTGTCAGCAGGTTGGCCAGGTAGCGCATCGGGATGCGCAGCGAGGCCACGTCCGGCAGTTCGCCGCTCATGCCCACCCGGCCACGCTCGGCCGCCGACTGGATAGGCGACAGCGGCGGCACGTACCAGACCATCGGCAGCGTGCGGTATTCCGGGTGCAGCGGCAGCGCCAGCTTCCAGTCGATGGCCAGCTTGTAGACCGGCGACTGCTTGGCCGCGTCCAGCCAGCTGTCCGGAATGCCTTCCTTGCGCGCGGCAGCGATCACCGCCGGGTCGTTCGGGTCCAGGAAGATGTCCAGGTGCGCCTGGTACAGGTCCTTCTCGGCGGCCACCGAGGCGGCCTCGGCAATGCGGTCGGCGTCGTACAGCATCACGCCCAGGTAGCGGATGCGGCCCACGCAGGTCTCCGAGCACACGGTCGGCTCGCCCATCTCGATGCGCGGGTAGCAGAAGATGCACTTCTCCGACTTGCCGCTCTTCCAGTTGTAATAGATCTTCTTGTACGGGCAGGCCGACACGCACATGCGCCAGCCACGGCACTTGTCCTGGTCGATCAGCACGATGCCGTCCTCCTCGCGCTTGTAGATCGCGCCCGACGGGCACGCCGATACGCACGCCGGGTTCAGGCAGTGCTCGCACAGGCGTGGCAGGTACATCATGAAGGTCTTCTCGAAGGCGCCGTAGATCTCCTTCTGCACCTGGTCGAAGTTGTAGTCACGCGAGCGCTTGCTGAACTCCGAGCCCAGGATCTCCTCCCAGTTCGGGCCCCACTCGATCTTCTGCATGCGCTCGCCGCTGATCAGCGAGCGTGGCCGCGCGGTGGGCTGGTGCTGGCTGTCCTTGGCGGTGTGCAGGTTCTGGTAGTCGAAGTCGAAGGGCTCGTAGTAGTCGTCGATCTGCGGCAGGTCCGGGTTGGCGAAGATCTTGGCCAGCATCCGCCAGCGGCCACCGGCACGCGGCACCAGCTTGCCGGCGCGGGTGCGCACCCAGCCGCCATTCCACTTGTCCTGGTTCTCCCATTCCTTCGGGTAGCCGATGCCCGGCTTGGTTTCCACGTTGTTGAACCAGGCGTACTCGACGCCCTCGCGCGAGGTCCAGACGTTCTTGCAGGTGATCGAGCAGGTATGGCAGCCGATGCACTTGTCCAGGTTCAGCACCATCGCGATCTGTGCACGGACCTTCATCACACCACCTCCTTGCTGGCCGATGCTGAAGCACCAGCGGGCTGCTCATCGTCCAACCAATCGATCTTGTCCATCTTGCGTACGATCACGAACTCGTCGCGGTTGGTGCCGCAGGTACCGTAGTAGTTGAAACCGTACGCCAGCTGCGCGTAGCCACCAATCATGTGGGTCGGCTTGAGCACGATGCGGGTCACCGAGTTGTGGATGCCGCCGCGGGTACCGGAAATCTCCGAACCCGGCACATTGATGATGCGTTCCTGAGCGTGGTACATCATCGCCATGCCCGGCATCACGCGCTGGCTGACCACTGCACGCGCGGCGATCGCACCGTTGACGTTGAACAGTTCGATCCAGTCGTTGTCGACGATGCCGGCGCTGCGCGCGTCATCCTCGCTCAACCACACGATCGGGCCACCGCGCGACAGCGTCTGCATGATCAGGTTGTCGCTGTAGGTGCTGTGGATGCCCCACTTCTGGTGCGGGGTGATCCAGTTCAGCACGATCTCCCTGTTGCCGTTCGGGCGCTGGTTCAGCAGCGGCTCCACCGTGCGCGTGTTGACCGGCGGCCGGTAGCCCATGAAGGCTTCGCCGAAGTCGATCATCCACTCGTGGTCCTGGTAGAACTGCTGGCGACCGGTCACCGTGCGCCACGGAATCAGCTCGTGCACGTTGGTATAGCCGGCGTTGTAGCTGACGTTGTCGTCTTCCAGCCCCGACCAGATCGGCGAAGAGATGATCTTGCGCGGCTGCGCCTGGATGTCACGGAAGCGGATCGCCTCGTGCTCCTTGCCCACCGCCAGGTGGGTATGCTCACGGCCGGTGAAGGTACCCAGCGACTCCCAGGCCTTCACTGCCACGTGGCCATTGGTTTCCGGCGCCAGGTGCAGGATCACTTCGGCCGCGTCGATCGCGGTCGAGATGGCCGGGCGGCCGTGGCTGACGCCCTCGTCGTGCACGGTGTGGTTGAGCTTGCCGAGGAATTCGACCTCGTGCTTTGTGTCCCAGCTCATGCCCTTGCCGCCGTTGCCCAGCTTGTCCAGCAGCGGGCCCAGCGAGGTGAACTTGCGGTACAGGTTCGGGTAGTCGCGCTCCACCACCGTCATCGACGGCATGGTCTGGCCCGGGATGGCCTCGCACTCGCCCTTCTTCCAGTCGGCCACGCCGAACGGCATGCCCAGTTCGTTGGGCGTGTCATGCAGGGTCGGCACCAGCACCAGGTCCTTTTCCACGCCCAGCACACCCGGCGCCATCTCGCTCACGGTGCGGGCGACCTCCTTGAAGATCTCCCAGTCACTGCGCGATTCCCACGCCGGATCCACCGCCTTGGACAGCGGATGGATGAACGGGTGCATGTCCGAGGTATTGAGATCGTCCTTCTCGTACCAGGTTGCGGTCGGCAGCACGATGTCCGAGTACAGCGCGGTGGTGCACATGCGGAAGTCGAGCGTGACCAGCAGGTCCAGCTTGCCTTCCGGTGCCTCGTCACGCCACTTCACCTCCTCCGGCTTGATCGCGCCCATCTCGCCCAGGTCCTTGCCCTGCAGGCCATGGCGCGTGCCGAGCAGATGCCGCAGCATGTACTCGTGGCCCTTGCCCGACGAACCGAGCAGGTTCGAGCGCCAGATGAACATCATGCGCGGGTGGTTCTGCTGCGCATCCGGGTCGGCGAAGGCGAAGTCCAGCGAACCGTCCTTGAACTTGCCCAGCGCGTAGTCGGCCGGGGCAATGCCGGCCGCTTCAGCCTCCCGCACCAGCTGCAGCGGATTGCGGTCCAGCTGTGGCGTGCTCGGCAACCAGCCCATGCGCACGGCGCGCAGGTTGAGGTCGGCCAGGCTGCCGCTGTACTTGCGGGCATCGGCCAACGGCGAGAGCAGCTCGTCCACCTGCAGCTTCTCGTAGCGCCACTGCCCGGTGTTGAAGTAGAAGAACGAGGTGCCGTTCATGTGCCGCGGCGGGCGGCTCCAATCCAGGCCGAACGCCAGCGGCTGCCAGCCGGTCTGCGGGCGCAGCTTTTCCTGGCCCACGTAATGCGCCCAGCCGCCACCGGTCTGGCCCACGCAACCGCACATGATCAGCATGTTGATCAGGCCGCGGTAGTTCATGTCGTTGTGGAACCAGTGGTTCATGCCCGCGCCGACGATGATCATCGAGCGGCCATGGGTCTTGTCGGCGGTACGCGCGAATTCGCGGGCGATCTCGATCACTTCCGCACGCGACACGCCGGTGATGCGCTCCTGCCAGGCCGGGGTACCCGGCACCATGTCGTCGAAACTGCGCGCCACGTTGCCGCCGCCGAAGCCACGGTCCACGCCGTACTGGGCCAGCAGCAGGTCGTAGACCGTGGCCACCAGGGTGTCGCCGCCGTCGGCCAGGGCCAGTCGACGCACCGGGATGTTGCGGTCAAGCACGTCATCGGCCGGCGCTGCGGTCCAGCCGTCGGTCTCGATGCCGCCGAAGTACGGGAAGCTGACCGCCTCGATGCCGTCGTGGGTTTCAGACAGGCTCAGCTGCAGGCGCGTATCGGCGCCGTTGCTGGCCTTCTCTTCGATGTTCCACTTGCCCTTCTCGCCCCAGCGGAAGCCGATCGAGCCGTTCGGCACCACGATCTGGCCGCTGGTCTGGTCATAGGCCAGGGTCTTCCAGTCGGGGTTGTTGGCTTCGCCGAGCCCGCCCAGTTCACTGGCGCGCAGGAAGCGGCCCGGGACCAGCCGGCCATCGTCGCGACGTTCCAGGCGCACCAGCATCGGCATGTCCGAGTACTGGCGGCAGTAGTCCTGGAAGTACTGCGAAGGCGAATCGACATGGAACTCGCGCAGGATCACGTGGCCGAAGGCGAAGGCCAGTGCCGCGTCGGTGCCTTGTTTGGGGTGCAGCCAGTGGTCGGTCAGCTTGGCCAGCTCGGAATAGTCCGGGCAGATCGCCACCGTCTTGGTGCCGTTGTAGCGCGCCTCGGTGAAGAAGTGGGCGTCGGGCGTGCGCGTCTGCGGCACGTTCGAGCCCCAGGCGATGATGTAGCGGCTGTTGTACCAGTCGGCCGATTCGGGCACGTCGGTCTGCTCGCCCCAGATCTGCGGCGAGGCCGGCGGCAGATCGCAGTACCAGTCGTAGAAAGACAGGCAGGCGCCGCCCAGCAGCGACAGGTAACGCGCGCCCGCCGCGTAGGACACCATCGACATCGCCGGAATCGGCGAGAAGCCGACCACGCGGTCCGGGCCGTACTGCTTCACCGTGTACAGGTTGGAGGCCGCAATGATCTCGTTGGCCTCTTCCCACTGCAGCCGTACGAAGCCACCCATGCCGCGGCGGCTCTTGTACGAACGCGCCTTTTCCTTGTCCTCGACAATGCTGGCCCAGGCATCAACCGGGGCCTTGCTCTTGCGCGCCTCGCGCCACAGGCGCAGCAGCGTGCCGCGGATCAGCGGGTACTTCAGCCGGTTGGCGCTGTACAGGTACCAGGAATAGCTGGCGCCACGCGGGCAGCCACGCGGTTCATGGTTGGGCAGGTCCGGGCGGGTACGCGGGTAGTCGGTCTGCTGGGTTTCCCAGGTGACCAGGCCGTTCTTGACGTAGATCTTCCAGCTGCACGAGCCGGTGCAGTTCACGCCGTGGGTGGAGCGCACGACCTTGTCGTACTGCCAGCGGGCGCGGTAACTGTTTTCCCAGTCGCGGCCCTCGCTCTTGGCAAATCCATGGCCATCGGCAAAAGACTGGGGGTCACGCTTGAAGAACTGCAAGCGATCAAGGAAATAACTCATCGGGGGTCTCCCTTTGCGGACATCTGCAACGTGGCTGTGGTGTTCATTGGCTGCGGTGCGTTTTCAAGTTGTCAGCAGGGTGTCTCGGCACCGCGCCGGTAGTACCACCACCAGGTCACGGCCAGGCAGGTGATGTAGAAAACAACGAATCCGTACAGCGCCATGTCGGGGCTGCCGGTCAAGGTGATGGACGAGCCGTAGCTCTTGGGGATGAAGAAGCCGCCATAGGCGCCGATCGCACCGGAGAAGCCGACCACCGCGGCCGACTCGATGCTGGCCTGGTGCGCGGCCGCCGCCTTGCCTTCGGCGGTGTCGTTGGCCGACCAGCGCTCGTGCAGGGTGCGGAAGATCACCGGGATCATGCGGAAGGTGGTGCCGTTGCCGATGCCACTGAGCACGAACAGCGCCATGAAGCTGAGCAGGAAGCCATGGAAGTTGCCGCCCTGGCCGTGGCTGGGCAGGAAGTGCAGCACCCCGAACACGGCGGCGATCATCAGCGCGAACACCCAGAAGGTCAGGCGCGCGCCGCCCCAGCGGTCGGCCAGGCTGCCGCCCACCGAGCGCATCAACGCACCCAGCAGCGGGCCGATGAACGCGTAGGCCAGCGGATTCACGTCCGGGAACTGGCTCTTCACCAGCATCGGGAAGCCGGCCGAGAAGCCGATGTAGGAACCGAAGGTGCCGATGTACAACCAGCACATCAGCCAGTTGTGCTTGCGGCGGAAGATCACCGCCTGCTCGGAGAAGGACGAGCGCGCACTGGTCAGGTCATTCATTCCGAACCAGGCCGCAACCGCACAGATCGCGATCGCCGGCACCCAGATGAAACCTGCGTTCTGCACGAACAGCGACGCCCCGCCCTCCACCGTGGGCTGCGGCGCACCACCCAGCGCACCGAACACGCCCACGGTGATCACCAGCGGAATCACCGCCTGCGCCACCGACACGCCCACATTGCCCAGGCCGGCGTTCAGGCCCAGCGCCAGGCCCTGCTTCTGCTTGGGGTAGAAGAAAGAGATGTTGGACATCGACGAAGAGAAGTTCGCACCGCCAAATCCGCACAGGATGGCGATGACCACGAACACCCAGTACGGCGTGGCCGGGTCCTGCACCGCAAAGCCCAGCCAGATCGTCGGCGCCAGCAGCGAGGCGGTGGACAGCGCCGTCCAGCGGCGGCCACCGAAGATCGGAATCACGAACGAATAGAAGATGCGCAGGGTTGCGCCGGACAGGCTGGGCAGTGCCACCAGCCAGAACAGCTGGTCGGTACTGAAGTTGAAGCCGATCTTCGGCAGGCTGATCGACACCGCCGAGAACAGCACCCAGACCGAGAAGGCCAGCAGCAGCGAGGGAATCGAGATGACCAGGTTGCGGGTGGCGACCCGCTTGCCGGTGCGCTCCCAGTAGCCGGGATCTTCCGGCGTCCAGTCGCTGATGACGCGACCCGGACGGGAGGTGCTGCGGACAACAGGATCGCTACCGACGGTCATACATGGCTCCAAGGCTGTGGAATGACGTGGGTACTGCGTTTCAAGTTGTGACCCGTCGTCATGCAGCCATTAGGCCGTGCAGCACGGACGACGGGGTTGATCTGGATCAATCAGGAACGGGTTTCCACCCTGCCCCTGACAAATGTCAAGCCGATGAAGCCGCGCTGCGGCGGGTTACCCCGCGCTGGCGCACGCTGTCGCGTACATCCACATCGAACTGCAGCTGAAGCTGGCCGCCCTCGTCCAGGGCGATGTCGAACGGCAGGCCATCCCGGCACGGCAGGCGTGCTGCCAGTGCCTCTACCGCATCGCGCGGCAGCACCAGGCGGCAGAAGGTGCCGCCGTCCAGCATCACAGGCTGCTCGCCAGCATGCAGCGAGACCGCCATGCCCCAGCCTTCGATGCCGCCAAAGCGGGTCATGTTCTCGACCGATTCACCGGCCAGCAGGCGCGCAAGCTCGGCCTCGTCCAGGCGAAGCCGTACCGACTGGTCCTGCAACTGCACTTTCATGACGCAACATCCTCCCATTGTTCGGGGGTATTGCAGTTGACCAGTCCGGCCTCGTCAACCGGGGCCAGGGCGACGGTGTTCACGCCCAGGCCGCGCTGCAGCGCCTGCAGCGAGCGCGGGCCGTCGGGATCATCCAGCATCGATGCCAGCGCGGCCCGGCAAGCATCGTCCATATTCAGCAACATGGGCAGGGGGTGGCCCGTAAAGATCGTGCACGGACTGCGATGGCCGTCACGTAATTGCTGTAACAAACGCGGGGGCAGCAGCGGCGTATCCACCGGCACCACCCAGGCCGGGCCATCGGGCATGTGCGTGGCCACGCTGTAGAGCCCGCCCAGGGGGCCACAGCGCGCCACCTGGTCGGGGATGCCGCCGAAAGCCGGATAGTCGCCGCTTACCCAGACCCGCTTGGCGCCAGCCTGCAACAACAGGCCGCGCATGTGCTCCAGCAGCGTGCGCCCCTGCCACGGCAGCAACGCCTTGTCGCGACCCATGCGGCTGGACAGCCCGCCGGCCAGCACGATGCCGTCAATGCTGGTGGTCGTGCGCGTGGTCATGGGCGTGTGCGGGCTCGCTGTCCGCATGGCAGAGGCTGCACCCTTCGCTCCACTCGCTGTCGCCGTCCTCGTAATGCTCCTGCTTCCAGATCGGGCACTGGTGCTTGACCGCTTCGATCAGCTGCCGGCAGGCACGGAACGCTTCGTCACGGTGCGGGCTGCCGGCGGCGACCACCACTGCGACATCGCCGATACCCAACCGGCCCTTGGCGTGGGCCACGTACAGCTTCAGTTTCGGCCCGAACGCAGCCTCCACGTCCGCGGCCAGGCGCTTGAACTCGTTCAGCACCAGCGGCTCGAACAGGTCATAGGTGATGCCGGTCACCGGCCGGCCGATATTGACGTCGCGCACCTTGCCGATGAACACATCGATGCCGCCGAAACCCGGATCGGATACCGCAGCGATGCCCTCGGCCGGATCGATCGCCGCCTGCACGCGGTCCACCGCCTTCGCGATGATCTTCTCGCTCATGGCTCAGCCCCCGCTTACCGGCGGCAGGATCGCCACCCGGCCATCGTCGGGCAGTGCCTCGTGGTCGCGCAGCACGCGTTGCTGATCGGCGAATGCCGAGTAATCCAGCAGGCCCGCGCGGAAACCCGGCCAACGCACCGGCAACAGTTCACGCAGCGCCTGGCGCAGGTCGGCCACGGTGCCACCGGCCACGTTCACCGCGATCTCGCGGCTGGCATCCAGATCGGAAAAAGCACCGAACAACTGCAGATTCACCTGTTTCATCATCACTCCTGACTCACCAGCTGCACCGGTTCGTGGTGACCCCAGCCCTGCACGCGCACGTAGGTGCCCGCGTTGGCCAGGTCTCCCTCGGCCTCCAGCACCACCCAGGCGTTGGCCTGCAGCATCGACATCAAACGGAACGATTCCTGCCCGGACAGCACGCGCGCGCTCAGGCGCCCCTGCCCGTCCACCTCCACCCGCGCACGCGCGTGGAAGCGCAGGCCCGGCGGCTTGCGTACGTCGGCCTGCAACGGCAGCTGCAACACGGTTTCCGGCGCCAGCCCCAGCAGGCGGCGCAGCACCGGCTCCACGAAGAAGCGCTGGCCGACGGCGGCCGAAACCGGGTTGCCGGGCAGGCCGAAGTACAGCGCACCATTGGGCAGCACCGCGAACAGCAGCGGTTTGCCCGGGCGGATCGCCACCTTGTGGAACACGATGCGCGCACCGCGGCCACGCAGCGCATCGGGAACGAAATCGTAGCGGCCGGCCGACACCGCGCCGGTACTGATCAGCAGCTGTGCACCCGCAGCCAGCGCTTGATCCAGCACCGCGTTGAACGCGGCCACGTCGTCGCCCACCGTGCCCTGCCAGACCACCTCGGCGCCGGCCGCCTGCAGGCGGCCCACCAGATACGGCCGGTTGCTGTCACGGATCTGGCCCGATTCCAGCGCCTGCGCGGCCTCGGTCACCAGCTCCTTGCCGGTGGCGATCACAGCGGCCTTCGGTCGTGCCATCACCGCCACCTCACCCACGCCGATGGCGTGCAGCAGGGTGCGGGCGTTGATATCCAGCACCTGCCCGGCCTGCAGCACGCGCTCGCCGTCGCTCACGTCCTGCCCGCGCAGGCGCACGTGCTGGCCCGGCTTGGCCGGCGCCTTGAGGGCAATGCGGGTCGGGCGGCCGTCCTCGCTGGCGAGGATGTCCACGTTCTCGACCGGCACCACGGTGTCCAGTCCGGACGGCATGCGTGCACCGGTCATGATTTCCCAGGCGCCCTCGCCGCCCTCGGCACCGGCATCGCCTGCGGCCTGCCAGCCCTGCACGGCGAATTCGCGACCGGCGTCGAACGTCGCGCCGTTGGCGCGCAGCGCGAAACCGTCCATCGCAGAATTGTCGAACGGCGGCAGCGACTGCTCACTGATGACGTCACTGGCCAGAGTGCGGCCGCCGGCCTCATGCAGTGGCAGGCGCTCAGCCGGCAACGGCGTGGCTGCGTCCAGCAGGTGCTGCAGGGCTTCGCTATAGGCAATCATCAGTGGCCACCACCGTCGACCATCGCCAGCGCGTGGCCCAGCACCGGCGCCAGGATGTCCAGGCACTGTGCCGCCGCCTTCGGGCTGCCCGGCAGCGCGAACACCAGCATGGCGCCCAGCTGCACTACTTCGGCACGGCTCAGCCACGCCATCGGTGTGTGCTGCGCGCTCAGCGCCCGCATCATCTGTGCCAGGCCGTGCACCGGCCGCGCATTCAAGGAGCGCAGCGCCTCCGGGGTCAGGTCACGTGGGCCCAGCCCGGTACCGCCGGTACACAGGCACAGGCGCACGCCGTCGGCGGCCAATGCCTGCAGGCGCCCGGCCAGCGGCTCGATGCCATCGGGCAGCACCTCGGCGGCCACAACCTCACCGCCCAGCTTTTTCACACCGGTCACCAGGGTCGGGCCAGAGATATCTTCATAGGTGCCCTCGCTGGCGCGGTCGCTCAGCGTGATCACCGCGCAGGCCGCGCCCTCCAGACCCTTCGGTGCACGCGGCTTGAAGCGCGCGCGCTCGGCCTCGTCCATGCCATCGGGATGCAGCCACACACCGCGCTTGCCGCCTTCCTTGAACAGCAGGCGGATGCCTTCTATGCGCAGCGCCGGTTCCACCGGCTTGCTCAGGTCGTACAGGGTCAGCAGCGCCGCATTGACGCCGGCCAGTGCCTCCATCTCCACGCCGGTGCGCGCCTCGCTGGCGCACTCGCACCACACGCGGATCGCCTGCCGTTCCGGTACCGGCGCGCAGAACACCTGCACCAGCTCCAGCGGCAACGGGTGGCACAGCGGCATCAGCATCGAGGCCATCTTGGCGCCCTGCAGGCCGGCAATCTCGGCCATCACCAGCGCATCGCCCTTGGGCAGGCGGCGCTCGACAATCAGCGGATACGCTACCGGGCCGGCATGCAGCTCGCCCACCGCCACCGCACGGCGGCGGGTGATGCGCTTGTCGCGGACATCGGCCATATGGAAGGCCGCATTCAATTCCCCACTCATCGTGTTGCTCATCCTCCGATCGAGGCCAGGTGCGGGGTGAGCCCGGTCTGGCCCTGGTGCAGGCCATGCCCGGCCGCTTTCAGGCCAAGCTGGGTGGTGATGCGCGCCAGCAGCGCGTCATGGTCATCGTCGCTCTGCAGCAGCGGCCGCAGCGGCACACCGAACTCGCCGAACAGGCACAGCCGCAGGTCGCCCTTGGCGGTCACCCGCAGGCGGTTGCAGCCCTTGCAGAAGTCACGCGAATACGGGGCGATGATGCCGATGCTGCCGCGATGGTCGGGGTGCCCGAACTCGCGCGCCGGACCGGCATCGGCGGCCCGCGGGCGCTCGTGCCAGCCAGCGGCCAGCAGCTGCTCGATCACCACGTCGGCACGCAGGTGGTGGCGCTGGAAATAGGCTTCGTTGTCGCCGGTGCGCATCAGTTCGATGAAGCGCACGCTGAAGGGACGGTCGCGCAGGTAGTCCATCCACTGCGGCAGCTCGTCGTCGTTCAGGCCGCGAAGCAGCACCGCATTGAGCTTGATCGCCGGCAGGCCCAGTGCCTGCGCCAGGGCCAGGCCCTGCTCGATCTCCGGCAGGCGATCGTGCCCGGTAATGGCCTTGAAGCGCTCGCGCTGCAGGCTGTCCATGCTTACGTTCAGCGCGGTCAGCCCCGCCCGGTGCCAGCCGGGCAGGCGCCGCGGCAGCAGCGTGCCGTTGGTGGTGATGGCCACCTTGCGGATGCCCGGCACCGCCGCCACGGTGGCGATGATCTCGTCCAGGTCCTTGCGCAGGCTGGGTTCGCCGCCGGTCAGGCGGATCTTGCTCATGCCCAGCGCGGCGAACGCGCGCACCAGCCGCGCGATTTCATCCACCTGCAGGAAGCGCGGGCGGCCATCGGCCTGGTAGCCATCGGGCAGGCAGTAACTGCAACGGAAGTTGCAGGCTTCGGTCAACGACAGGCGCAGGTACGGAAAGCTGCGTCCGAAACCGTCGGTGAGTTGGCTCATGGCTGGTCCACCTTGTTGCTCCACCGTCTTGCCTGTGCCCGGAACGGCCCGGAAACCCTCGTCTGCTGGAACGATTGCCAGAGTACGCGGCCATCAGTTCCATGGGCATGACTTAAATCAATCGTCTTCGGCCCCACACGGCAGGCGTTGTGGCAGCATGCGGCTTTCCGTGCAGCGGGCGTGTGACAACCCTCATGATGATGAACGATTTCCAGCAGCTGCTGCACGCCGCAGGCCAGCAGGCTGAACCGCAACGCTTGCTGTTCGTATTCGTGCGCGCCGAGCTGCCCGAATCGCCCACCGACGACCAGCGCGACCGGCATGACCGCCGCGAGGGCGGCACCCTGTCGCCGGTGCTGTGCGTGGACAAGCTGCCCGCCGAAGTGCCCAGCTTCCAGGCGCTGGCGGCTGAATCGACCACCACCGGCATCGACTGGGACCTGGTGTTCGTGGCCGCGCTGGACGGCCGCGCCGGGTTCGCCCCCAACAGTGATGAGGCCGCGCGCCCGCTGAAACTGATGGTCAATGCCATCCATGACGGTCAGATCGGCCGCTTCGCCGCCTTCGACCGGGGCGGCGAGCCTGTTCAGTTCTATTGACCCACCAACTGCAGCGTCAGGAAGAAGATCACCAGCACGGTGTTCAGGCCCCAGGCCACGGTCAGCCCGCGCGCGGCCACGCCCAGGTTGGGATTGTGTGCGCTGGGCGCCGCCCGCCAGACCGCAGGGATGATCCAGCCGGTGTAGAGCAGCAGGGCGGCAAACACCCCCAGCAGCAGCGGCGTGCGCCCGTTGGCCAGGGCCCAGAGCGCCACGGCCCACAGAATGTTGCTGGGAATGACGCCCTGCAGCCAGAACACGCTCCAGAGGCGGGAACGGCCCGGGGTGTCGGGCGCCGGGTGCAGGGAAGCGGTGGCGGTCATAAGTCTCCTTCTGGTTAGGAAACGTGCTCGGGCAGCCTGCGCCTGGTGAATGGGAACGTCAAGATGTGGGCGGAAGGGAGGCGGCAGGCATGGCCCAGCGGCGCCGGAGAGCACTGCCCTGCGCAACGCCGCCCCTCGTGCTAGCGTCGCAAAGGCCGCCTGTTTTCGAAACCGGATACACCGGTCAATGCCCTCGCCCATCTCTATCACCCAGGAAGGAACTTCGCGTGTCAACCGCCAGAACGGCCGTCTTCGCCCTCTGCTTCTCCGCCTGCCTGCCAGCCCACGCCGCGCAGAATGCAGCCGCCGACATCAAGGCCATCGAACAGGTCGTCGAATCGTTCCGCACCTCGCTGATCAACAAGGACAAGCCGACCTACATGGGCCTGTTCTTCTCGGACAAGGCGGAAGACATCGGCTGGCAGTACGTTTCAGAGGATGTGCGCCTGCAGGACATCCGCAAGGCCAAGCCCGATGCGATCAAGGCGCGGAAGATTCCCGCCAATAATTTCATCGCGCTGATCGATGGAGTCGTGGCGTCGCCGAAGCCGAGGGAGGAAAAATTCTCCAACACGAAGATCGAGACCGATGGCGACGTGGCTTCGGTGTCGTTTGACTACAGCTTCCACGACGATGGGGTGAAGACCAACTGGGGCAAGGAGATGTGGCAGCTGATCCGCACCGAACAGGGCTGGAAGATCTTCTCGGTGGTCTATTCGATCCGCGATTCACGCAGCCCGGCGGAGTGAATCGCCGGCGGCCGCGCACGGCTATTCCTGCGTAGCTAGGTGACTCGGCCCTTCGCAGTACTACGCCGGTTGAGCGCAATGCTAACGAGGGTCCGACGCTTTCCCGACGCCCGTCTGCACATCCTGTCGCGAGGTCAATTCATGGCAGGACCGGCATGCAGCCACCTCACCCCAGGGACAGCGGCAAGTACCCGCATGGCAAGACCGGCCTTCGCCGCATCTTCCACACGCTGATCCATTCACGCGACGGCTTCATCGCCACCTTCCGGGGCGAAGCGGCCTTCCGGCAGCTGTTGCTGCTGCACGCACTTCTGATGGTCGCGGCGTTCGTGCTGGACATCAGCACGATCGAACGGGCCGTGGTGCTGGCCGTCTGCTTCATCAGCCTGCTGGTGGAGCTGCTCAACTCGGCCATCGAAGCAGTGGTCGACCGCATCTCGCTTGACCACCACCCGCTGTCCAAGAACGCCAAGGACATGGGCAGCGCTGCCCAGACCACCGCGCTGCTGATGGTCGGCACGGTGTGGGGCGTGATCCTGCTGGGCTAGGTCACGCCTGACCCGCCGGGCATGACCCGGCGCGCCCCTGGGCGGATGTCTTACTGCGTGGCCAGGGCAAAATCCAGGCCCGCACACACCGCCGCCACCTGCGCGTCGTTGCATTCCTGCGGGTTGGTGCGCGGGCTGTCCGGGTAGACCTCGGTGGTGGTGGCAAAGCGCGCGTCGGTGAAGCCGGCGCAAGCGCCGATCGAACGCGATTCACCCCAGACCACGCCCGGCGACTGCAACGGCAGGCCGACCAGATTGCCCTCGGCATCGGCCGGGGCGATGTGGGTGACCGGCGCAACCGCGGCGATCAGCGCCTTCTGGAATTCGGCCTGCGGATCTTCGCTGTTGCCGATCACGTAGAAGCCGTCCGGAATGGTGTCGCGCTCGAACGGCTTGCCGTCGCGGGCGCAACGGGCCGGATCGAACTCCTGCAGGTCGCTGTCGGTGGTCTCGTGCAGGTCCAGGTGCACCAAAAGGTTCGGCTTGCGCTCGGCCACCCAGCGCATCAGTGCGGCGGCTTCCTCGATCTGGCCGCCGTCACGGAAGCTGCGGTTCGGGTCGATGGCATCCGGGTTCCAGCGCTGGATGCGCTCGTAGCCCCACGGGCTGACGCACGGCGCCACGATCAGGTTCAGCCGGCCCAGGTAACGCTCGGCCTGCTGCTCCAGGAACTGCAGGGCGCCATGCACGCCGCTGGTCTCGTAGCCATGCACGCCGCCGGTGATCAGCGCGGTCGGCAGTGCCGGGTTCCAGTCGTGGTTGACCACCGCGAACAGCGGATAGTGGTCCGGGGCGTAGTCCAGCTGGCCGTACTGGATCACATCGAAGACGCTGTCATCCAGCCGCTCAAGGGCGGCCACCACGTCGTCGTGGTAGCTGCGCTGGCGCTGCTGGCGGGCCCGCCACTGTGCGCGTTCGGCGTCGCCCCAGGGCTGTCCGGGGGTGCCGATCGGATAGAACTGCGCAACAGTCATTGGGGAACTCCAGGGTCGAACGGGTGGGTGCAGCCGGTCATTCTAAGCCTTGTCGCGCCTGCGGGTCCCCTCCCCCTGCCCCGCCTTCATCCAGCCGGGGTCATCTGGTTGTAAAATCAGCGGTTTTTGGCCCCTCACCCCTTGATGGCGAACGCAGCGCAGCCGGTCCTGGGTGGACCGGAATTCCTCCGCCTGCTCGCCCGTCTCAGCGACGGCGCGATGCCGGCCAGCAGTCCCGCCCTGACCGATCGCCTCGGCCAGTGGGTGGACTGGAGCCGTGCCGTGGCCCTGTCCGGGGCGCTCGGCGGGCGCCTGCCCGAGCCGGGTGAGGCCGCCGAAGCAGTCGAGGATGTGCTGGCCGACTGCGCCCAGGCCCATGCCAGTCTGCTGGCCTCGATCCGCGAGGATGCCGAGGCCGAGCGCCTGCTCGACCTGGCCGAAGCCGTCGCCACCCCCAACTTCGCCTCGCTGCGCCAGCGCTATCGGGTGCTGCAGCAGGCCATCCAGACCGCCACCGGGCGCCTGCGCGGCCGCCTGCGCGACCAGCTGGTACAGGTTTCGCCCGAGCTGGCACGGCTGGCAGAGGTCGATGCGGTGATGGAACAGACCCTCACCCCGCGCGAGCACAGCCTGCTGGCCACTGCGCCGGCGGTGCTCGGCGCCCGTTTTGAACGCGTGCACGGCCAGCCGGGCTGGCGCGCGGCCTTCCGCCATGACATGCGCACCCTGCTGCTCGCCGAGCTGCAGCTGCGCTTCCACCCGATCGAAGGGCTGCAAGACGCCCTGCGCTCCCACTGACCGGAACACCATGTCCAGAACTGCTTTCCATGTCGTTGTTTTCCTTGTCGGCCTGCTGGCCGTGTGCTGGATCGGCATTGGCTACGTTTCGGTGCATCCGTTGGGGGCAGCGGTGGCCGCGATCATCGCCGCCTGCTACATCGCCGGTGGCGTGGAGCTGTACCGCTACCGCCAGGCCAGCAACGGCCTGCGCACTGCGCTGAGCGACCTGTCCAGCGCGAAGGAAAGCCTGGCCCCCTGGCTGGAGCGTGTGCCGGTGGGCCTGCGCAACGCCGTGCGCCTGCGCGTGGAAGGCGAGCGCACCGCCCTGCCCGCGCCGGTGCTGACTCCCTACCTGGTCGGCCTGCTGGTGCTGCTGGGCATGCTCGGCACCCTGCTGGGCATGATGGATACCCTGCGCGGCACCGGCCTGGCCCTGCAGAGCGCGACCGACATGGCTGCCATCCGCGGCTCGCTGGCCTCGCCGGTGCAGGGCCTTGCGGTGGCGTTCGGCACCTCGATCGCCGGTGTTGCCAGCTCGGCGATGCTGGGCCTGCTGGCTGCCCTGCTGCGTCGTGACCGCCTGCAGGCCGTGCAGCAGCTGGACCGTGCGATTGCCGGCGACCTGCACCCGTACTCGCAAGCCTGGCAGCGCGCCGAATCGCTGCGCCTGCTGCAGGCGCAGTCCGCTGCGTTGCCGGCACTGGTCGACCGCCTGCAGGCGATGACCCAGACCTTTGAACAGCACAGCACCGCCGCCAATGAACGCCTGCTGGCCGGCCAGGCCGAGTTCCTTACCCAGAGCCAGGCCCTGCAGGAGCGCCTGGCCGTGTCGCTGCAACAGTCGCTGCGCGAAGGTGCCGAAGCCAGCGCGGCCGCCATCGGTGGCGCACTGCAGCCGATGGCCGAGACCACCCTGGCCGGGCTGGCCCAGCATGGCCAGGCCCTGCATGCCCGTGTCGAGCAGGCGGTGCAGCAGCAGCTGGCCGGTCTCAGCGACGGTTTCGAGCGCAGCCGCGTTGCCACCGAAGCCAGCTGGGCCAAGGTGGTGAGCGAGCAGACCCAGGCACAACAGGCGCTGGTGAGCGATCTTCGCCAGCACCTGCAGGCCTTCAGCGATGGCCAGGGCACGCACGCCGAAGCGCTGGTGACACGCATCGGCGAGCGCCTGCAGGCCGATTCTCGCGACAATGCAGACGCCTGGCGCGCCGCCGCCGAACAGCAGCAGGCACTGAATACCGCGCTGGTCGAACGCCAGCAGCAGGCACTGCTGGCCGCCAGCGAGCATCTGGACGCGCGTGCCGAGGCACTGCTGCAATCACTGGACCAGCGCCATGCTGCCAGCCAGTCCTTGCTGCAGGAGCACGAAAACCAGCGTTCGCAGCAGTGGCAGGCCGCGCAGGCCGCCGCCGCTGCCGCACACACTGAACTGCAGGCCAGCCTGGACAGCCGCGAGCAGCAGCGCCAGGCGCGTTGGGACGCGATCAGTGCCGAACTGCAGCAGGCGCACGCCACCCTGCAGGCGCAATTGCAGGCCGGTGACGAACAGCGCCTACAGCGCTGGAGCGATGCCCTGCAGCACGTCTCCACCGATCTGGCCCAGCGCCTGCAGGCCAACGGCGAACGCCTGGCCGCGCAGCAGCAGCAGGTCTGCGACACGCTGGCCGAGACGGCGCAGCAGATCGGCGAGAACGGCCGCGCCCAGGCCAGCGCCACGCTGGCGGAAGTCTCCACCCTGCTGCAGACCGCCGCCGCCGCGCCGAAGGCCGCCGCCGACGTCATCAACGAGTTGCGCAGCACGCTCTCCGAGAGCCTGGTGCGCGACAACGCGATGCTGGAAGAGCGCGGCCGCCTGCTGGCCACCGTGCAGACCCTGCTGGATGCGATCAACCACGCCTCGCACGAACAGCGCACCGCGGTGGACGCACTGGTGGGCGGCTCGGCCGAGCTGCTGGAACGCGTCGGCAACCGCTTCACCGACCATATCGCCGCGGAGACCGGCAAGCTGGATGGCATTGCAGCAGCCCTCAGCGGCAGCGCCAGTGACGTTGGCCAGTTGGCCGGCACGTTCGGCGAGGCGGTCGCACAGTTCGGCAGCGCTTCCACCGAACTGTCCGGCCGCTTGGAGCAGATTGGCGGCGCGCTGGATGCCTCGCTGGCCCGCAGCGACGAGCAGCTGGCCTACTACGTGGCGCAGGCACGCGAGGTGGTCGATCTCAGCCTGCTGTCGCAGAAGCAGGTGATGGAAGAACTGCAGCAGCTGGCCGCGCGCCGCGGCAAGGCCGGCAGCGCATGAGCGACGAGCTGGAGGTCGACGGCGGTTCACACGCCCCGATCTGGGCCGCCTTCGGCGACCTGATGTCGGTGCTGCTGGGGGCGTTCGTGCTGATCCTTGTCGGGGTGGTCGCGGTGCAGCTGGAGCTGTCGCAGCGGCTGGACCAGGAAGTGAAGCAGCGCCAGGCCGAAGCCAAGCGCCTGCAGACGCTGGAACAGGCGCTGGCCGGTCCGTTGGCGGCCGGCCGTGTAACCCTGGTCGATGGCCGCATCGGCATCAGTGGCAGCGTGCTGTTCGCACTGAACTCGGACCAGTTGCAGCCAGAAGGCCAGGAGCTGCTGCGCAGCCTCGCTGCGCCGCTGGCCGCCTATCTGGGCAGCCGCGAAGAAATCCTGATGGTCAGCGGCTTCACCGACGACGCGCCCGTGCGCGAAGGCAACCGCCGTTTCGCCGACAACTGGGAGCTGTCCGCGCAACGTTCGCTGACCGTGACCCGCACTCTGATCGCCGACGGGGTGCCCGCCGATGCCGTGTTTGCCGCCGCATTCGGCAGCGAGCAGCCGGTCAGTTCCAACGCGAGCGAAGATGGACGCGCGCGCAACCGGCGCGTGGAAATCGCGCCGATTCCCAAGCCCAAGGCCCCGGATGCCAAGTAAGCCACCCGCACTGGATAGCCTGCGTGCGCTGGTGCGCGACCTCGATGCGGGATCGCGCTCGCTGCCGCATTACCCGCAGGTGCCGATGCTGCAGCAGGTGCAGCGCGAGTGGTCGGAACTGCGCAGCGAACTGCAGGTGCGTCGCTCATTGCGCACCGAGGCCCCGGCCGACGGCGGCCCGCTGAACTCGGCGGTACTGGTGCAGCGCATGCTGGACACGATGCAGGCGACCAGCCCCGGTTACCTGCGCCACTTCATCGACTACGTGGACACCCTGTCGTGGCTGCAGGCACTGCAGGACGGTTCTACCAGCGGTGCAGATACCGCGAAGCCGAAGCGCACGCGCAAGCCGCGCAACGCTGGCTGATCGCGCATTGACGCCGACCTCGTTCGGCGCCGCTGGATACGACACTCCTGATCCGCGCGCCTAGATACGATGCTCCGGATCGGCGCGTCTGGTAAAGGCCAACCTTGGTTGGCGCTCCACCAACCGGATAGCGCAGCGTCTGTTCGCCGCTGCGCATGCCAACCAAGGTTGGCATCTACCCATGCATGCGTCGGCATGCCACGCGTGTAGCGGTGTCACCAGACAGTCATCTGTCTAGCGCACCATTTTCACGTTGACCCACGGCGCCTGCAGCGCCCGCCGGTCGCATCGGTTGTCTCCCCTTTTCAACTCCATGAGCTCCGCACCGACGCGGTGGCTCGTGCCTGCCTGAGTGTCCGCAACATGACGAAGACTTTGTTGGCCGCTGCGCTGTCGATCGCGCTCGCTCCCGCGGCCTGGGCGCAGGATGCTGCCCCGACCTCCAGCACGCCCTCCGCCACCACCCTCGATGCGGTCTCTGTGATCGGCAGCGGTGAAGCCCGCCAGGTGCAGCGCATCACCCGCGAGAACCTCGACATCCTGCCGCCGGGCACCAGCCTGCAGAAGACCCTGAACCTGCTGCCGGGCGTCAACGCGCAGTCGGCCGATGCGCTGGGCACCAACGAGCAGTCGATGACGCTGAGCCTGCGCGGCTTCAACTCCACCCGTCTCGGTTACACGCTCGACGGCGTGCCGCTGGGCGATGGCGCGTACAACAACTACAACGGCCTGACCATCAACCGTGCGCTGATCAGCGAGAACATGGCCGGTGCGGAACTGGCGGTGGGTATCGGCAGCCTCGGTACGCCGTCCACCAGCAACCTCGGCGGCACGATTTCCTATACCTCCGACCGCCCGGCCCAGGAACTCGGCGGCCGCGTGGTGCAGACCTTCGGCAGCGATGCCAACCGCCGCACCTTCGTGCGCGTGGACAGCGGCGAGTACAACGGTTTCTCCGGCTACGTGTCCGGCATGAACGCCGTCTCCGATCTGTGGAACGACCAGACCGCCTACAATAAATCCACTACCAAGCAGTTCAATGCCAAGGGTGTGTGGAACTTCGAACGTGGCCAGATCACCGGTTTCGTCGATACCTCACGCACCACCCAGGCCGACTACTTCTACCTGTCCAAGGATGAGATGTCGCGCGGTCTCGGCTGGGACTGGGGCGGCTACGCACCGGACTGGAACAAGGCGGTGGCCAAGGCCTACTGCAACACGGCCAGTTTCAACGCGAAGAAGTGCGACAGCAGCGGCCCGGACAAGGATGCCGACGGTGCCTTCACCGCCGGGCAGATCCTGCGTGACGACAACCTGTACTATCTGGCCGGCGACTTCTTCCTGGCCGATGGCTTCAGCCTACGCGCGCTGGCCTACCACCATGATGACCGCGGCGAAGGCCACAACTGGAACAGCGGTGCGTGGTCGAACAAGGGCACCGCGCAGGAGATTCCGATCATCTTCCGCAATACCATCTACACCATCGACCGCGACGGCGGCACGCTGTCCTTCGACTGGGAGCTGGGCGCGCACCGCATCGAAGGCGGCGTCTGGTACGAGCGCAACACCAGCAGCGCCGAGCGCTACCAGACCGCCGTGGACGGCCCGCGTGACCTGAGCGGCATGAACACCCTGCCCTCCGATGTCGGCGTGTTCGCCCAGCGTACCCGCTGGAAGACCCATCAGTTCTTCCTGAAGGACACCTGGCGCCTGCTGGATGACCGCCTGACCCTGGAGTTCGGCGCCAAGAGCCCACACGCGACCTCCGATGCGCAGGCGCTGCCGGGCGACGCAAAGACGCCGATCTCGCCGAGCTCGAACAACCAGTTCGCCACCGGTTCGCTCAAGGCCAGCAAGAATTTCCTGCCCAGCATCGGCGCCAACTTCCGCCTGGCCGAACACCATGAAGTCTTCGCCAGCTATGCCGAGAACATCGCCATGTTCCAGGGCGGCTTCAAGCTCGGTCCGCAAGCGGTCAGCCAAGCGACCTGGAATGCGCAGGGCAACCTGAAGCCGGAGGAATCTCGCTCTCTGGAAGCCGGCTACCGCTTCGTCACCGATACCCTGCAGGCCTCGGTCGCGGCCTACAGCGTGCGCTTCGACAACCGCCTGCTGCAGTACAACCCCTGTGACTCGCGGCAGCCGGTCGGCCCGACCTGCGGCAATCGCTTCTACAACGTCGGCGGCGTCGACAGCCGTGGTGCCGAGCTGACCGTGCTGTGGACCCCGAACGAGCACTTCAGCTGGTACACCTCGGCCTCGCTGAACCGCTCGACCTATGCCTCCAACTACGTGCAGGCCGGCGTCGAGCAGCAGATCAAGGGCAAGATCCAGACCGACACGCCCAAGCAGCTGCTGGCCACCGAAATCACCTGGCGTGACAACGGCTGGTTTGCCAGCCTGCGTGGCAAGTACACCGGCGAGCGCTTCTACACCTACACCAACGACCAGGGCTTCGGCGGCTTCACCGTGTTCGATCTGGCCGGTGGCTATGACTTCGGCCAGGTCGGTTTCGCCAAGGGCGTGCGCCTGGCGTTCAACGTGACCAACCTGACCAACAAGCGCTACGCCAGCAACCTGGATTCGAGCGTGTTCGCGCCCAGCGACCCGGCCGGCAAGCTGTACGTGTTCCATGCCTCGGCACCGCGCCAGGTGTTCGGTACGATCGACCTTCGCTTCTGATCGACCGCCCGGAGTCCACCGATGCTCGCGACCGCCCTGCTGCTGGCCACCCTCTCCGCCAGCGGATACTCCGCCCCACATGAGGCCACTGGTGCGCCGCCACGCACCCTTGAACTGGGCGGCCGCACCTACGTGGATAGAGGCCTAGTCGCCGCCGGGCGGCTGCCGGCGGGCACGGTGGACTTCCTCGGCGACACGCTGGGCTCGTTCTCGTCGCTGGCGGTACAGCCCGGCACCTGGAAGCGCACCGCCAACGGCTACCAGGGCGTGCTGTGGACCCTGCCCGACCGTGGCCGCAACGATCCCGAGGCCGGCCTGTTCTACGACTACGCCGGCCGCGTGGAGCGCATGCAGCTGCGCATCGACACCACCCCGGGCAAGCCCGGTGCGCTGGGCACGCTGAGCATGGTGCCCGACAAGGGCGTGGTGCTGAAGGACTTCAACGGGCAACCCTTCACCGGTGCCGACCCGGGCGACCACACCATCATCCAGCGCGACGTGGTGCTGCCCTCGCCCGCCAGCGGCGCCGGTGCGGGCAAGGTCTCGCTGGATGCGGAATCGCTGCAGTTCAGCGCCGACGGTCATTTCTACATCGGCGACGAGTACACCGCCAATGTCTACTATTTCGATGCGCAGGGCCAGCTGCAGGGCGTGATCGTGGCGCCGCCCGCGATCCGCCCGCAGCGCGAGGGCAAGCCGGCCTTCGGTTCATTGGTGCCGCCGCAGACCGGTCGGCGCAACAACCAGGGCGTGGAAGGCATGGGCCTGTCACCCGATGGCGGCCGCCTGTTCGTGGCGCTTCAGAGCGCGACGCTGCAGGACAGCGCGCAGGGCAATGCGGCCGGACGCATCAATACCCGCGTGCTGGTTTATGACGTGACGACCTCACCGACGCCACAGCAGCCGATCGGCCATTACGTGATGGCTTTGCCCGCGTACGCGCACGACGGCAAGGGCAAGCTGGACCGTACCGCCGCGCAGAGCGAACTGCGCGCACTGGATGCCAACCGCTTCCTGCTGCTGGCCCGTGATGGCAACGGCCTCGGCAAGGACGGTGACGACCCCATCGTCTACAAGTCTGTGCTGCTGGTGGATGTGTCTGCTGCCAGCAACCTGGCCGGCAGCACCTACGAAACCCGCACGACCCCGGTACTGGCCGACGCGGTGGACACCACGTTGAAGGCGGGCATCGTGCCCGCGCGTAGCGACGAGCTGCTGAACCTGCTCGACCGCCCGCAGCTTGCGCGTGCCGGGCTGGACCTGGACACCAAGCGCGGCCCGCATGCTGGCCTGCTGTCGGAGAAGTGGGAAGCCATGGACGTAGTGCCGGCCCTGGACCCGCGACACCCGAACGACCTGCTGCTGTTGATCGGCAACGACAACGACTTCATCGCCCGCCACTGCCGCATGCAGGGCGAGGCTTGTGACAGCCCGTACGACAACGACAACCGCGTGCTGGTGTACCGCCTGACGCTGCCTTGAGACACCGCTTGGCATGGCTGGCGTTGTCGGATCGGCGCGATACGCCCTGTAGAGTCGAGCCATGCTCGACTCATGCCGCAACGCAGTCGAGCATGGCTCGACTCTACAAAACTCACCCGCGCAGGGTGGCGCCGCCGTCCACGTACAGGTCGCTCATCGCCACGTGGCCGGCCTGTTCGGACAGCAGGAACATCACTGCATGGGCGATGTCTTCAGGCGTGGCCAGCTTGCGCAGCGGAATGCCAGCCTTGTAGGTCTCCAGGCTGCCGGCGATCACCCGCTCCGCACCGCGCTCGTCCTGCCACATGCCGGTCTGCATCGGGGTCAGTGTTGAACCCGGGGCGACGATGTTGCAGCGGATGCCGAGCGGCGCCAATTCCAACCCAAGGCAACGGGTGAACATCGTGGCGGCAGCCTTGGATGCCGCATAGGCGGCCATGCCATGCCGCGGCACGCCCGCCGCATTCGAACTGACAGTGACAATCGCACCCTGCCGGCGTGGCGACATCACCCGCGCCAGTGTACGCCCGACATGGAACACGCCATCGGCGTTCACCGAGAATACCCGGCGCCAGTCGGCATCGGTGGTCCCGGCGACGTCGCCCACGTGCAGCACCCCGGCCACGCTTGCGGCCAGGCCGATCGGCCCGAGGCTGGCTTCCACCCGATCCACAAGTGCGTCCACCGCCACGCTGTCGGTCACATCGAGCGAAAACGCGTGCACGCCCGCGTCATCCACACGTGGCGCCTCGCGATCGGTGGCCACCACCGTGCAGCCAGCCGCTGCCAGCAACCGTACCAGCGCTTCACCGATGCCACCGGCCGCGCCGGTCACCAGGGCCACGCGGCCTTCAAAGCCGGTCAACTGCATGTTGCGATCTCCTGTTGCTCGTCCCAGTGGCGCAGCCGCGCCGACAGCCACGGTGCCAACTGTGCCACCGCGTCACGCCCAGTCAGTTCGGCGTGCAGGAACGGCAGCTCCAGCGCCTGCACCTTGCGTGCGTGCGCCCGCCACAGCGCCGCCCGCAGCTGCGGGCGTGCCTGGTGATCACGACCGGCGCGCACATGTACCAGGGTGCCGTCGAACGGCCGGTGGATGTGTTCGCGGATCAATCGATTGGTGCCGGTCACCGCACGCACCACGCCGTCCAGCACTACATCCGGCAGACTGCCCAGCGCACTGCCGCCTCGCCGCAGGAATGCAAGGATGCGTTCGCGGTTGTCCAGCTCCGGATGCGCCTCCGGGTCATGGCCGGCGATCGCCAGCAGTGCGCGCAGCGCGGCAATCGGGTCAGGCTCCGGTTCGGTGCGCCAGCACTCGCTGGGGTAGGCATCCAGCAGTACCAGCTCACCCACCTCACGGCCGATCTCATGCAGGCGCACCGCCATCGCCTGGGCGAGGATGCCGCCCACCGACCAGCCCAGCAGGTGCACCGGACCCTGCGGCTGCAACGTTACGATGCGGCGCACGTAGTCGTTGGCCATCGCTTCGATGCTGGACGGCATCGGTTCGCGTGCATCCAGCGCGGGCGACTGCAGGCCGTACACCGCACGCGCCGGCTGCAGCGCCCTGGCCAGGGCCCGATAGTTCCATGCAATGCCACCGGCCGGGTGCAACGCGAACAGCGGTGCAGGCCCGGTCGCATCGGTGGCGGCCAGCGCGATGACCGGTCCCAATGCATGGTCGGCCAGTGCCGGCGGCTCGGCGATGCGCGTCGCCAGGGCAGCCACGGTCGGCTGTGCGAACAGGGCACCCAGGCCGAGATCGCAGCGCCAGCGCTGTTCAATAGCCAGCAGCAGATGCACCGCCGACAGCGAGTCACCGCCGAGGCTGAAGAAGTCGGCATCCACCGCTACTGGTGCCTCGCGGCCCAGCGCCTGAGCGAACAGCTCGGCCAGCTCCTGCTCCAGCGGCGTGCGCGGCGCCAAACCGCCCACGTCCTGCTGCGGTGGCTTCGGCAACGCATTGCGGTCCAGCTTGCCGTTGGCGGTCACCGGCCAGTGATCGACGCCAACAAATGCCGACGGCACCATGTAATCCGGCACGCGCGTGGCCAGATGGCTGCGCAGTGCGCTGGCATCGGCCAGCGCGGATGGCACGTAGGCCACCAGCCGAGCATCGCCGGGCGCGTCCTGGCGCAGCAGAACTTCCACGCGCTCCAAGCCCGCCAGCTCGCGCAGCGCGGCCTCGATCTCGCCCAGCTCGATGCGCAGACCGCGCAACTTCACCTGGTGGTCGCTGCGGCCGAGGTACTCGACCGCACCATCGTCGCGCCAGCGCGCCACATCGCCGGTGCGATAGATGCGTTCGCCATGTAGGAATGGATCGGCAAGGAAGCGCTCGGTGGTCAGGTCATCGCGGCCGAGGTAGCCACGTGCCAGCTGCACGCCACCGAGGTAGAGATCACCGGGCACGCCAACCGGCAGCGGCTGCATCCGCGCATCCAGCACGTACAGGCGGGTATTCCAGACCGGGAAACCGATCGGCACCGGCCGTGAACGGTCCTGCGCCGACGCAGGCCAGTAGCTCACGTCCACGGCCGCTTCGGTCGGGCCATACAGGTTGTGCAGTTCGGCGCGCACGCGCGCATGGAAGCGGTCGCGCAGTGCGGCGTCCAGCGCCTCGCCGCTGGTGAACACGCGACGCAGCTGCAGGCCTTCGGAGGCCGGTGCGGCCAGGAAGGCATCGAGCATCGACGGTACGAAGTGCGCCGTGGTGATGTCATGCGCGCGGATCAGCCGTGCCAGCTCGGTCGGATCACGATGCGCGTCCGGCCCGGCAATCACCAGCGTGGCCCCACACAGCAGCGGCAGGAAGAATTCCCAGACCGAAACATCGAAGGTCGCCGGCGTCTTCTGCAGCACGCGGTCGTCTGCACGGATGCCGTAGTGCTCGCGCATCCACAGCAGGCGGTTGACGATGGCGCGGTGCTCGATGACCACGCCCTTGGGTTCGCCGGTCGAACCGGAGGTGTAGATCACGTAGGCCGCATCGTCCGGTGCCGGATCGGCCCACGGCGCGGCGAAGCTCAGTGCGGTCCATTGTTCCGGTGCGAGCACCGGCACCCTGGACATCCGCGCCGACACATCCGCCGCCGCCAGCACGCACGCCGGCTGCGCCGAGGCCAGGATGCGCGCCAGGCGTTCGTCAGGATGGGCCAGGTCCAGCGGCAGGTACGCGGCTCCCGCACGCAACACGGCCACCAGCGCAATCACCAGTTCCAGCGAGCGTGGCAACGCCACCACCACCACGCTGCCCGGGCCGACGCCCATCGCGCGCAGCTGGGCGGCCAGCGCAAAGCTGCGCGCCTCCAGCGTGGCGTGGTCCAGCTCGAAATCGCCGAACACCAATGCGGTCGCCTGCGGATCGCGGTCCATGCCCTGCTGCAGCAGCTCAACCAGCGTGGTCTGCGGCAGCCCATGTGCAGTGGCATTGAAGCCGTGCACCACCTGCTGGGCTTCGTCGGCCGTGGCCAGCGGCACCGTCGCAATGTCGTCAGCGTCCAGCGCCGCCGACACGAACTGCAGCAGGCGCGCGGCATGCGACTGCACGTCCTCGCGGCGGTACAGCGCGGGATTGGCTTCAATCTCCAGATCCAGAACACGCTGGCCATCGCCACGGAAGCCCAGCGTCAGATCGTCGACCGGCCCGGTGCACAGCACCTCCAGCGTCGCCTGCACACCGGGCAACACCAGCGGCGCGTAGAACGGCTGCACATTCACCAACGGCCCATGCAGCCGTTGCTGCGCGCCCACCAGGCCCAGGTCACGGCGCAACTGCTCGCCACGATAGCGGCCGTGCTTTCGGCCCTGGCTGAGTTGCCGGCCCAGTGCCCGGCTAAACGCCTCGACACTGCCCTCGCCCGCCGCGACACGCAGCGGCAGCACGTTCATCACCATCGCCGGCACGCGCGCCGATGCGTTGCCGAGCCGCCCCATGAACGGCACGCCCACCACCACTTCGTCGGCCGCGCTCATCCGCCGCAGGTACTCGGCCGACAGCGCGGCCAGCACATCCGGCCAGGGTTGCAGCCAGCGCGCCGAAGCCTGCAGCAGCTGCTCGCGGAACGCGGCATCGAGCGGCTGCACCCAGCGCAGCGCATCATCGCCGGCCGGCTCGGTACCCGCCAGGCCCACGCCCGCAGGCGCCCCCTGCAGCTGCTCGCGCCACCACTGGCCGGCCAGCCCGCGACGTGCGTCCGCGCGATAGGCCGCGTCGTCGGCCAGCACCCCAACCAATCCCGGCAGGGGCTCACCTGCGCGGCCGCAATACAGCGCGCAGACACGGTCGCTGAACAGCGCCATCCCATAACCATCGGCGGCCAGGTGATGCACACGCAGGTACCACGCCCAGCGCTGTCCGCCCAGGTCGAACAACACCTGCTGGCTGATCCGGTCGCGGGTCGGATCGACCGCGCTGAGCCGGTCGGCCTGCATCAGCGCACGCGCCTCCGACACCGGGTCGGTCTCGCCGGACAGATCACGCACCGACAGCAGCGGCACATGCGCCGGGTCATGCCACTGCAATGGCTGCCCGTCGGTGCCTTCGGCAAAGCGCAGCGCGAAGGCCTCGGATTCAACCGCCGCCTGGTTGGCCGCCGCCACGAATGCGGGCACATCCAGCTGGCCGTCGATCCACACCGCATGGGCGGTATTGAACGACGGATTGTCCGGTGCCAGCCGCTGTGCGAACCACAGCCCGGCCTGCGCCTCGGTCAAAGCCAGCGGTGTGGCCAACGCAGCGGCGTTCATGCGCGCTGCGCAGCCTGCAGCGTCTGCACCACGCCCCACCACTGGCGCAGCGTGGTGTGCTCGGCCAGCTGCGAGAACTCCAGCGGCAACCCGGTGTTGCCCCAGGCCAGCACCAGTCCGAGCATGCGCATCGAATCCAGGTCCAGGTCGATCAGGTTGTCGTCGTCACCGATCTCGGCCGGTGCACAGTCCAGCACCCGCGCCACATCGGCACGCATGCGCTCCAGGTCCAGCACCTCACCCGTAGCGATCATTACAGTGCCTCCAGCAGCTGGTCGGTCGTCATCGGCACACCGCTGGTGCGCGCGATCCAGTGCAGCGCCTGATCGTGGTCGGCGCGCGAGAAATCCGCCACGGCATCGGCGGCGATGAAGGCTTCGATGTCGCGCTGGAACGCTTCCACCACCGTCGCCGTGCAACCGATATGCGCATACACACCGGTCACCAGCAGCTGGTCGCGTCCGCGCACCCGCATCAGCGTTTCCAGGTTGCTGCGCTGGAAAGCGCTGTAGCGATGCTTCACCAGCACATGCTCGCCCGGCTGCGGTGCGACGGCTTCGATGATCGGCTCATGGTCGGCACTGCGGCGCATGCCCGGCCCCCACAGGTCGGCCTGCAGGCCGCGATCACGACGGTCCTGGTCACCGTGCTGGGCGGTGTAGAACACCGGAATGCCGTGGGCACGGCAATGCGCCAGCAGCCGCGCGATGTTGTCCACGGCCGGTCGCAGCGGCGCGTTGCCGGCATCGAACGCGGCGAGGAAGTAGCGCTGCATGTCGTGCACCAGCAGTGCGATGCGATCGCGCTGCGGGCGCCACGGGCCGCGCGCCTGCGGCAGTTCGGCAGCGGTCGGCAAGGGATAGTGGGTAATGCGGGGCAGCGCCATCAGCGCGTTCCTCCTGTCTGTTGCAAATGACGCGCACGCAGCTGCGCACGCAGTTCGCGGCGGCTGATCTTGCCGACCGCGGTGGTATCGAAACTGTCGACGAACACAATCTGGTCCGGCACCTTGAACGCGGCCAGGCCGCGCGTACGCATCCAGGCTTTCAGTGCCGGCGCCTTGATCGGCTCACCCTGCTGGATCACGAACGCGCAGCTGCGCTCACCGAGATAGTCGTCGGGAATGGAGACCACGGCGGCGTCGAACACGCCCGGGTGAGCCAGCAGATGATCTTCGATCTCTTCGGCGGAGATTTTCTCACCGGCCCGGTTGATGTGGTCACCCGCGCGCCCCTGCACCACCAGGTAGCCGCCCGGAAGCTGCTGCACGCGGTCACCGGTGCGGTAGAAGCCGTCGTCGGTGAACGAGCGTGCATTGGCCACCGCATCGTTGTGGTAGCCGCGAATGGTGTACGGGCCGCGGGTCAGCAGGTGCCCGACCTCGCCCTCGGCCACCGGCTGGTCGTGGTCGTCGACCACGCGCACTTCATCGTCCGCACTGATCGGCCGCCCCTGGCAGGCGACGATCAGGTCTTCCGGATCATCCAACCGGGTGTAATTGACCAGGCCTTCGGCCATGCCGAACACCTGCTGCAATGTGCAGCCCAGGCCGTCGATCACCCGCCGCGCGGCCTCGGGCACCAGCTTGGCGCCTCCTACCTGCAGCACCTGCAGGCTGGACAGGTCATGCGCGGTGGTCGCCGCCGCCTGCGCCCACAGCAACGCCAGTGGCGGCACCAGGCCACAGCAGGTCACGTGTTCGCGGGCGATCAGCGGGAACGCCGCGTCCGGGCCGGGGCCGGGGCTGAGCACCACGCGGGCACCGGCGTACAGCGCGCCGAAGAACCCCGGCGAGCTCATCGGGAAGTTGTGTGCGGCCGGCAGCGCGACCAGGTACACGCTGTCGCGGTCGATGCCGCAGATCGCGTTGCTGGCACGGAACGAATAGATGTAGTCGTCGTGCGTACGCGGAATCAGCTTGGACAGGCCGGTGCTGCCACCGGAGATCTGCAGGAACGCCACCGACTGCGGGTCCGGGTCGGCCGGCAGCTGGGCGCGGTCGCCCTGCAGCCCGTCCAACGCGATGAATTCCTGCGCATCGCCGTCGATCACCACCGTGCGTATCGCCGGCACGTCGGCCTGCAATGCCCGCGCCAGCCCGCGATGATCGAAGCCGTCGTGCAGATCGGTGGTGATGTAGGCACTGGCTTCGGCCTTGTTGGCGAAGTGCACCAGCTCGGTGATGCGATGCGCGGGCAACGCATACACCGGCACCAGGCCAGCGCGGAACAGGCCACAGACCGTGGTGATGAAACCGGCGGTATTGCCCAGCTGCACCAGCACCCGCTCGCCCGGCTGCAGGCCCCGTGCCAGCAGCCCGGCACCGATACGGCCGGCTTCGTGCCACAGCTGCGCATAGCTCAGGCGCACGTCGCCAGCGACCACGGCAATGTCATCGGCATAGCATTCGGCGCGCTCGCGCAGGAAGGCCGGGAAGGTTTCGCCACGCCAGTGACCGGCCTCGCGGTAGCGCGCCACCAGATCGTCCGGCCATACCTGGCGCAGTGGAATGCGGAAAGAAGTGTCGGAAATGTTCATGCCGCAGGCTCGATCGCGGGCGCGGCGTCGTGGACGCCCAGCGCATTCAACAGGGCAGCAAACTTCGCTGCGGTCTCGGCCACTTCGGCCTCGGGCTGCGACTCGGCGACGATGCCGGCACCTGCGTACAGGCGCAGCTGCGTGCCCTGCAGTCGCGCGCAGCGGATCGCCACGTACCAGTCGCCGTCGCCCTGTGCGTCCAGCCAGCCGACCGCGCCCGCATAGAAACCGCGCGGCACCGGCTCTAGCTCGCGGATGCGCTGCAGCGCCGCCAGGCGCGGCGTGCCACAGACTGCCGGTGTCGGATGCAATTGCGCGAGCAGCTCGGCTGCAGGGGTCTGCGGGTCCTTCAGGGTGGCATGGATGCGCGTGCCAAGGTGCCACATGCTGGCAGTGGCATGCAGCGCCGGGCGCGGCTGCGCATCGATGTGGCTGCAGTACGGCGCCAGGCCGTCGACGATCGCGTCCACCACATGACGGTGTTCGTCATGATCCTTGGTCGAGGCCAGCAATGCCTGCGCGGCGCGCTCGTCTTCGGCAGGATCGGCACTGCGGCGTGCAGATCCGGCCAATGGATGCGACAACAGCTGCGCGCCACGCTTGCGCAGCAGCAACTCGGGCGTTGCGCCGACCAGCCAGGCGGGCGCCTGCCCCAGTTCGACCGGAAGCGGAACCGCGTAGGTGGCCACCGAAGGATCGGCGCCCAGGCGCGCCAGCAGCACCTCCGGTGACAGCGCGTTGCGGGTACGCGCCAACAGGCTGCGCGCCAGCACCACCTTGTGCAGGTCCTGTTCGGGTGCGCGCAGCGCCTGCACTGCCGCGGCAACGGCGGCTGCATAGTCCTGCGCTGCGGGCTCGGCCTGCAATGGGCCCTGCAGCGCGGGGGCCGCCTGTGGCTGCAGCGGCAACGCCGGCAGCAGGCGCTCGGGCTGGTACAGCGCATCGTCGGCACGCGGCTCGAACGGCACCGCCCCGACCAGCAGCCCCGGCCCGCCGCGCTGCTGCGCGAAGAATTCGGCAACACGCCCGGCCAAGCTGGCCAGCGCGCCATTCGGCAGCGTCGCCCGGCACCCACGTGCGTGCACGTGCTGGCCAGCATGCTGCAGCAGGAACAGCGACGCGTCGTCGCTGTTCTCCAACAGCGCCGGTGCAGCCTCGGGCCACGCGCCCTGCATCAGGGAATCGTTCATGGGGTCTCCTTCATCCGGTGCGCCGCGGCCAGCGCGCACAGCAACAGCAGCAGCGCGCCGACCAGCAGGTAAGGCAGGCTCGGCCCGCCGCGATACAACAGCGTGCCGAGCATCGGCCCGGCCACCATGCCCAGGCCCTGCGCTGCCGCCACAGTGCCAGCGGCGGCACCCTGCTCGTGCGCCTCCACGGCATCGGCGGCCAGCGCCTGGAACGAGGGGAACACGAAGCCCATGCCGAAAGCGGCCAGCGCGTAGGCCGCCGGCAACTGCCAGGCGTGCTGTACGCCCGCCACGGAGGCGAAACCAATACCGGAGATCAGTGCACCGAGGATGATCCAGCGCCGCGGGTGCACGTCCAGCTTCATCACCAACGCCTGCGCCAGGATCAGACCGACGCCGACCGCGGTGAGCGCGATGCCGGCCATGCGCGCGCCGGCTGCAGCATCCAGACCCAATCGATCAATCGCGAAGAAGCCGACCGTGACCTGCGCAATGGTGACCGACACCATCGCGATGAACGCCGCCAACTGCGGCAGGCGCAGGCGCGGGTCGAGCCTGCGCATCGGCGCGCGGCGCTGCGCGCCGCCTCCCGCCACCGGCGGCGTGGCCGGCAGCCGCCAGGCCAGCAATGCCAGCGCCAGCAGCGGCAGCACGGCGGCCACATACAGCGCCAGCGACAGATTCGTGTAGGCCAGCCAACCCGCGGCCGCCGGACCCAGCACCATGCCCAATGCGTTGGCGCTGCCCAGCCGGGCGAGGAAGCTGGCGCGCTGTCCGGCCGGGGCCTTGTCAGCGATCAGCGCGGCGGCCGTGGGCGGGACGGCCGCATAGAACAGCCCGATCAGGCCGCGTGCACCCACCAGCACCAGCACCGACACCAGTACCGGCGGCACCGCCTGCAGAGCAACATCGATGAACACCGCCAGCGCGATGTAGACCACGGTGTAGGCACTCATCGCCAGCATCAGCACGCGCTTGCGGCCAATGCGGTCGCTGAGCTGCCCCCACGGGCGCGCAGCCAGCATCCACAACACGCCCGCCGCCGTGACTGACAGTCCAGCGTGCCACTCGGACAGGCCGAGCATGCGGACCACCGGACCGATCACGGCAACGAAGGACATCATCGCCATGGTGCCGATCAGGGCTGCCAGGACCAGCGCCGGCAAGCCGGGAACGACGGGACGTGCGTGCATGGAACACCAGCCGTAACAGGGAAGGATCGCCGGGTACGCCTGTGCGCCCCGCCCGGCGTCCGTCCCGTTCAGGGGCGGACACCGCCCTCAAATGATAACGGCTCGTATTTGCATTTGATACCCATTCTCTTGAATGGGCGTGTAACAGTGGCTTCAGCGCGTTGCGCGCAGGCCCAGCAGGCCACGCCGCTTGAACCACCATTCCAGAGGCAGCGTGACCAGCGGCGGGAGGGCCGCCAGCAGCGCCAGCGCACTGGCCCACCACGGCCAGCGCAGGCGCACGGCCGCGAGCAGGGTGACCGCCACGTAGACCAGGAACGCCACGCCATGCAGCGGGCCGAACAGTTTCACCAGTGCCACGTTGGCCATCGGGCCGTACTTCATCCACATGCCGATGAGCAGGCCGGCCCAGGTCACGGCCTCGATGAAGGCGACCACTGCGAACAGGCGTCCGGTCGGGTGCATGGGGGAATGTTGGGTCACGCTGGGCTCCGGCATCGGGAAATCAAATGCGAATGATACGCAGATGCACGCAAGCCTGGCACCACTGGATAGCGCCGGGCCATGCCTGACGGGCGTGGCGGCAAAAGCGTGTCCACCCAGGTGGACACCTACCGAAGCATGTGCGGAAGGATCTGCTCTCCGATCTCGCGCAGCACGCTGTCCATAGGCCGCCCGTTGTCGACCAGGTTGAACATCACATGCGCCACGCCCTGCGCATGCACGCGCAGCAGATAGTCGCGCAGACCGTCGCGGCCGACCTTCAGGCCCAGCGGCAGCGGCTCGGGCGGTGCCTGCGGGTCTGCCTGCAGGTCCAGCAGCATCGACTGCACGAACGGTTTGCCTGCCCCGCCGAGTTGCACGAGCGCCTGCTGCCACAAGCCGATGCGCCCTTCCTGCGCAACCTCCTCGCGGTGATAGGTGGCCCAACCCTCGGCCTCGCGCGCGATCCACTGCAGGCTCTGCCGCGCCGTGCCCACCACCAGCATCGGAATGCGCGTGGCCGGCGCCGGCAGCACATCGAAGCCGCCGGTCGCCCGCAGCACCGCGGTCCGCTCATCGGCATCAGGTGACAGCGCCGCGCGCAGCAGCGACCAGCGCTCACGAAAGGCCGCCGCCCTGCCCTCCAGCTCCTCGCCGAACGCGGCGAACTCTTCCGGTCGATCGCCCGATCCCAGCCCCAGCACGAAGCGTCCACCGCTGATCCGGTCCAGGCTCAGTGCCGACTTCGCCACCTGCAGCGGTTGCCGCAGCGGCAGCACGATGGCCGCACTGCCGACCGCGATGCGCTCGGTCGCGGCAGCCAGCATGCCCAGCCACAGGAACGGGTCGTCCAATGCGCTGGCCGTGGCATCCGGCCCCTGCGGCACCATCAGCGGCACATCGCGCGTCCACAGTGCGGCGAAGCCCAGATCGTCGGCCAGCCGCGCGATGCGCCGCGCCTCGCGTGGATCGGCCAGCCCATGCGCCGCAACGGGCGTCATCAGGCCCAGGCTCATCCCTTGCTGCGGAAACAACGAAGCGTAGGCGGGATTGAATTCACTCATGCCGCCAGCTTAGCGTGCAGGTACCCGGCGACGCTGACGCGCCACACACCACTGGAAGAACGCTGCATGCCGAAGATCCGTCCCGCCCATGCCGACGACCTGCCTGCAATCAGCACGGTGTGCCTGGCCGCGTTCAACGAGGCCGTGGCGCCGTCGCTCAGCGCAACCGGCATCGCCACCTTCGGTAGCGTTGCGGCCACCGATGCGTTCGGCGCACGCCTGCGGGGCGACAACCTCATCCTGGTGGCCGAGCAGGACGCACGCGTGATCGGCGTGGTCGAACTGAAGGAGGGACGGCACCTGGCGATGCTGTTCGTCGATCCCGCCTGCCAGGGCCAGGGCATCGGTCATGCCTTGTTCGAAGCGGTGCTTCCGCAGGTGCGCGGGCCGATGCTGACCGTCCGCGCCTCGCTCAATGCAGTGCCGACCTACCTGCGCTATGGCTTCGTGCTGGACGGTGACATCGGCGAGTTCAATGGGTTGGTGTATCAGCAGATGGTGCGGGCAGCGGCCTGAAGGCATCCGCCCGGCATTGACCGGCAATGCCCGACGGGCGTCATGCCCTGCAGCACGCCCGACATAAGCAAACTGAATCAGCACGTTCCCCGGTCGTTCCTACAATGGCCTGTCACCCTGCCCTTCGAGATGCTGCCGATGCGCGTCGCGCTTTCCGTGTTGCTGCTGGCCTCGGCGCTGAGCGCCTGCACGCCAGCCCCGGTGTCCACCGCCAACTCCGCCGAAGCCCCAGCACCAGCCACGGCCATCGCCTGGCGCCAGAGCGACGTCGACGATGCGTTCGCCGAGGCCGCCGACAGCGGCAAGCCGGTGCTGCTGTACTGGGGTGCGGTCTGGTGCCCGCCCTGCAACCAGCTCAAGGCCGGCCTGTTCAAGGACCCGGCCTTCATCGCGCTGACCGGCAAGTTCGTGCCGGTCTACCTGGATGGCGACGAGGAAGGGGCGCAGGCGTGGGGCGAGCGCTTCGGCGTGCGCGGCTACCCGACCCTGATCGTGCTCGATCCGCAGCGCAACGAAATCACCCGCGTGGCCGGTGGCAACGACGCGGCCGAACTGACCCGCGCACTGACCGTGGCCGCCGGACGCCGCAGCGCAGTCGCTGCCACACTGGCCACCGCGCTGGCGACGCCGGACAGGCTGGCCGCCGAGGACTGGCAGGTGCTGGGCGACTACGGCTGGGAAGTGGATGCCAACCGCCTGGCCGGCGAACGCAGGAGCGAGGACGTGCTGCGGCAGCTATCCAAGGCGGCGCCGGAGGCTACCCTGCAGCGTCGTTTCGCGCTGCTGGCGCTGGCCACCGCGGAGAAACCGAGCGCCTCGCCCACCGAAGTCCGTGAGCTGCTGCAGGCGGTACTGGCCCAGCCGGCCGAGGTACGCCGCAACCGCGAGCTGCTGGGCTATGCCGGCGCCACGCTGGTCAAGCAGGCCAGTGCCGGCCCGGCCACCCGCAATACGCTGGGCCAGCAGTTGCTGGTGGCGCTGGAACGCGCCGACGCAGAGCGCGGCGACCGCGCCGACGACGCGCTGTCGCGGGCCCTGACAGAGGTGTCGCTGGCCCGCCAGCAGCAACCGAAGGGCGCGCTACCGGCGGCGCTGGTGGCGCGGGTCAAGCAACGCGTCGCCGCGGCCGATGCTGCCGCCACCGATGCCCATGCGCGCCAGGCCACGATCAGCAGCGCGGTCTATGCCCTGCGCGAGGTGGGTGACGACGCGGGAGCGGAAGCGCTGTTGCTGGCCGAACTGAAGCGCAGTGAGCAGCCGTACTACTACATGCCCGAGTTGGCCGAACTGGCCGAGCAGCGCGGCGACACCGCCGGTGCACTGGAATGGCTGAAGCGTGCCTACGACGGTGCGCAGGGCCCGGCCACCCGCGTGCAATGGGGCGTGCTGTACGTGGAAGGGTTGCTGAAGCTGGCGCCGGACGATGCACCGCGCATCGAGCAGGCCACCAGCTCGCTGATCGCCGAACTGGACGCACAGCCGTCGGGTTATCACCAGCGCACGCGCCAGCGTTTCGAGCGCCTGGCCGGGCAGCTGAAGGCGTGGAGTGGCAAGCACCAGGGCGCAGAGACCCTGGCGCGGTTGCAGCAACGGATGCAGCAGGCGTGTGGCGAGCAGGTCGACAGCGCTTGCAGGGACTGGCTGAGCTGAGTTGATGAAAGCGCTGGCGGCCGGTTCGCCTTCCGGCGCTTTTGTTGATATCGGTTGTGGCGGGAGAAGGGCCCGCCGGGACACGCCGTAAACCCATCCTCGGGGGCTCGATGGCGCCATCCATGGCGCCATCGGTCCCGGCCAGCCCCTCCCCCCGCCACCGGGCGGTTTCCTGCGAGCGCGGGCAGCGCATCAGCGCGCCGGTGAGGGTTCGAAAAGCGGGTCCTGGTAGTGCCGGCCGCTGGCCGGCAACCCGACCTTCGTTGATTGCCGGCCAGCGGCCGGCACTACCACGCCTCTACGCCGCGCTTGACCTCAACCAATGTTGAGGTGCGATAACGATCTCCCCACGGCCAGCCCGCTGGCCTTCCCCACGGAGATTGCTTCGATGTCGTACTCGCTTCCCCCGCTCCCCTACGCCTATGATGCCCTCGAGCCGCACTTCGATGCGCGCACGATGGAGATCCACCACGGCAAGCACCACCAGACCTACGTCAACAACCTCAATGCCGCCCTCGAGCAGGCCGGCATCGCCGCGCAACCGGTCGAGGCGCTCATCGCCAACCTTGATGCGGTGCCCGAAGCGCAGCGCGGCGCGGTGCGCAACAATGGCGGTGGCCACGCCAACCACAGCCTGTTCTGGACCGTACTCAGCGCCAGTGGCGGCACCCCTGATGACGAACTCGGCGCGGCCATCGATCGCGATCTCGGCGGCTTCGATGCGTTCAAGGATGCCTTCAGCAAGGCCGCGCAGACCCGCTTCGGCAGCGGCTGGGCGTGGCTGACCACTGATCGCGACGGTCACCTGCAGGTTGAAAGCAGCGCCAACCAGGACAGCCCGCTGATGGGCGCAGCGGTCGGCCTGTCCGGCAACACGCCGATCCTGGCACTGGATGTCTGGGAGCACGCCTACTACCTGCATTACCAGAACCGTCGCCCGGACTACATCGGTGCGTTCTTCAACATCATCAACTGGGCCGAGGTCGGCCGGCGCTACCGCCAGGCCCGGGCCTCATGAGCGGCGAGACACTGCCGTACGCCGGGCCGTGGGCGGGGGTGTTCCCCGCCCCGGCTCCGGTGCCGTCGGTCGGGATGCCGCCGCGTGCATTGCGGCGGCTGCTCGGCCATTTCCCCACGGGCGTGGCGATCGTCTGCGCGCGCGACGCGCAGGGCAAACCGGTCGGCCTGACGATCAACTCGTTCGTGCCGGTATCGCTGCAGCCACCGCTGGTGCTGTGGAACCTGGCGCTGCATGCGCAAAGCCTGTCCACCTTCCAGCGCGCCACCCGCTTTGCGATCAGCGTGCTGGCAGCCGACCAGGACGCGTTGGCACGGCGCTTCGCCGATCCACAGGTGCGCGACCGTTTCGACGGTCTGCCGCTGCTGGAGGATGACGAAGACGCCCCGCCGCGCATTGCCGGTGCGGTGGCCCACCTCACCTGTACCCGCCACGCGCAATGGCCGGTGGGTGATCACCTGCTGCTGGCTGGCCGCATCATCGATGTCCACGAGAACGGGGGCGCGCCCCTGCTGTTCCATCGCGGTCGTTTCCAGCCGGGACCGCAGGAACTGCTGCAGGAGGTGCGCTGATGAACATCGAGGCCCTGGAATGCATGCTGGCCAGCGGCAAGGACGGCGCGCTGCTGCGCTTCGGCCTGGGCAAGGGCTGGCTGGATGCCGGCAACCCGGTACGCGCGGCGACCCATCTGGGCCGCTGCGTGGTGCTCGATCCGCAGTACTCGGCGGCCTGGAAGCTGCTGGGCAAGGCGTGGCTGGCCAGTGGCCAGCCGCAGGCGGCGCGCGAGGCGTGGCAGCGCGGGCTGAGCGTGGCCGGCAGCAAGGGCGACCAGCAGGCGCGCAAGGAAATGCAGGTGTTCCTGCGTCGCCTGGACCGCGAACAGGCGGCCCTGGCGAAGGCGGGCTGAGTGGATCAGCCCGCGTTGGCCGATGCCGGTGCGGACATGATGTCCGCCATCGGCAGGCGGCGCGGCTTGCTCGGGAACGCGTGGCGCAGGATGCGCCAGACCACCTGGCCGAACTGGCGCGGCAGCGAGCCGTTGTTGTAGTGCTGGCCGTAGCGGCGGCAGATGTCCTTCACTTCCTTGGCGATGGCCGCATAGCGGTTGGCCGGCAGGTCCGGGTAGAAGTGGTGCTCGATCTGGTGGCTGAGGTTGCCCGACAGCACGTTGATCAGGAAGCCGCCGCTGATGTTGGACGAACCACGCAGCTGGCGCAGGTACCAGTGGCCACGCGATTCATTGCGCAGGCATTCCTTCGGGAAGGTTTCCGATTCGGCGGTGAAGTGGCCGCAGAAGATGATCACGTAGGTCCAGATGTTGCGCAGGCCGTTGGCCACCATGTTGCCCAGCATCACGGTGAGGAAGAATGGGCCGGCCAGCAGCGGGAAGAACACGTAGTCCTTCAGCACCTGGCGGGCCATCTTGCGCGCCACCGGGCGGGTCTGCAGCCACATCGCACGGGCACTCATGCGGCCCTTCAGCCAGCGGCCCAGGCGCAGGTCCTGCGCGGCCACGCCCCACTGGAACAGCAGCGCGAAGATCGGCGCGATGATCGGCTGCAGCAGGTAGAACGGCTTCCAGCGCTGTTCCGGGAAGATGCGCAGCAGGCCATAGCCGATGTCATCGTCCATGCCACGCACGTTGGTGTAGGTGTGATGGCGGAAATTGTGGGTCTTGCGCCAGTTGTCGGCGGTGGCGACGATGTCCCACTCGTAGGTATTGCCATTGAGCTTGGGGTCGCCGGTCCAGTCGAACTGGCCGTGCATGACGTTGTGGCCGAGCTCCATGTTCTCCAGGATCTTCGACAGCGCCAGCAGCAGCGTGCCGGTGATCGCGGCCGGCCACAGCAGCGGCATCCAGAACAGCGGCGAGAACGCGGCCAGGAACAGCAGGCCACGGCCACCGACGCCGAACCAGCGCACGGCGGCGGCCACGCGGCGGATGTAACGGGTATCGGAGGCGCCGAGGCTGCCGATCACACGGTCGCGGATCGCGTCGAGTTCCTCGCCGAAGGCATGCATCTCGGCAGTACTCAGGGCACGGTCGGTAGCGCGGGTCATGGCAGGCGTCCTCAGAGATCCAGGGTCAGGTCGGTGGTCGGCGCGCTCACGCAGATCCGCACCGGCTGCGCCGATTCGGACTGCAGGTCGCCGGTGCGCAGGTGGCGGGTAGCGCCACTGACGCGATCACAGGTGCAGGTGTTGCAGATGCCCATGCGGCAGCCGTGCTTGGGCTTGATGCCATGGGCTTCGAGGCTTTCCAGCAGCGAGCGGCCGCGCGGCACGCTCAGCTGGCGGCCACTGCGTGCCAGCGTCAACGACACCTCGCCTTCGCTGCTGGCATCGAGCAACGGCACCGGCGGGGTGAAAGCCTCGGCCTGGAAGCCCGCCACCTGATGCGCCAGGCGTTCACGTGCGGCGGCGACGAACCCATCCGGGCCGCAGGCCAGCACATGGCGCTGTGCCAGCGGCGTGTCATCGCCGGGCACCTGCAGGTCATGGCTGCCGATGCGCGCGGCCGGGATGTCGCCTTCGCGGGTGGCCAGCAGATGCACGCGCAGATTCGGCTGCGCCGCCGCCAGCGCCTGCAGTTCATCACGGAACTGCAGATGGGCGGCAGTGCGCTCCCAGTAGAACAGGTCGACCGGTGCCGCCAATGGGCGCTGGCAGGCTTCGCGCAGAAGGCTTCGCATCGGCGTGATGCCGCTGCCGGCAGCCAGCAGCAGCACCGGCGCGGCGGCGGGCATGTGGAACTCGCCGAACGCGGCATCGACACGGAACAGCTCGCCCGGCCGTGCGTGGTTGACCAGATGCTGGCTGACCCGGCCGCCCTCGACCGCCTTGACGGTAATCGCCAGCTCGCGTCGCCCAAGCACCGTGGGGCTGTAGCTGCGCTGCCACACACGTCCTTCAATTTCCACGCTCAGGGTCACGTGCTGGCCGGCGCGCATGCCGGCCCAGTGCCGGTTGGTGCGCAGCACCAGGGTTGCCGCGCCCTCACCGGCCGGCTCACGCCGTACCAAGCGGGCCATCGGCTCACGCAGGGTCCACAGAGGATTCAGCTGACCTGCCCAGAAATCGAACAGCGTCGGCGACACCCAGCGGTGCGGAGAAAACAGGGAAGGACGGACGACAGCGCTCATGGGCGCACTATACGGGCGCACATACACCTGTGTATACATGTGTATATTGAACCGGATTGGGTATGATTCAGCCTTGCCCCACCGGAACACCCATGGCCGCCGCCACCGCCCTGACGCCGAACGAAGATGCCAACAGCCCGACCCGCCGAACGGTGAGCCGCGAGGATCTGCTGGCTGCCGCGCTGAAGCTGATCGGGCCGCACCGCAGCCTGTCCACGCTGAGCCTGCGTGAAGTGGCCCGCGAGGCGGGCATCGCACCGAACAGCTTCTATCGGCAGTTCCGCGACATGGACGAACTGGCCGTGGCCCTGATCGACGTGGCCGGCCGCTCGCTGCGCACCATCATCGGCGAGGCCCGCCAGCGCGCCACCTCCAGCGCCAGCAGCGTGGTGCGGGTGTCGGTGGAGACCTTCATGGAGCAGCTGCGTGCCGACGACAAGCTGCTGCACGTGCTGCTGCGCGAAGGGGCCGTCGGCTCGGACGATTTCAAGCACGCCGTCGAACGCGAGCTGCACTATTTCGAGGAAGAGCTGCAGCACGACCTGGTGCGCCTGGCCGCCCTCGATGGTGCGGTCCTGCACAAGCCGGAACTGGTCTCGATGGCGATCACGCGCCTGGTGTTCGCGATGGGCGCGTCGGCCATGGACCAGCCTCCGGAAAACGACCCGGAACTGGTCGAGCAGATCTCCACGATGATCCGCATGATCATCGTCGGCGCCCGCACCCCCGCCGCCTTCCGCCGCGGCTGACAAGACGCGAATCGTGCATCGCGGCACATGACCACCGGCAGGGTCGCGGCCTCGGTATGTAATGTTATAACATTTGCATAATCCACCCGGATGCCTGGCGCGCCCAGAATTGCGGCGTCTTCGATATATAGCACTTGCTATATCTATAAGCCGCTGCTTTCATATGCTCCAGCCAGGTCGCCCTCGCCGCCTTTCCTCCCCCAAGGACGACGCCCGCATGCACGTTGCCACCCCGCTCTTCCATCGGCTGCCTCTGGCCGCCGCCATCGCCCTGATCCTGCCGCTGCCTGCACTGGCCGCCTCACCGAAGCCGACCGAACTGGACCGCGTGCAGGTCAAGGTCAGTACCGCCACCCGCAGCGAACGCCTGCTGTCGGACGTGCCGATCCGCACCGAGGTCCTGCGCAAAGAGGACATCGCACTGCGTGCGGCCACCGATTTCTCGCGTGCCGCCGAACTGATCAACGGCCTGCGCGTGGAAAGCAACTGCCAGAACTGCAACACCAGCGAAGTGCAGCTGCTGGGCCTGCCCGGCGCCTACAACCAGCTACTGTTCGATGGCATTCCGCTGCTGTCCACACTCGGCAGCGTGTACGGGCTGGAACAGATTCCGGCCGGCTTCGTCGACCGCATCGAAGTGGTCAAGGGCGGTGGCTCGGCGCTGTACGGCCCGGGCGCAGTGGCCGGTGTGATCAACCTGATCCCGCCGCTGCCGGCACGCAGTGGGGGGCATGTGCAGGCGGGCGTGGATGTATTGAAGGGCACGCCGCAGAAGAACGCTGATGTGCGCCTGGACCTGGTCGCGAAAGATTCCGACGCCGGGCTGTCGGTGATCGCACAGCGCAACTGGAACAGCGGCATCGACTACAACGGCGACGGCTATACCGAGATCACCCGCAAGAACCTCAAGGTCGGCGGGCTGCAGGCCTGGTATGCGCCCACGCCGGGCACGCGGCTGCGCCTGGACCTGCAGGTGACCGACGAAACCCGCCGCGGCGGCAACCGCCTGGACCAGCCCGAATACCTGGCCAACATCGCCGAATCGCTGGATACGAAGTATCGCCGTGGCAGCGTGTCCTGGGATCAGGAAATCAATGCCGACGTCGATTTCCGTCTGGCCTATGCGTTCGCCGACATTGATCGCGACAGCTTCTATGGCGGCCTCGGCGACGTGGTCACCGATCCATCGGCGCCGGGCTATGACCCGTCGCAGCTGGACCCGAACGTGGCCGGCAGTGCCGCCTCGCGTTCGTGGCGCCAGTACGGCCGCACCCACAACCCGCTGCACTACATCGACAGCCAGTTGAACTGGCGACTGGGCGCGCACGCGTTGGCCTTCGGTGTGCAGTACAAGCACGAGGCGCTGCGCGACGACAACCGCAACGGCGCCGGGCAGCGCCTTGCGGTACTGGAGGATGCGACCTTCCACAACCTGGGCGCCTTCATCCAGGACGAGTGGAGCCTGCGTGACAACGTGGACCTTGTACTCGGCGCGCGTGTGGACAAGAGCTCCGAACTGGACAATGCGGTGTTCTCGCCGCGCATCGCGCTGGCCTGGCAGGCCACGCCGAACCTGAAATGGCGCGCCGGCATCGCCACCGGTTTCCGTGCACCGGAAATCTTCGTCGAGGACGTGCACGTGGATACCCTCGGCGGCGAACAGGTGCGCGTGCACAACACCGACGGCCTGAAGGAAGAGCGCGCGTTGACCACGCTGTTCGGCTTTGACTGGCGTTCGGACCCGGCCAACCCGGTCTGGAGCTGGGATGCCACCGCCTCGTATGCGCGCATCCGCGACACCTTCGCACTGGGCGAGATCCAGCGCGCTGATGACGGCCAGCTGAGCCAGCTGCGTTACAACGCCTCCGGCTCCAACGTGCTGGGCGCGGAAACCAATCTCGGCTGGCAACCTTCGCCGCAGTGGCGGCTGACCGCCGGCGCCTCATGGTATCGCTCGCGCTTCCGCGAACCGCAGCGCATCTTCGACGACACCGGCGAGGGCGGCGACACCGTCATCGAGAGCCGCGATTACCTGAAGACACCGCGCTGGACCGGGCTGGCCCAGCTCAGCTGGATGCCGGCCGAGCCGTGGGAAACCTTCGTGGCGCTGCGCCACACCGGCCCGATGTCGGTGCTGAACAACCGGCTGGGCGAACTGCATCGCACCCGCGCATTCCTGGTCACCGATCTCGGTGCACGCTGGCACCGGCATCTGGGCGCGCAGGCTCAGCAGGAAGTGTCGGTGGCGGCAGGCGTCAAGAATGTGTTCGACCAGCGCCAGAAGGACCTGGAAACCGGTGCACTGCGTGACAGCGACTACGTCTACGGGCCGCGCTTTGCGCGCTCGTGGTACGTCAACCTGCGCTATGCGTTCTGATACACTGCGAACACTGTTGCTGGCGGGCGCGCTGCTGCTCGCCGCGCCGGCGATGGCGACGGACCTGCACGCGCAGGTTTCCGCCTCGTTGATGCGTCCCGAGCAGCGATCGCTGCGGCCGATGCAGTGGTCACCGCCGCCGAAACTGGTGGCACTGTATTTCGGTGCCGACTGGTGCGCGCCCTGCCATGCCTTCGTACCGACCCTGCGCAGCGTACGCGATGCCCTGCGCGAAGCCGGCGCCGATACCGAAGTGGTGTACGTCAGCCTGGACGAAAGCGAGGCCGCGTTGCGGCGCTACATGCACGCGCAGGACATGCCGTGGCCGGTGCTCGACCCGCGCCGCGCCAGGCGGATGCCCGCGCTGCAGGCCCTGGCGGGGCTGGGCCCGCCCAATCTTGTGCTGATCGACGCCGATGGCAAGGTGCTTGCCAATGGCTGGCAAGGCCGGCGCTACGAAGGACTGCAGCCGGTGTTGAAGGAATGGACGACGCAGGCGTGCGCGCAACAACAGGCCCGTTGCCCGCCTGATCTGTAGCGTCGAGCCATGCCCGACTCAGCACGCATCGCGCGAAATGCCGGCGGGCATTGCCCGGTGCTTCCGCTACGGCGCCCCGCCCTCGGCCTTGCGCACGAACGCCTCGAACAACGCCAGCGTCTGTTCGCTGACATGGTGCTCGATGCCCTCGGCATCACGGCGCGCGGTATCCGCGTCCACGCCCAGCGCCAACAGGAAACGCTCCACGGTCTGATGGCGCTGGCGGCTGGCCTGCGCCAGCGCCTCGCCTTCCGGGGTCAGGAACACGCCACGGTACGGCCGCTGCACCACCCAGCCGTCACGGGCCAGGCGCCGCAGCATCTTCGCCACCGTCGGCTGGGCCACGCCCAGGCGCGTGGCGATGTCGACCTGGCGGGCCTCGCCGCCGTCGGCCAGCAGGTCCGAGATCAGCTCGACATAGTCCTCCACCAGCTCCATCCGGTGCGCCTCGCGTACCTGCCGGAAGCTCTCGACCTGGCGCTCGGCCTCGATCAAGGGGGTGCTCTTCAGCGATGTCGAATCGTCGGTCTTGCCCACGCCTGCGCCTGTCCTTCCGGTGTACTCCGGTGTTGAACCTGAATTCTGGACCAGTAACGCGATAAAGACGATTGTTTCACATTGCTAATGACTATAGCAGGAGCTATATTCGGACCCATGAACACCCTGGCGCCCCGCGACCCTTCGGCCTCCACTCCGGCCAGCCTGGGCGCGCTCAACGCGTCTGTAGCGGTGCCTGACAAGGGCCATTGGTGGTTCCGCCTGCTGGCCTTCCTCGGCCCGGGCTACATGATCTCGGTCGGCTACATGGACCCGGGCAACTGGGCCACCGATCTGGCCGGCGGCTCGCGCTTCGGCTACCTGCTGCTGTCGGTCATCCTCATTTCCAACCTGATGGCGGTGATCCTGCAGGCGCTGTCGGCGCGGCTCGGCATCGCCACCGGCATGGACCTGGCCCAGGCCTGCCGCGCGCGCTACCCCAAGCCGGTGAACCTGGCGCTATGGGCGCTGTGCGAAGCGGCGATCATTGCCTGCGACCTGGCCGAGGTGATCGGCACCGCGATCGCGCTGAAACTGCTGTTCGACCTGCCACTGCTGTGGGGCGCAGTGATCACCGCGCTGGATACGCTGCTGGTGCTGTTGCTGATGAACCGCGGCTTCCGTGCACTGGAAGCCTTCGTGATCGCGCTGCTGATGGTGATCTTCGCCTGCTTCGTGGTGCAGATCGCAATGGCCGCGCCACCGGTGATGGCGGTACTCGGCGGCTTCATCCCGCGTGCGCAGGTGGTGACCGATCCGCATGCGCTGTACATCGCCATCGGCATCATCGGCGCCACGGTGATGCCACACAACCTGTACCTGCATTCGTCCATCGTGCAGACCCGCGCCTACCCGCGCACCGATGAAGGGCGTCGCAGCGCGTTGCGTTGGGCAGTCACCGACAGCACCATCGCGCTGACCCTCGCGCTGTTCATCAATGCCAGCATCCTGATCCTGGCCGCGGCGGTGTTCCACGCCAACGGCCGCTTTGATGTGGAAGACATCGAGCAGGCGCACCAGTTGCTGGCACCGATGCTGGGCGTGGGCGCGGCGGCCACCCTCTTTGCGATCGCCCTGCTGGCCTCGGGACTGAACTCCACGGTGACCGCCACGCTGGCCGGGCAGATCGTGATGGAAGGCTTCCTGCACCTGCGCCTGCCGCCGTGGCTGCGGCGCTTGATCACCCGGGCGCTGGCGATCATTCCGGTGGTGGTGGTGATCGTGCTGTTCGGCGACCAGGGCGCGGTAAAGCTGCTGGTGCTGAGCCAGGTGGTGCTGTCGATGCAGCTGCCGTTCGCGATCATTCCGCTGGTGCGGATCGTGACCGACAAGGTGACGATGGGCGCGCTGGTGGCACCGCGTTGGCTGGGCAGCATCGCCTGGGTCATCGCGCTGGTGATCGTGGTGTTGAACGTGAAGCTGCTGGTGGATACCTTCGCCGGCCAGTAGATCCACGCCATGCGTGGATGTCTTTGTAGAGTCGAGCCATGCTCGACTCGTCGCGCATCGCGCGAAAGGCAGTCGAGCATGGCTCGACTCTACATAAGCCGGGATCGCGGCCTACAGATACAGCGCGATGGCCGCCTCGATCTGCTGCGGCGATTGGAATCCAGGCAGGCGCTGCCGTTCGTCTCCGTCAAGGAACAGCGACAGCGTCGGCGTCTGCCGCAGCCCCAGTTCCCTGAAGAACGCCTCACCCAGCACCTCCAGCTGCACCCGCAACAGGGTCGTGCCCTGCCCCGCCACACTGTTCGCCACCCGATGCAGCGACATTTCCAGCATCCGGCATCCCGGGCACTGGTCCTTGTGGAAGTCCACCAGCACCCGCGGGTGTTCGGCCAGCAGCTGCTGGAACTGCTCAGGCGTGGTGGCGTCGATGATCTGCATCGGTGTTGCTCCAGTAATGGGCCAGGACCGCATCGGTCCAGGCCTCGATGGCCGCGGCATGGCGCTCGCCATGCGGCATCTGTTCGATCTCCAGCGGCGGGTAGTCGCTGCCGAAATAACGGATCAAGCGGTGCACGGCGCCGCAGTAGTACTCCTGCCCCCACTGTGTCTCGCCGGTTCCGAACACCGCCAGCTGGCGCGGCCGCTCGCCGCGCTCGGCGATGCCGGCCACCCAAGCCTTCATTTCCGCAGGCGTGCGGCCGGCGTTGTCGGTCCAGCAGCCCAGCAGCACCAGGTCGGCCTCGTCGGCCGCCAAGGGCGGCGCCTGGCGCAGGTCATCCGCCTCCTGCCAGTGCACAGCGTGGCCCGCAGCGCGGCAGCGCCCGGCAATCTGCCGGCCAAGCTCGCGGGTGTTGCCACTCAGCGAGGCCACCACCACCAGGATCCTCAGCGCCGCGCCGGGCTCAGAGGTCGTCGAAGCCGTTGTCGACGTTGGTCTTCTTGTAACTTGCATTGCGCATCTCGAAGAAGTCGGTCTTGGTCTCGGTGAAGTTGTCGGCGTAGGCCTTGATCCACGGCATCACGTTGTCGGTGGTGTCGCTGTACAGGCGCTCGATGCCGAGCATGCCGGCCATCTTGTTGGCCCGGTACTTCACGTAGCGCGTCATCTCCTCCATATCGATGCCGTCGATGCCATCCAGCACTTCCGACGACCACTGGGTCTCCAGCTCGATGGCATGCTCGAACGCCTGGTGCACATAGGCGGTCAGTTCGTTGGTCTGCAGCTCCGGGTTCTCGCCGATGATGGCGCGGATCAGCTCGCTGATGAACTTGGTGTGGGCCAGCTCGTCGCGGTTGATGAAGCTGATGATCTTGCCGGTGCCGGTCATGCGGTTCTGCCGCACCATGTTGTAGAAGTACGCGAAACCGGAATAGAAATTGATGCCTTCCAGGATCGAGGACTGGATCAGCGACTTCAGCAGCGTCTCGGCGGTCTTCTCGCGCATGAAGTCGTCATACGCGCCCATGATGGGCGCATTGCGCTTGATGATGGTCGGATGGGTGCGCGCCAGCTCGAACACGCGGTTCTGGTTCGGCAGGTCGGTGATCGAGGCCAGCACATAGCTGTAGCTCTCGTTGTGGATCACCTCCTGCTGGCCGATGATCGCCGCGTTGGCATGCGCGGCCGGATCGGTGATGTACTCGGCCACGTTGTAGATGAAGCGGGTCTGCGGCGAATCCAGCGTGGCGAGCAGGCCGATGATCGAGTCGTAGGCATTCTTCTCGCGCCCGGACAGCTCGCCGTACTGGCGCGCGTCGGCCTTCATGTCGACTTCGTCGGGGATCCAGAAGTTGGTCGACAGTTCCTTGTAGGCCCGATAGAACGACGGATACGGAATGTCGTTCCAGTTCAGGATGCCACTGGTGCGTCCGTTGATGATCCCCGTGCTGCGGTTGGGATGACGCGGTTCGAGGATCTTGATGCGGTCGAGGGGGGTTGCCATGGTTTTCTGCCTTCGTTCTATTTCTACCGTGTTGCCGGCCAGCGGCCGGCACTACCATTGGTCAGCTCGCGCACCACTCGCATTCGCTGATGTCGATGTCGTTGGAGCGCACGTAGTAGGTGGTCTTCAGGCCTTCGCGCCACGCGCTCAGGTGCAGCTCCAGCAGCGTGCTGGCGCGGATCGTGCTTGGCACGTACAGGTTGAAGCTGATCGACTGGTCCACGTGGCGCTGGCGGCGCGCGTTCTGGCGCACGCTGGCGAACTGGTCGACCTTGTAGGCGCCCTTCTCGTAGTACGGCCAGGTCTCCAGCGACAGGCCGGGTGCGGCCACCGGCCGCCGGAAATCCTTCTTTTCCTCGTAGTAGAACGCGCTGTAGATCGGATCGATCGATGCGGTGGAACCGGCAATCTGCGCGGTGCTCATGTTCGGCGCCACCGCCAGCAGCCAGCCGTTGCGCAGGCCGTGCGTGGCGACCTCGCGGGCCAGGCTGTCCCAGTCCGCGCCGCTGTAGTCGCGGTCACTGAAGTAGCGTCCGTTGTGCCAGTCGCTGCCGGCGAACATCGGGTAGCTGCCCTTCTCCTTGGCCAGCTGCGCGCTGGCCTGGATGGTCAGGAAGTTGATGCGCTCGTACAGGCGGTCGGCCAGCTGTTCGGAATCCGGCGATTCCCACTGGATCGCCTGCTGCGCCAGAAGGTGGTGCCAGCCGAAGGTGCCCAGGCCAATGGCGCGGTACTTGCGGTTGGTGATCGTGGCCTGCGGCACCGGCAACGCGTTGAGGTCGATCACGTTGTCGAGCATGCGCACCTGGATCGGGATCAGGCGCTCCAGCACGTCGGTGGCCAGCAGGTCATCCGGCGCACTGATCGCACGGCCGAGGTTGATCGAGGACAGGTTGCAGACCACGAAGTCGCCCGCGCGGCGGGTGGTGACGATCTGGTCACCGCTGACGATCTCCTGGATCATCCGCGTCGGGCTCATGTTCTGCAGGATCTCGGTGCACAGGTTGCTGGAATAGACCATGCCCGCGTGCTTGTTCGGGTTCTTGCGGTTGACCTCGTCGCGGTAGAACAGGAACGGGTTGCCGGTCTCCAGCTGGCTGAGCATGATCCGCTTGAACAGGTCGATCGCCTTCACCGTGCGGCGGCTGATGCGCTCGTCGGCCACCAGCTCGGCATAGCGGTCGCGGAAGCTGCCCGAGCCGCGCTTCTCATCGTAGAAGTCCTGCAGGTACCAGCCCTTGGCGCTCTTCACTTCGTGCGGGTCGAACAGGTACCAGTCGGCGCGACGTTCGACCGCTTCCATGAACAGGTCGGGCACGCACACCGAGGTGAACACATCGTGCGCGCGCAGGCGCTGGTCACCATTGTTCAGGCGAAGATCGAGGAAAGCCTCGATATCGCGGTGCCAGATGTCCAGGTACACCGCCACCGCGCCCTTGCGCTGGCCGAGCTGGTCGACCGAGACCGCGGTGTTGTTGAGCTGCTTGATCCACGGCACCACGCCGCCGGAGGAATTGGGCACGCCACGGATCGGTGCGCCACTGCTGCGCACGTAGCCCAGGTAGGCGCCCACACCACCACCATGCTTGGACACGCGGGCGATATCGGTGTTGGAGTCATAGATGCCCTGCAGGCTGTCGTCGACCGTGTCGATGAAGCAGCTGGACAGCTGGCCACCGACCTTGCCGGCGTTGGCCAGGGTCGGCGTGGCCACCGTCATGTACAGGTTCGACAGCGCCCAGTAAGCCTCGCCGACCAGCTGCATGCGCCGCTCCCGCGGCTTCTCTTCCTGCATCAGGTACAGCGCGATGGTCAGCCAGCGCTCCTGCGGCAGTTCATAGACCTCGCGGCTGCGGTCGCTGGCCAGGTAGCGCGTGGCCAGCAGGTACAGGCCGTTGTAGGCAAACAGGCGATCGCGTTCCGGCTCGATCATCTCGCCGGCCTGCTGCAGCTCTTCCTTGGAATAGCAGCGCAGGATGTCGTTGCTGTAGATGCCACGGTCGGCGAGGCTTTCCTGCAGGCCCACGTACGAGCCGTACTTCAGGCTGACGTCATAGAAGCGATTGCGGCTGGCGCGCTTGTACAGGCGGCGCAGGTAGATGCGTGCGGCGAACTGCTCCCACTCCGGTGCGACCAGATCCACGCGCGATTCGGCCTCGCGGATCAGCAGGTCGACCAGGTCATCGGCACTGAGGCTCGGCTTGCGCTCGACCATCGCCTGCACCACGCGGCGATAGTCGCTTACATCCAGCTGCGGGAACTCCGCGTGCACGGTATCGATGCTGCGCTGCAGGCGCTCGGCGTCGAACGGCAGGCGACGGTTGCCGGCCTCCTTGGTGATCCAGGTCGGCACGCGCTCGCCGCCAGCGCGCAAAGCGTCGCCGGCGCCGGCCAGATCGGCCGCGCGGTAGGTGTTGTCGGTCATGGTCCTGCGTCTCCAGGCTCGCACGCACAGCGGCGTCGATGCCGTGGCAGCCCTGCACGCGATACCGGCGCACGGGGCGATCGGGGTGGGATGCCAACGCACGGGATCATCAGGTCGTCGGCAAGAGCCTGCGCCTGCGGCCGGTATCCGGGCCGTGGGGGCGACCTGTGTCCGCGCGATGGCGGCCGCGTCGACACGGCAAGCCTTCAGGGGCGGGCCGCGGGACGTTTGCTGCATGTCCGGCGGCGGCGGCTGACCGGGAGTGACGGCCACAACATAGTGGGGATATTCCGAGCCGTCAACACAAGATGAGGTAATCACGACATGACGCGACGATCCGTCGCAGGATGCCGTGTTGCAGCGGCGGCGCCTTGTCGACCGCGCCCTCGTCCCCAGTTCGATACAACCTCCACTTTCCCCGGAACACCGCCCATGCGCGCTGCCCAGTACGCTTCCTTCGCCGACCCGGCCGACGTCCTTGCCGTTGCCGATGTGGCCCTGCCCGAACCCGGCCCCGGCGAGGTGCGCATCCGTACCGTGCTGGCCTCGATCCACAACCACGACCTGCTGACCGTGCGTGGCCTGTATGGCTACAAGCCGACCCTGCCGGCCATCGCTGGTAGTGAGGCACTGGGCGTGGTCGATGCGCTTGGCGAAGGGGTCGAGGGCCTGCAGATCGGCCAGCGCGTGGCCGCCGCCTCGGTGCACGGCACCTGGGCCGAAGCGTTCATCGCACCGGCGCGCATGGTGATTCCGATGCCGGACGCCATCGCCGACGAGATGGCCGCACAGCTGATCGCGATGCCGCTGAGCGCGCTGATGCTGCTGGAGTTCCTGCACGTCGAGCCGGGCCAGTGGATCGTGCAGAACACCGCCAACGGGGCCGTCGGCAAGTCGCTGGCGATGCTGGCGCGGGCGCGCGGCGTGCACGTGACCAACCTGGTGCGCAACGCCGACGCGGTGGCGCAGCTGCAGGCACTCGGCATCGATCACGTGTTCGATACCTCGGTGGACGGCTGGAAGGATCGCGTGCGCGCAGCAACGGGCGAAGCACAGGCAGCGGCGGCGGTCGATTCCATCGGCGGCGACGCCAGCGGCGACCTGGTCGACCTGCTTGGCCACCACGGCACCCTGGTCTCGTTCGGCGTGATGAGCGGCCAGCCGATGCACATCCCCGCCGGTGGCCTGATCTACAAGGAGGCCACGGTGAAGGGCTTCTGGGGCAGCAAGGTGAGCCAGGCGATGGCGGTGGAGGACAAGCGGCGGCTGGTCGGCGAACTGCTGAAGCGCGCCGCCGGCGGCGAACTGACCCTGCCGGTGGAGCGGGTCTTCGCATTGGATGACATTGCCCAGGCAGCGAAGGCCGCGGGTGGCTCGGGTCGCAGCGGCAAGGTGCTGCTGCGGCCTTGATGGGCTGCCATTGCCTTCTGTAGAGCCGAGCCATGCTCGGCTGCTTTCCGGTCAGTGTGCGGACCAACGGCCCGCACCCACCGAGTCATTTCGTTAAGAACCTGTGATGTATAACTGAATGCGCTTTCGTCATTGGAAGGCGCATGTAGCTGCGTGCGGTACTGGAGGCTCCTCCCCCGTTCGGCGTTGTCGCTTCCATGTACCGCACTACCCTGAACCTGCTTGCCGGCGCCATCGCGCTGGGCCTTTCCGCCGGCGCTGCCGGCGCCGCTGAAACCGCCGATACCGGCAAGGACAGCACCACCCTGGGCGCCGTGCTGGTGACCGGCTCCAACATCAAGCGCAGCGATACCGCCGGGCCCAACCCGGTGCAGATCGTGAGCCGCGAACAGATCGAACAGACCGGCCGCTCCACCCTCACCGACGTGCTGCGCAACCTGTCGGCCAATGCCGGCAACAGCTTCGACGAGCAGTACACCGGCAGTTTCGCCGCCGGCTCGGCCTCGATCGGCCTGCGTGGCCTGTCGCCGAAGAACACGCTGGTGCTGGTCAACGGCTACCGCGTGTCCAACTTCGGTTTCGCGCTCAACACGCAGGACACCTTCGTCGACCTCAACGCGCTGCCGATCAGCGCGGTCGAACGCATCGAAGTGCTGAAGGACGGTGCCTCGGCGGTGTACGGTTCCGATGCCATCGCCGGCGTCATCAACATCATCCTGCGAAAGAACTTCCAGGGCGTGGAGGTCGGCGGCGGTTTCGGTACTGCTACCCAGGGCGGCTTGAACGAACGCAAGGCCAACCTGCTGGCCGGCTTCGGTGACCTCGAACAGCAGGGCTGGAACGTGCTGTTCGGGCTGGACCTGCTCAAGCGAGATCGCCTCGACGCCGATCAGCGCGCCTACACCCGCAGCGGCGATTTCCGCGACAAGCCCGGTGGCCGCCTGGCCGGCTGGTCCACTGCCGGTGGCAACTGGCTGTCCAACCCACGCGCACCGCAGCCATTCGCCAACTGCCCCGATGGCAGCCAGTTGCGGCCGTACAGCGATTTCGGCAGCACCCTGCCCGGCCAGGCCTGCGCCTTCAATGCACAACCGTTCAAGACGCTGCAGCCCGGCGCCGAGCGCCTGCAGGCGTCGTTGAGTGCGACCTACCGCTTCAACGACAGCGTCGAAGCGTTCGCCGACGTGCTGTACAGCCACAACAAGGCCGACCAGATCTTCAGTGCGCCGCTCACCGTCGGCCCCGGCCTGCGCGCCTACAACCCGGCCACCGGTACCCTGATCGACGTGTCGGCAGCGCTGCCGGTCGGCCACCCGAACAACCCGGGCAACTCGCCGTTGCCATTCGAGTACACCTTCTTCGACCTCGGCCCGCGCCTGAAGGACAACACCCAGGTGTTCTACCGTGCACTGGCCGGCGTGCGTGGTAGTGGCGAACGCTGGGACTGGGAGGTGGCGGCGCTGACCTCGCAGAGCGCGCAGCGCGAATACGTCGACAACTTCGTCAACCGCTACGCGTTCGAGCAGATCCTGCGCGATGGCAGCTACAACTTCCTCAATCCGTCCAGCACGCCGGGCGCGCTCGATGCCCTGCGCCTGCAGACCAAGCGCCCCGGCTGGTACAAGCTGCACGCGTTGAATGTGAAGGCCTCGACCTCGCTGTGGGAGCTGCCGGCCGGTACGGTCGGCTTCGCCTGGGGCGCCGAATTCCGCAAGGAATCGCTGGATGCGCGTACCAGCGCGCAGGTGCTGTCGGGCACCGAACTGCGCCCGGCCATCAACGTGGTCAACGGCGAGCGCCAGGTCAGCGCCGCATACGCCGAACTGAGCGTGCCGTTGCACCGCACGCTGGAACTGCAGCTTGCCGGCCGCGGCGACCGCTATGACGACTTCGGCAAGGCGTTCTCGCCGAAGGTCGCGCTGCGCTGGCAGCCGCTGGACAGCCTGTTGCTGCGCGGTTCGTTCTCGCGCGGCTTCCGCGCGCCGTCGCTGCCGGAGATCGCGCCGGGCCAGACCGTCAGCTACGGCTCGGTGATCGATCCGTTCGACCCACTGCAACCGGGTGGCAGCCGCGGCGTGACCAACATCCGCACCGGCAACCCGGACCTGAAGGCCGAGCGCTCGCGCAATTTCAACGTGGGTGCGGTGTGGTCGCCGGATGGCGATACCAGCATCGGCCTGGACTGGTACCGCATCGAACAGGACAACCTGGTCAAGCCTGACAGTGCGCAGTTCATCGTCGACAACCCGACCCTGTTCCCGGGCCGCGTACAACGCGAGAACGGACGCATCCAGTTCATCACCAACCAGTACGCCAACCAGGGCGAACTGACCACCTCGGGGCTGGACCTCGACGCCAGCCGCACCTTCCGCACCGACGGTTGGGGCAACTTCACCCTCGCCGGCAGCTGGACCCACCTGCTCAGCTTCAAGCAGCCGCTGGTGGCCGGCCAGGCGCCCTATGACGGGGCCGGCAACAACCGCCACGGCGCACTGCCGCGCACCCGCGGCACCACGTCGTTGAACTGGGCGGTCGGCGACTGGAGCAGCACGCTGAGCCTGCAGTACGTGAGTGGCTACGACCAGCGTGTGGCGACGGCCACCAGCAATCCGGGGCTGCGCGACCGCATCAAGCCGTATCACCAATTGGATCTGTACGTGGCGTACGAAGGCATTGCCAACACCACGCTGTCGCTGTCGGTGCTGAACCTGACCGACAAGGACCCGCCGTTCGACCCGGCTGGCGGCTCCAGCGGCTTCGACATCAGCCAGTACAACCTGCGCGGGCAGTTCGTCTCGCTGGGGGCGCGCTACCGGTTCTGATGCGGCTCTACAAGGGTGTGCGGACCAACGGTCCGCACCCACCACAGCGGTCGTGCATCAACGGCTCAGGTGCAGGAACTGCAGGTGCCGTTCGTACTGGCTGATGATGTCGTTGATGATCTGCTTGCGGCTGTAGCCGACCAGGTCGTAGTCCTGGCTGCCCTCGAACAGATGCAACTCGGCGCGGTAGTAGCGCTGGTTGCGCAGCTGCTGCGCGGCGAACGACGGCGTCAGGTAGCCACTCAGGATCACCCGGTACAGGAAGTCCTGCTGCTCGCCGTGATTCACCGTCAACTCCATGTCGCCGGCCTCGAATCGCGTGGCCACATCCCAGCCCTGCCCGCGCAGCTGCTCGGCCACCGCCTCCATCGCTGGCTTCACGGTGTCGTCCATGAAGCGGTAGACCTGGTCGCGCACCGGGAAGTGCATGGCCTGGCTCAGGCGCTGGCGCCAGCCCTGGTGGTGGCGATCGTCACCGATCAGCGGCGAGGGACGGTACTGCAGCGCGCGCTTGCGATGCGATTCGTCACTGAAGGCGCGGGTCAGGCCCCACATCATCATCAGCAGCACCGCCGAGAACGGCAGCGAGGCCAGCACCACCGCCGATTTCAGCGCATCGATGCTGCCGGCCAGCAACAATCCGGCGGTCAGCACCGCGATCACCGTGCCCCAGAACACACGCAGCCAGCGCGGGCCGTCATCCTCCGGCGCACCGCCGTGCGAGGACAACGTGGACAGCACCACCGCGCCGGAGTCAGCCGATGTCACGAAGAAAATGAAACTGACGAACACCGTCACCGCGATCACTGCCTTGCTCCACGGATAGCCGTCCAGCAGCGCGTACAGCACGGTGGGTGGATCATCCACCGCCAGTTGCGCCAGTTGCTGCTGGCCATGGTGCAGCACCTGGTCCAGCGCGCTGTTGCCGAAGATCGACAGCCACGCCAGGGTGAAACCGAGCGGTATCAGCAGCACGCCAAACACGAATTCGCGGATGGTGCGGCCACGCGAGATGCGCGCGATGAACAGGCCGACGAACGGCGCCCAGCCGATCCACCAGGCCCAGTAGAACACCGTCCAGCCGCCCAGCCATTCTGGTCGGCCGCCATAGGCATACACGTCGAAGCTCTTGCCGACCACGCTGCCCAGGTAGTCGCCCAGGTTCTGCATCAAGGTGCTGAGCAGGTATTGCGTGGGGCCGGCGCACACCATGAACAGCACCAGCGCGATCGCCAGCAGCATGTTGATGTTGGCCATCCAGCGCACGCCCTTCTCCACGCCTGAAACGGCCACGGCCACCGCCGCGCCCATCATGCTGACCACCAGGATGATCTGCACCAGGTTGGAGTGCGGGATGTTGAACAGGTGCGACAGGCCAGCGTTGAGGTGCAGCACGCCGAAGCCCATGTCGGCGCCGATGCCGAACACGGTGGCGACAATGCCCAGCGCGTCCACGGTGTAGCCGATCGGGCCATTGATGCGCTTGCCGATCAGCGGGTACAGCGCCGAACGCAGCGCCAGCGGCAGGTTGTGGCGGTAGGCGAAGTAGGCCATCGCCATCGCAGCGAGTGCGAACACGCCCCAGCCATGCAGGCCCCAGTGCAGGAACAGCAACTGCATGGCCTGGCGCGCGCCGGCCTCGCCCGCCGCCGGGTCGCCCTGCGGCGGTTGCAGGTAGTGGGTCAGCGGTTCGGATACGCAGAAGAAGAACAGGGTGATGCTGATGCCGGCGGCGAACAGCATGCCGGCCCAGGACAGATAGCTGAACTCCGGCTCGTCATGGTCGGCACCGAGCTTGATGCCACCGTACTTGGACAGCGCCACGCCGACCACGAACACCAGGTACAGGGTCATCGCCAGCAGGTAGTACCAGCCGACATTGAGTGCGGCCCAGTCCTGTGCCTTGACCAGAAGGCGGCCGGCACCGAGCGGGAACAGGCTGACAAACAGCGCGAACGCCACGACAACGATCGCCGCGAAGGCGAACACAGGCCGAAGGGTGCGCACCGGGGATTGTTGCGGCTCCAGGACTTCCATGGGGCGGCGTTCTCCGGCAGATCAAAGGATTAGCCGACCGATTCTGGCTGAACCGCAGTGGACAGAGCATGAAGTCGCGGCCGCGGGTCACGGCCTGCGCGCGCGCTTTCGTGCTATCACGCGCGCGCCGCCGTGCCTGCCTTGCATCACGACATCACATGCACCGCGCACAGCTTGTTGCCGTCTGGATCGCGCAGGTAGGCCAGGAACAACTGGCGTCCGGCCATGTTGCGGATGCCGGCCGGATCTTCGATGGCGGTGCCGCCATGGGCCACGCCGGCGTCCTGCCAGCCGCGCACGGCCTCGGCACTGTCCAGGGTGAAGCCGATGGTGCCGCCGTTGGCATGGCACGCCGGCTCACCGTCGATGGGGGCGGTGACGATGAACATCCGGCCGTCCTTGAAGTACACCAGGCGACCCTTGTCGTCGAACACCCCCGGGCGCGCACCGAGGGCGGTGAACAGGGCCTCATAGAAGCGGTGCGCGGCCTCCATGTCGTTCGTTCCAACAGTGATGTGGCTGAACATGCGGACACTCCTTGTGGAAAACCGCAGTGTCGGCGAGCGCAGGGGCGCATCGCAAATCCCCCCTCCTCGCGCCCTGGCTGCACAAGGTTTGTCGAGTGACGCACGATCATTCTATAATGGGAATCATTCTCATTAATGATCAATGCCGATGGCCGTGCCCGCCGCCTCCAGCACTGCGCTGGCGGGGTTCTACCGCGAACACCATGGTTGGCTGCTGGGCTGGCTGCGCCGCCGCACCCACAACGCCGATTGCGCTGCCGACCTGACCCAGGACACCTTCCTGCGCCTGCTCAGCCGTCGCGTCGATCCGGCCGAGCTGCGCCTGCCGCGTGCCTACCTCAGCACCATCGCGCACGCGCTGCTGGTCAACCACTGGCAGCGCGCCGACCTGGAGCGTGCCTATCTGGCCGCGCTGGCCGCGCAACCGGAGCCGGTGCACCCGTCTGCGGAGGAACGCACGCAGGCATTGCAGCTGCTGCATGCCATCGCCGACATGCTGTCCGGCCTGGCCGAGCGACCGCGGCGCGCCTTCCTGCTGGCACGGCTGTCCGGACTCGGCTATGCGGAGATCGGCCAGCAGCTGGGCGTGTCCGAGCGGATGGTCAAGAAGTACATGGCGCAGGCGATGCTGCATTGCCTGCGCTTGTCCGGCGACGCCACGGCATGAGCAGCGCGCTCGCCAGCCCGGCGCTGGAACAGGCCGCGGAGTGGTTCGCGCTGCGCCAGCAGGGCTGGAGTGACGGCGACCAGCAGCGCTGGCGCGCATGGCTGCACGCCGATGCCGGCCACGCCGATGCCTGGCAGCGGGTCGAGTCGGTCTGGCAGTCGTTCGCGCCGTTGTCGGCTCCCGCGGCAGCGAGGGCGCTGGATGCTGCTGGCCGTCGCCGCCGGCAGGCACTGCGCGGCCTCGGCGGCGCCCTCGGCCTTGGCGCCTTCTCGTTGCTCGGCCTGCACGCCGTGCAGCTGCAGCGCGGCCTGCAGACGCAGCGCACCGCCGCCGGACACACAGGCCACTGGACCCTGGCCGATGGCAGCCGGCTGTGGCTCAACGCCGACAGTGAAGTGTCGATCGACATCGGCAACGGCCGCCGCAACCTGCACCTGCTGCGCGGCGAACTGCTGCTGCAGACCGGGCATCTACCCGCATTTGCCCATCTGCCGCTGTCGGTGCATGTACCGGGCGCGCGCCTGCAGCCGATCGGCACCCGCTTCGCGGTCGGCCGTGAGCCGCAGGGCAGTCGCCTGGATGTGTTCGAGGGCGCGGTGCGCTGCCTGCCGCTGTTCGGCGCGGCGCAGGACGTACCCGCAGGCGGGGCGATGCGGATCGGTCCAATGGGCGGACTGACGACGGTCGATGCGGATCCGCTGCGTGGCGACTGGCAGGATGGCCGACTGCAGGTGCAGGACGTGCCCCTGATCCGCGTCATCGACGAGCTCGCCCGCCACCATCGCGGTTACCTCGGGTGTGATCCGGCGCTCGCCGCATTGAACGTCACCGCCGTACTGCCACGCCTGGACAGCCTGCAGGCCCTGCAACTGTTGGTCCGGGCCCTGCCGATCCGCATCGAGCAGCGCTGGCCGTGGTGGACCGTCATGCGTCCGCATTGAAACAGCGGTTCCCTTTCTGCGCCCTCACCGGGCCTAGCAAGGGAACCCATTGCGGATATTGCCGCCCCCATGAAACTGCCCTGCCCCTCCCCTCGCCCGCTGGCCATCGCGCTGTGCCTGGCCCTGACCACCCCGTGCCTGTTGCCGGCCGCCGCCCATGCACAGGACACCAAAGCATCCGTGCGCTGGCAAATCCCGGCGGGTGCGCTCGACCAGGCCCTGACCGCGTTCGGCCAGCAGTCCGGCCTGTCCATCGCCGCCGATGCGCGCCTGACCCGGGGTCGCCACAGCAACGGCGTACAGGCCACGCTCGACGCCGATGCCGCATTGGCACAGCTGCTGGCCGGTACCGGCCTGACCTTCCAGCGTGATGCCAGCGGTGTGGTGCTGCAGGCGGCACCCAACGCTGAAGCAGGAGTGCGCCAGATCGGCACCCTGCGCGTGGCTGGCCAGGCCAGCGAAGGCGCTTCGCCGTGGGGCCTGGCCGACGCCGATGCGGTCTACCGTGACAGCGGCTCGCGCGTGCACCTGGACCGCCAGCAGCTGGAACGCTTCCGCGGCCAGTCGATCGGCGATGTGCTGGCCGGTGCGGTCGGCGTGCATACCGCTGACGTCCGCAATGGCGGCGCGCTGGACGTCAACATCCGCGGCCTGCAGGGCCAGAACCGGGTGCCGGTGATCATCGACGGCGGCCAGCAGGCCATCGACGTGTACCGCGGCTATGCCGGCGTGCAGCAGCGCAGCTACCTCGATCCGGACCTGATCAGCGCGGTCAGCATCGAGAAGGGACCGAGCCTGGCCGCCAATGCCGCCAGCGCGATCGGCGGCGTGGTCTACATGGAAACGCTGAACGTCGATGACATCCTCGACGATGGGCAGGACTGGGGCCTGCGCGTGCGCGGCGGCGTGGCCGACAACAGTATCGACCGCACGCGCGTGTTCAAGCAGGTAGCGCGTGGCAGCGACAACCGCAACAGCCTGCGCGACCCGCGTGACTGGAATGGCAGCGTGGCCTTCGCCCAGCGCGGCGAAGACTGGCAGCTGGTGGCCGCCTATGCACGTCGCCGCCAGGGCAACTACTTTGCCGGCAGCAACGGCGCGCACCGCTACGACGACCAGCACCTGTCCAGCGGCGGCACCGGCATGTCCAGCCAGGCGGTGTCCAAGCTCTTTCATCCAGGCGATGAGGTACTCAACACGCATACCGACAACGAATCGGCACTGCTGAAATTCACCTGGACACCCGACCCCGACCAGCGCCTGGAGCTGAGCCACCGCTTCTTCAACTCCAGCTTCGGCGAGATCATGCCGTCGGCGATCGGCCGCGTGGGCGAGTCCAACGAATGGGTGACCTACGTGGACAAGGCCAACACCATGTTCCAGTTCGAGCCGGGGAAGATGCGGGTCAACGCCACCTCGCTGCGCCACCGCTACCGGCCCGAGGCACACCCGTGGCTGGACCTGAGCAGTACCCTGTGGTTCACCGCCGCCACCAGCCGCATGTTCAACAGCAACATCGCCAACACGCCGCTGTTCAAGAACTATCCGGGCGACGCCATGCCCGACACGCTGGGCGAGACCTACGGCCCGGGCCTGCAGTCGGACGTGAAGACCCAGCGCTGGGGCGTGGACAGCAGCAACACCACCCGCTTCAGCAACGATCTGGGTGAGTGGACGCTGCGCTACGGTGCCGCCTTCCAGCATGAGGACACCGCGCCGAATTCACCGGTGCTGCCGGTGGACTACAACAACAACCGCTACCTGCGCTCGGGCACGCGCCGCGAAGCCAGCGTCGTCGCCTCGCTGCAGTGGCAGCCGTGGGACTGGCTGTCGCTGACCGCGGGCGGCCGCTTCATCGACTACCGCACCCGTGACCGCAACCGCGTGGCCTTCGTCAGCGAATCGCGCGACCTGCGCTACACCTTCGCCCGCCTGAGCAAGGGCGGCCAGCTGCTGCCGGGCTGGTACAAGGAGTGGTACCCGGACGCACAGGGCAACTACACGTATGACTCGCTGCGCGCCACGCCCTATGGCGACAGCACGCTGGGCCAGGCCTACGACTTCGATGGCTTCATTCCCGATCCGCGCGGTGCCAACGGCTTCTACACCAAGCAGATTCCCACCGCGTGGGGCTACAAGCCGGCGATCCGCCGCTCCGGCCATGGCTTCGCGCCGTATGCCGAGGCCCGCTTCAACCTCGATGCGGACATGTTCTTCTACGTGAAGTACGCGCAGGGCTGGAAGATGCCCAGCCTGTTCGAATCGACGCTGGGCAACAGCACCTCGGCGCCAGTGGCCGACCTGAAGCCGGAAAAGAACCGCTCCTGGGACATCGGCTTCAGCCTGCTCAAGCAGGACCTCTGGCGTGACGGCGACCGCCTGGCGTTCAAGGTGGCCTGGTTCAAGAACGATATCGACAACGCGATCACCCGCCGCTTCGATTCCAGCACCTGGGCGTTCTACGTCGACAACGTCGACAACTACACGGTGTCCGGCTACGAGCTGCAGTCGGGCTATGACGCCGGCATTGCCTACCTGGACCTGTCGGCCAGCTACTACCAGCGCGCACGCACCTGCGATGCGGCCACCGCCAAGCGCCTGCGCGAAGACCCGTATGCCAAGTGGAGCAAGCTGGATACCACGCCGGACTGCGTGGACGGCGGCTTCGGTACCTCGTTCGTCAACGCGCAGAACCCGCCGAAGTACTCGATCCACAGCACGCTGGGCTTCCGCCTGTTCGACCGCCGCCTGGATACCGGCATTCGCCGCACCTACAACAGTGGCCCCACCCATGAACTGGACAAGCCCTGGAACACGACCGGTTCGACCGGCCTGCAGAACATCTACCTGCCCACCGCGATCTATGACTTCTACGCGCGCTGGCAGTTCACCCCGAAAGCCGAGGTGGAACTGGTGGTCAGCAACCTGCGCGACACCTACTACATGGACACGCTGGCGATGAGCCTGATGCCGGGCCCGGGCCGCACCACGCGGCTGAACTTCACCGCACGCTTCTGAGCCCTGCGGATACGACAGCGCCCCGGGGAGATCCTCCCCGGGGCGCTTGCCTGCGCGACTCACGCTCCGGCAGGTGCCGGCGACTCAGCACTGGCAGGTGCCAACCTTGGTTGGCACAGCGGCGCATTACTTCGCGGTACTGAGCAGCAGCACCGCGAACGTGACCAGCGCGATGCCGACCCAACCGATCGGACGCAGGCGGTTGCCGAACAGCAGGCGGCCGCAGGTAGCGGTACCGATCACACCGATCGCACCCCACATCGCATAGGCGGTGGCCAGGTCCATGTAGCGCACCGCCTGGCCCAGCAGGGCGAAGGCGATCCAGACCATGACGATCGCCGCAACACCCCAGCGCCAGCGGCGGAAGCCTTCCGACTTGGCCATCATCATGTTGGCGGCGACGTCGATCAAGGCCGAACAGATCACGAAAAACAGGGCCAGGGTGTTCATCAGTGCGCCTCCCCGAGGGTGACGCAGACGATGCCGACCACCGCCAGCACCAGGCCGGCCAGCTGCTGCAATGACAGGCTCTCGCCGAACACGGTGACGCCGACCACGGTCAGCAGGGTCAGGCCGAGGCCTTCCCACACCGCATAGGCCACGCCGACCGCGATGCGACGCACCGAGAGCGCCAGGAAGTAATAGGACAGCGCCAGCGCGCCAGCCATGACCAGGTAACCGGTCCAGCCGCCATCACGGGCGGCATGGGCCATGAACGAGGTACCGACCACTTCGGCGACGATCGCCACGGTCAGGCAGGCCCAAGCGACCAGCGCGCCACGGGCGGGAACAGTGCGGGACATGTGAAACTCCTTGCAGGGCGGGGACCGCGCCCCGCCATCAGTAGATCCACGCCATGCGTGGATGATCCGGAACGCCCCACAGACAGGGGCGACGACCGGCAGTATCATCGTCTTTTACGGTGGGATCAAAATGGATTCCATCGACAAGAGCGATGGATCAATGCCCTACTCTCCTGAATCCCTGCAGGCCTTCGTCGAAGCCGCAGCGCTCGGCTCGTTCTCGGCGGCAGCGCGCCGGCTGCGCAAGACCCAGTCGACGGTCAGCACCGCCATCGCCCACCTCGAAGCCGACCTGGGCGTGAGCCTGTTCGACCGCAGTGGGCGCTACCCACAGCTGACCGAAGCCGGCCGACAGGTGCTCGGGCATGCCCAGGAGATCCTCGCCGCCGATGTGCGCCTTCAGCAGTTGAGCGTGCGCCTGGCCGCACCGGTCGAAGCGCGCCTGACCGTGGTGTTCTCCGATGTCTACCAGCTTGATCCGGAGCTGCGGGTCCTGCAACGGTTTGCGGAGGCGTTCCCGGAAATCGAGCTGGAATGGCTGGATGCCGAAGGTGAGGACGTGCTGGAAGTTGTATGCAGCGGCAGGGCCGGCCTGGGCCTGCTGCCCAGGCAGGAACGCTATCCCGATGAACTGGTGGCCCGACCGCTGGCCCACCACAGCGAACTATCGATCTATGTGGCGCGCGACCATCCGCTGGCCGACGCCGGCCGCCGCGCGGCAGCCCAGCTGGCCCGGTACCGGCAGGTGCGATTGAGCGCCGAGGTCGAACATGCACGTGCAGCCACCGGGCTGGCGTGGACCGCCACCGACTACCTGATGGTGATGGAGATGACCGAGGACGGCATCGGCTGGGCCGAACTGCCACGCGCGCTGGTACAGCGCTATGACCGTGGGCAGCTGGTGGAACTGACCCTGCCCGGCTGGCCACGGCGTATCCACAGCGACCTGCTGTGGCGCCGCGACACGCCGCCGGGTCCGGCCGCCCTGTGGTGGGTCGACGCGTTGGGGTGAACCGAAAAAGGGGACGGAGGGAATTAAGTCGTTTGTGCCACAAACGACTTAATTCCCTCCGTCCCCTTTTTCGTCAACGATGGGCGAGTGCGTAGTCCAGGGCCGAGCACACGGCGGCCACCTGTGCGTCGTTGCACTGCTGCGGCGTAGCGCGCGGGCTGTCCGGGTAGACCTCGGTGGTGGTGGTGTACTTCGCACCGGTGATGCCCGCGCACAGCGCCAGCTTCTCCAGCGGGTACTCGATCACGCCATGGGCGACCACCGGCGAACCGATGATTTCGCCCTTGTCGTCGGCCGGGGCGATGTGGGTGACCTTCTCCACCGCGGCGATCACCGCCTGCTGGAACGCCGGCTGCGGGTTCGCGGTGTCGTCGACCAGGTAGAAGCCATCCGGGATCAGGCCCGGCTCGAACGGCTTGCCATCACGCGCCGCCAGGGCCGGGCGGAACTCGCTCTCGTCGCTGTCGGTGGTTTCATGCAGATCGATGTGCAGCACGAACTGGCCCTGGTAGGGCGCGATCAGTTCGATCACGGCAGTCGACTCGCGGGCCGGGCCATCGGCGCGGAAATTGCGGTTGGGGTCGACCGCATCGAAGTTCCAGCGGTTGATGCGCTCAAAGCCCCACGGGTTCACGCACGGTGCCACCAGCAGGTTGGCCTTGCCGGCATAGTCGGCGGCGTGCTTCTCGAGGAACTCCAGCGCACCCATCACGCCGCTGGTCTCATAGCCGTGCACGCCACCGGTGACCAGCGCCGCCGGCAGGGCCGGATTCCAGTCACGGCTGCGCAGGGCAAACAGGGTGTAGATCTCACCCGCGTAGTCGAGCTGGCCATAAGCCACCTTGTCGAAGCGCGAGGCCAGTGCCTCGATGCGCGGCAACACCTCCTGGTCATAGCGACGCAGGCGCTGCTGGCGGCCACGCCACTGGTCCCGTTCCGCCGCTCCCCACGGCTGGCCAGGGGTTCCGACGGGGTAGAAAGCGGCTTGGGACATGGCGGATCTCAGCGAGTCAGGAAGCAATCCATCACTCTACCACCCGGTCATCGGCATGAACCGCAGACGCATTCCATTGGCGAATGGAATCAGCAATAATTCTCATTTACGACCTTCCACGACCTGCGCCGATGCCCATCAACGCCCTCCGACCGGCCCACCTGCCGCTGGCCGCCGCCCTCGCCCTGTGCCTGCTCCCGGCCGCCAGCGCCTTCGCCCAGGACAGCGCCACCACGCTGGACAGCATCCAGGTCTCCGGCAGCTGGCTGGGCACCGGCCTGCACGACAGCGTCAAGAGCTTCGCCGGCGCCCGCACTGTGGTCGACCGCCAGCGCATCGAGGCCAGCGGCGCGGCCAGCATCGGCGATGCCATGCGCCGCATCCCCGGCGTGCAGGTCACCGACAACTCCGGCACGGCCGGCAGTTCGGTGTCGTTGAACATCGGCGTGCGCGGCCTCACCGGTCGCTATTCGCCGCGCTCCACCGTACTGCTCGATGGTGTGCCACTGGCGGTGGCGCCGTATGGGCAGCCGCAGCTATCGTTCGCCCCGACCAGCCTGTCCAACATCGAATCGATCGACGTGGTGCGCGGCGGCGGCGCGGTGCGTTACGGGCCGCAGAACGTGGGCGGCATCATCAACTTCAGCACCCGCGCCATTCCGACCGGCGCCGGCCTGCACGGTGAGGCCGGTGTGCGCTACACCGCCTACGATCACGGCGGCGGTGACAGCACCCAGTACAACACCTTCCTCGGCGGCACCGGCGACAACGGGCTGGGCGCCGCCCTGCTCTACTCCGGCCAGGACGGCCGCGGCTGGCGCCAGGGCAGCGATGATCGCTTCAACGATCTCGCACTGAAGTTCGCCTACGCCATCGACGAACAGCAGGAACTGCGTGCCAAGCTGTCCTACTACGATGTGCGCTCACTGACTCCGGGCGGCCTGACCCGCGCGCAGTACGAGGCCGATCCGTTCCAGAACACCCGCCCGACCGACTTCTGGAAGGGCCATCGCACCGGCATCGATCTGGGCTACACCAACACGCTGTCGGCCAACAGCGAGTTCGAGGTGCTGGCCTATTACAACGAGAGCAGCCGTGCCAGCTCGCTGATCAATGCCGCCAACACCCAGCTGACCGTGCAGCCGCGCGACTACCGCGTGCTCGGCATCGAGCCGCGCTACACCCAGCGCCTGCACTGGGGCAGCACCGTGCATGACATCACCGCCGGCTACCGCTTCCTGCGCGAGCGCGGCAACGACCGCAGCTACACCGTGACCCGCCGCACCGGTGCGGCCAGCGCCACCACCCGCTTCGACAACGCCACCGACGCCCACGCGTTCTACATCGACGACCGCATCGCGGTCGGCCAGTGGCGGATCACCCCGGGCGTGCGCATGGAGTGGATCGACATGGACCGCCGCCAGTCCGGCGGCAGCGCGACCTTCAGCAGCCGCAACAACAAGGCCCTGCCCTCGCTCAACATCGCCTACCTGCTGACCCCGCAGCTGACCGTGTTCGGCAACTACACCACCTCGTTCGGGCCGGTGCAGAACATCCAGCTGAATTCGCAGAGCGCCAGCAACCCGCTGAACCCGGAAGTGGCCAAGACCACCGAGCTGGGCGCGCGTTGGCAGGACGGCGCACTGCGCGCGGAAATCACCGTGTTCAAGATGCGCTTCGACAACCAGATCCTGCAGGTGCCGGGCATCACCCCGCCGACCTTCCAGAACATCGGCGCCACCGACCACAAGGGCGTGGAAAGCGCGCTGGAATACCACTTCGCCGAGGACAGCGCGCTGGCCGGGCTGGAGCTGTACGCCAACTACACCTGGACCAAGGCGATCCAGCAGTCCGGCGACAACCGCGGCCTGGACGTGCCGTTCTATTCGCGCGACACCGACAGCGTGGGTGCCCGTTACGCACTGGCCGGCTGGACCTTCAACGTTTCCAGCACCCACCAGAGTGGCCAGTTCTCCGATGCGGCCAACACCTGGGCCGAGACCGCCGACGCGCGCGTGGGCCGCGTGCCCGGCGTGCGCCTGTGGAACGCTCAGGTGGCCTGGCAGGTGCCGGGGCTGGGCGACAGCGAGATCACGCTGGGCGTGAACAACCTGGCCGACAAGCGCTGGTACACCCGCAACGTCGACGGCAACGCCGGGCGCATGGTGGCCGCGCCGCGCACCTTCTACGTGCAGGGCCGCTACCGCTTCTGAGGCGATAACCGCCCGATGCAGTGACGGTGGCGCTCACGGTGGCGGCGTATCATGCCGCCACCATGTCACTGCCCGTTTCACCATCGCGCCTGCATCTGGCCTTCCAGGGCCTGCGTCTGCGCCTGCGTGGCAGCGACCTGTGGTTCATTGCGCTGGCGCTGCTGGTCGGCCTGATCGCCGGCTACCTGACCCTGCTGCAATCGGGCATCGCGCGCTGGCTGCAGGGCGCGCTGTACGGCCTGGACGAAGGCATGCGCCTGAGCTCCCTGCCCTCGTTGACCTGGACCGCGCTGCTGGTGCTGCCGCTGGGTGGGCTGCTGGTCGGCCTGGTCAGCCTGGCCGCGACCCGGCTCAAGCGGCCCCTGCTCGATGCGGTGGAAGCCAATGCGCTGCATGGCGGCCGCATGTCGATGCGCGACAACCTGATCGTGCTGACCCAGACCCTGCTGTCCAACGGCTGCGGCGCCTCGGTCGGGCTGGAGGCGTCGTATACGCAGATGGGCGCCGGCAGCGGCTCGCAGCTGGGGCGGGTGATGCGCCTGCGCCGCAACGACGTGCGCATCCTGGTCGGCGCTGGTGCCGCCGGTGCCATCGCCGCCGCCTTCGGTGCGCCACTGGCCGGCGCGTTCTACGCCTTCGAGATCGTCATCGGTGCCTACACCCCGGCTGCACTGGCGCCGGTCGCGGTCGCCGCGCTGGCCGGCGCGTTCGTGGCCGACCAGGCCGGCATCGAGGCCTACCTGCTGCCCGCCGCCTCGACGATTGATGTACGCGCCGCCGACTACGCCATCTACGGCCTGCTCGGCTGCTGCTGCGCGATGGTCGGCATCGCGGTGATGCGGCTGATCGCCTCGATCGAAGGCACGGTCAAGCGCAGCCCGTTGCCATTGTGGGGCCGGCCGGTGGTGGGCGGCCTGCTGCTGATTCCACTGGCGCTGGCCAGCCCGCAGGTGCTGTCGTCCGGCCATGGCGCGCTGCACCTGGACCTGACCACGCACCTGCCGCTGATCTGGATCGGCGGCCTGTTGACCCTGAAGTGCCTGGCCTCGGGCATCTCGCTCGGGTTCGGCTTCCGCGGCGGCCTGTTCTTCGCCTCGCTGTTCATGGGAACCCTGGTCGGCGCCCTATTCGCCGGCCTGCTGGCCATGGCCACCGGGGTGCCGGTGATCGACGCCACCTCCGCCGCGCTGGCCGGGATGGCGGCGCTGGCCGCCGCCGTGGTCGGCGCACCGATGACCATGGCCATGCTGGTACTGGAAGGCACCCACGACTTCCTGTTGACCAGCGTGGTGATGAGCGCGGTGCTAGTCTCCAGCACGCTGGTACGGCAATGGTTCGGCTACTCGTTCTCGACCTGGCGCATGCACCTGCGCGGCGAGACCATCAAGAGCGCCCGCGACGTGGGCTGGGTGCAGAACCTCAACGCCGGCCGGCTGATGCGCAAGGGCGTGGCGACCGCCCCTGCCGACCTCGACGCTGCCGCGTTCCGCCAGCGCTTCCCGCTGGGTTCGGGCAGCCGGGTGGTGCTGATCGATGGCGAAGGCCACTACGCCGGCATCGTGCAGATTCCCCGCGTCTATGGCGATGGCGTGAAACCGGAGACCGTGATCGGCGAACTGGCCGAGAACCGTGACGTGTCACTGTCACCGGCCGCGGACGTGGTCAGCGTGATGCAGCGCTTCGACCAGACCCAGGCCGACGAACTGGCCGTGGTCACCGCCGACGGCCAGGTGCTCGGCGTGGTCTCCGAAACCTTCGTGCGCAAGCGCTACGCCGAGGAACTGGACAAGCGCCAGCGCGAACTGATGGGCGAGCGCGTCGAGGACACCGACTGACCCCACAAAAGGGGACGGAGGGGATTAAGTCGTTTCCGGCACATCTGGATATCCACGCAGGGCGTGGATCTACTGTCACCTCCACCGGGTAGACTCGGGCCATGCGCTTCATTGAAACCTTCCAGGCCGGCCCCTTCGCCGACACCGTGGTCAGCCTGCTGGCCGCCTTCGTGCTTGGCACGCTGATCGGCGCCGAACGCCAGTACCGGCAGCGCACCGCCGGCCTGCGCACCAACGTGCTGGTCGCGGTGGGCGCCGCTGCCTTCGTCGACCTGGGCATGCGCATCGCCGGCAGTGCCGAGGCGGTGCGGGTGATCTCCTACGTGGTCTCCGGCGTCGGCTTCCTCGGCGCTGGCGTGATCATGAAGGAAGGCATGAACGTGCGCGGCCTGAACACCGCCGCCACGCTGTGGTGCTCGGCGGCGGTCGGCAGCTGCACCGGTGCGGACATGCTGGCCGAGGGCGTGCTGCTGACGGTGCTGATCATTGCCGGCAACACCCTGCTGCGGCCGCTGGTGAATGCGATCAACCGCATCCCGATCAACGAGGCGGCGACCGAAGCGACCTACGAGGTGCGCCTGAGCGTGGATGCCGAAGCAGTGCCGCGCGTGCGCGAGCGGCTGGTCGATGCACTGGAGGCCGCGCAGTATCCGGTTGGCGATGTGCAGGTGGTCGAACATGCCGACGCGCCCACCGATGTGATCGCGGTCCTGGTCAGCACCGCCGTCAGCGCCGATGAACTGGACGTGGTGCTGGCGCGGATGGAACACGTGCCAGGCGTGCTGCACGCCACCTGGGAAGTCAGTACGCGCGATTGATTCATCCACGCATGGCGTGGATGCGCTTCTCTCACCCTCTCGCGATGCGCTGCTGGGCCCTCAACAACTTGCGGAATGAGCCGCACCGGCGCGCATCCTGCGCCTCCGGGCAGGCCGCTGCCCGCTGCAGGTGCCGGCGTATCCGCTGCAGCTGGCTGATCTGCCGCTGCAGTATCTCGGCCTGTGCCAGCAGGGCGTCCCGGTCCAGCGTGAGGCATCCGCGCAGGGGCGGCAGCGATACCCCGATCTGCTGCAGCGACAGCCCGGCCGCCTGGCCGAGGCCGATCAGTGCCAGCCGTTCCAGCACCTGCTCGTCGTACTGCCGGCGCATGCCGCGACGGCCCAGGGCCTGCAACAGCCCCAGCTGTTCGTAGTAACGCAGTGTCGAGGCCGGCACGCCACTGCGCTTCACCACCTCGCCGATATCCAGTTCACGCATGGGCTTGACCTCAAGTCGCCTTCAAGCGCCAACCTATGGGCAACTTCCCTGCAAGGCAAGGCCATGGCCAGCACATCCCCGGTTGATCAAAGCGCGCTCTGGAATGGCTCTGGCGGGCAGGTATGGGTCGCGCAACAGGCCATGCTCGATGGCCTGTTCCAGCCGCTGGCCGATCTGCTGGTCAGCGAGCTGCCGGATACCGTCACCCAGCTGCTGGACATTGGCTGCGGTACCGGCGCCAGCCTGCTGGCCGCGGCGGCAGCGCGCCCTCAAGCACACTGCACCGGCCTGGACATCTCCGCGCCGATGCTGGCGCTGGCCCGGCAGCGTGCCGCCGACGCAGGACTAGCGGCGGACTTCATCGTGGCCGATGCGCAGCAACATCCGCTGCCGCCGGCACACTACGACTGGATCCAGTCGCGGCTGGGCGTGATGTTCTTTGAGGACAGCGGCGCGGCCTTCGCCAACCTGCACCGCGCGGCGCTGCCCGGCGCCGGCCTTCGTTTCATTGCCTGGCGCGGCGCAGACGAAAATCCGTTCATGACCACCGCCGAGCGCGCCATTGGTGATGCGCTGGATCTGCCGCCGCGCGTGCCCGGCGCTCCGGGACAGTTCGCCTTCGCCGATGGCCAACGCGTGCGGCACGCGCTGCTGGCCGCCGGCTGGAAGGATGTGGATGTGGTCGCCGTGGACCTGCCCTGCTCGATCGCCCGTGATGACCTGCCGACGTACGTAGGCCAGTTGGGCCCGCTGGGTCTTGCCCTGCGCTCGATGCCGGAAGCCCGCGCCGCCGCACTTCGCGACAAGGCACTGGCGGCGTTCGCCCCCTTCATCGAAGGCGACCGCGTGCGCGTGGAGGCCGCCTGCTGGCACGTAAGCGCCCGCGCCTAGAAAAAGGGACGGAGGGGATTAAGTCGTTCTTGCCCCGGCAGTGCCGGAAACGACTTAATCCCCTCCGTCCCCTTTTACCTACAACGCCTCGCCGGCATCGGCCAGGCGCGATTCGATGAGCGCGTACCACTGCTGCAGAACGTCGATCAGCATGTCGAGCTCGGCATCGGTGCGCTGTGCGCGGCCGCTGCGCAGGCAGGCCTGGGCTTCCTGCAGCTGGGCCAGGAACCCCGCCACGGTATCGGCCTGCAGGATCAACCCCGGCAGCCGCCGCCCGGGAATACGCACCACGGCGTGGTTGCCGAGCTGGCCGTACACACTCAGTGTGGTTTCCGTCTTCATGGAAAGAGGCAGGAATTGGGCATTCATCGCGTGCACCATGGAAAACCTGAGCCGCCGGCAGGCGTGGATGACGGGGGAGACGTTGCCACGTCCTGCCGACGGTCAGGGGGGACTCGGAATGCCGGGGTCATGCCCCGGCGCAGGAATCTCAGCGCGGATGGGCCATCCCGGCGATCTGCACCCGCCGATTCGGTGCCAGGCAGGCAATCAGCTCGCGGCGGTTGCGCTGCTCGCACTGCACGATCGGCTCGGCGGCCCCGCGGCCTTCGGCACTGATGCTGCCGGCAGGCACCCCACCCTGCACCAGTGCGTTGCGCACGGCGTCGGCGCGGCGCTGCGACAACGCCTGGTTGTAGCTGGCGCTGCCGATGCGGTCGGTGTACCCGGTCACCCGGATCGACTGCACCTGCGCCGCCTCGCGCACCTGCGCCAGGATGCCCTGCACCGCCTGCTGGCCTTCGGCGCTGAGCACGGCGCTGTCGAAACCGAACAGTGCGTCGGCAGACAGCCGCAACGGTTGTTCCGGCAATGGCGCCGGTGGCGGTGCCGGCGGCGCGGGCGGACGCGGTGGGTCGAGCACGGCCGCGCACGATTCCGGCTTCCAGTACCCGGCCTGGGCAATGCCCTTGCCGTCGAAGCGCACCTGGAACTGGCAGGTGAAGTACTCCGCGCCCTGCGCGGTCCGGAAGTTGAACAGGTAGTTCCATTCACGCACGCCCCACATGCCTTCGTTGAAGTGCGGCGTGCCCAGCAGGGTGTAAAGCTGGCGCTTGCTCATCCCCGGCGCAAAGCGGCGCAGATCGGCGACGTCGGGATAGGTGCCTTCCTTCAGCGAGGCTTTCGATGCCTCCGGGAAATGCACGGCGGTGGCTTCGGCGGGGCCATCGGCGGCCGGCGCATGGCTGCGACAGGCGGCCAGCAGGCCGATTCCCAGGATCAGGCCCAGTGTCGCGGCAACGTGGCCGGCCCGGGCGATGCGATGCTGTTTCATGTCATTCCCCCTGTTGACGTTTCCGCGCCGCCGGGCCGCGTTGCGGCCCGGCGGCGGCGATCACCACTGGATGCCGGCACCGACGGCCACACCGGCCTCGCCACGGCTGTTGGTGGAACCACTGAACTTGTAGATCCAGCGCCCGCCTTCGGAGACACCGGAGATGCCCAGCGCCACGCCCGATTCGCCGTTGTAGCTGCCGGCGGCGATCGAAGCCATGCTGCGGCCGGCTTCGCTGGGCTGCGGCAGCGCCGCAGTGGCCATCGCCGAGGCGATACCGGCCGAGGCGCGGTTGTCGGTCTTGCGCAGGTCGCGCTCGAAGCCGCCCATGCGCTCGTCGGTGTAGGCCTTCGACCAGTCCAGGGTCTGCGCCATGCCCGACTTCAGCTGGTCCACGTTGACCGCATCGGTGCCCGCGGTACCGGCCGCAACATTGCGGACGGTGGTCGGGCCGCTGCCGGTGCTGCCCAGGGTGACGCTGTTGTAGTTGGTGGCACCGTTGACCGTGGTGTCGTAGCGGATCGTGCCCTGCTGCGAGGCCTGCAGCTGGCGCACGTTGACCGCATCGGTGGCCTGCGAGCCGTCGGCCACGTTGACCACCTGGCGCTCGGCACCGGCGGCACCGACCGACACCGTGTTGGCCCGGTTCGCCACCGAACCCGCACCCAGTGCCACCGAGTTGTCGGCCTGAGCCTGCGAACCGTTGCCCAGCGCGGTCGAATTGGCACCGGCGGCGGTCGAGCCTGCACCACCGGCGGCCGAGTTGGCACCACTGGCGGACGGGTCGGCCAGGTTGTTGGTGTTGTTGGCACGGAAGCTGCCGGCCACGTTGGTGATGTTCTTGATCTTCTGGTCGGTGTAGGACTTGGACTGGTCGATGGCGTAGTTCACGCCATTCTTCAGCTGGCCGACATTGGTCGCATCGTGGTCGTCGGAGCCGTCGGCAACGTGGGTGATCTTGCGTTCGCTGCCGCTGCTGCCAACCGACACTTCACCGGCCGAGTTGCTGGCACCGGTCTGCCCGTAGGCGCCGGTGTAACCGCTCTGCGCGCCGACGCTGGCCACCGAGCCGGCACCCAGCGCGACGCTGTTGCCGGCACTGCTGCTGGCGCCGTTGCCGACCGCCACGCTGTTGGCACCTGCGGCACTGGCCTGCGGGCCGACCGCCACCGCTTCGGCACCGGCCGCCGTGGCAGCCGCCGCCGTCGAGTTCACCGCCAGGTAGGCACTGCCACCACCCCCGTTGGTGATGCGCTGGTTGAGGACCTTCAGCGAACCGTCCACCGCGTTGAAAGCCGCGGTGACGTTGTTGTAGTCGCCGCTGGTGAAGCTGCCATCGGTGGCGATGCTGGAGATGCTGAACTTCGGTGCGGTCCACACGTTGGTGGTGCCGTTGAAGGCGGTGTTGCCACCGAAGTAGCTGGCGATGGTGCTGTGGGTGCTGAACAGCTGGTCGCCGGTGATGGCATCGCTGCTGCCGGCCAGGATGCTGCCTGCGGCGACGTTGGTCACCTTCACCGCTCCGGTGCCGGTGCCCTTCAGCGAGACACTGTTGATCACGTTGCCACTGCCATCGACGTCGTACTTCACCGCCAGCTTGTCGATCTCGCCGGTCTGGTCGGCCACGTTGGCCAGCGAATTGCTGACCGCGTCGAACGCGGTGCCGACGTCGTTGTAGCTGCCCTTGGTGATGGTGCCGTTGGCGGCGATGTTGTTGATCGAGTAGGTCGGTGCGGTCAGCACACCGCTGGCGTTCACCGCTGCGCCGCCGCCCAGGTGGGTGGCCACGGCCTGGTTGGCAGCGAACAGCTGGGCACCGTTGATCGCCTCGCTGCTGGTGGCACTCACCTGGCCCGGGCCGAGGTTGCGCAGCGTGGTGGCGGTACCGCCCTGGCCCAGCGTGGCACTGGCATAGTTCACGCTGCCGTCGCCGTTGAGGTCGTAGCGCAGCGCGCCGGCCGCGGCTGCCTGCAGCTGTCCAACGTTGACCGCATCGGTGGCGGCGGTGCCGGCCGCCATGTTGGTGACCTGGCGCTCCGCACCCGCCGCGCCGATCGACACGCTGTTGGCGCGGTCAGCCAGGCTGCCGGCACCGACGGCGATGCTGTTGGCAGCAGTTGCACGGGCGTTGGTACCGACCGCGATCGAGTCGGTGCCGCTGGCCACGGCTTCGGTACCGGTCGAATTGACCCGCAGGTACTTGGTGCCGCCGTTGCGGATATCGGTGATCTGCGTGTTGAGGTTGACCAGCGATCCATCGACCGCTGCAAAGGCATCGGTGGCGTTGGTATAGAGGCCCTTGGCGATGGCACCACCGGTGGAGATGGTGCTGATCTCGAACAGCGGCGCGGTGAAGGCGCCCGTGGCCGGATCGAAGGCCGCACGACCACCGAAGAAGCTGGCGATGGCCGCATTGGTGCCTGCCAGCTGTCCGCCGTTGACCGCCTCCAGGCTGCCGGCAGTGACCGCGCCGCCGGCAAGGTTGCCGATGGTGGTGGTACCGGTGCCTGCGCCCAGCGTGACCCGGCGATAGTTCGGGTTGCCGGCACCGTCCAGATCGTAGGTCACCGCGACATCGGCCACGCCGTTGATCAGGCTGATCGCGCCCTTCAGCTGGGCCACGTTGACCGCATCGGTGTTGGCGCTACCCGCGGCGAGATTGGTGATCTGGCGCTCGCCGCCGCCAGCCGTACCCACCGACACTTCACCGGCCGAGACCTGCGGCGCGGTGAGGCCATAGGCGCTGTAGCTGGCCTGCGCACCGCGCAGTGCAGCCGAACGGTAGCCCAGTGCGACCGAGTTGGCCTGGTTCGAGGTGGCCTCCGCGCCCAGCAGGGTCTGTCCATTGGCGGTGCCGACGGCGCTGTCACCGACGATCACCGAGTGGCCCATGCGCGCGGCATAGTCAGCCGTCGGTACCCCGGTCGGGTTGCTCGGATCGTTGGTGCCGGCACCGGGGAAGGCGACATTGGCATCCACCTTCGGCAGTTCGTGGCGGGCGTTGGCACCGATCACCACTTCCTTGGAACCGTTGGCAAAGGCGCCGTCACCCATCAGCACCTGGTAATCCTGTGCGGCATTGACCGCCCAGCAGGAGATGTCGGCCAGGGCGATGTCGAGGCACTTGGCCGCCCATGCCGGCGAATCCTTAGGCAGCAGCAGGCCAAGCAGACCGCCGGGATTGCCGTTGTTGATGTTGTAGATGTAGCTGTCGGAGGTAACGCCACCGATCAGGGTCAGGTGCGAGCTGCCACCGGTAACCGCACCGCCCAGGCCATTGAGCGTGCTGCCGACCGGCGACAGGTTGACCACCGGCAGCCCCAGCACGTTGACCGTCGAATAGGTCTGCATCACGTTGGCATTGCTGAGCTTGAGGTTGCCGTTGCTCAGGTAGCCGTTGCCACCGAACAGGCTGGTGGTGGTCGGACCGATCAGCTGGCCAACATTACCGACCAGGCCGCCGGTGCCGATGATCAGGCCGGCATTGGGGTCGGCGGCAGCCGGCGCCTTCGGACTGGTCGGCGGAATCGCGGAGGGTTTGGTCAGGCCGAGGCCGCCGAGCGTGCCACCGACCAGGCCACCCACGGCGCTGCCCAGATTGCCGAGGGTGCCATTGAGATTGCCATTGAGCAGGTTGCCCACGGCGCTGCCGACGTTGCCAAGCGTGTTGCCCAGCACCCCGCCCAGGCCACCGGTGCCGCCGCCAGTGGCGCCGTTCAGCACGCCACCGACGGTGCTGCCAACGGTGCCGACTGCACTGCCTACGGTACCGACCGTGCCATTGAGGGCGCCGCCAACGGCTCCACCGACCGTGCCCACGGTGCCATTCAGTGCGCCACCCACGGCGCCTACGGTGTTGTTGAGCGTGCCGCCCACCGCACCGCCCACGTTGCCGACCGTGCCGTTGAGGGCACCACCGACGGCGCCGCCCACCGCGCCGACTGTGCCGACCGCGCCGTTCAATGCACCACCCACGGCGCCCACGGTGTTGTTGAGCGTGCCGCCCACCGCACCGCCTACGTTGCCAACCGTGCCGTTGAGAGCGCCGCCGACCGTACCGACAGCACCGTTCAATGCGCCGCCCACGGCCCCCACGGTGTTGTTGAGCGTGCCACCCACCGCACCGCCTACGTTGCCAACCGTGCCGTTGAGGGCACCACCGACGGCGCCGCTCACCGCGCCGACTGTGCCGACCGCGCCGTTCAATGCACCACTCACAGCTCCCACGGTGTTGTTGAGCGTGCCGCCCAGGGCACCGCCCACGCTGCCGACTGTGCCGTTGAGCGCACCACCGACGGCGCCGCCCACCGCGCCGACTGTGCCGACCGCGCCGTTCAATGCACCACCCACGGCGCCCACGGTGTTGTTGAGCGTGCCACCCAGGGCCCCGCCCACGCTGCCGACCGTGCCGTTGAGCGCACCACCGACTGCGCTACCGACCGTACCGACCGCGCCGTTCAATGCACCACCCACGGCGCCTACGGTGTTGTTGAGCGTGCCGCCCACCGCACCGCCCACGTTGCCGACCGTGCCGTTGAGCGCACCACCGACTGCGCTACCGACCGTACCGACCGCGCCGTTCAATGCACCACCCACGGCGCCTACGGTGTTGTTGAGCGTGCCGCCCACCGCACCGCCCACGTTGCCGACCGTGCCGTTGAGCGCACCACCGACTGCGCTACCGACCGTACCGACCGCGCCGTTCAATGCACCACCCACGGCGCCTACGGTGTTGTTGAGCGTGCCGCCTACTGCGCTACCGACGCTGCCGACCGTACCGTTCAGCGCGCCGCCAACCGCGCTCCCGACCGTGCCAACCGTGCCATTCAATGCACCACCGACAGCATTCCCAGCGGCGCCCACCACACCGCCGACCAGGCCCCCCATACCCAGCGCACTGTTCTGCGCCGCTACGGTTGCCTGGCCCGCCAGCTTGAGATTGCGATCTGCCACCACTTCCTGCCCATCCGGCGCCTGCACGCGCACCTTGCTGGCTACGCCGGTATCGAAAGCCGCGGTGATCGCGCGGTCATGGGTTTCTCCCGGCACCTCTTCCTTGGCAGGCAGCGTGACCGCTGCCGTCGCCCTGGCCTGGCCTTGAGCGTCGATCTGGTGGCCCGCCACCTTCAGCTTCGACTCCAGCGCACCATCAGCCGCTGCCTTCAGGCCTGGCAGGCCTCCCGCCGACGCAGCACTGACGCCGGCCGCAGCCTTGGCACTGCTGTCGATCGACGCCACCTGCGCGCCCGCAAGACCGACCTTGGCCTTGGCGCGTGCGTCTGCGGCAATGCCCAGCGGCGCCTGCGCCGCCGGCGCAACCTGTGCAGCCAGCGATGCATCCACCTGCGCGCCCCGTACCGCAGCATTGCCCAGGCCTACGCTGGCGCGCACATCCGCCGCAAGACCCGGTACCGCAACCTGCTTCGGCGTGCTGCCGGCCGCCAGCTTCACCTGTACGGTGGCCGGCAGCACATCACGCACCACCGGCAGCGACGCCGTGCTCAGCTGCAGGCCAACGCGCGCATCCGCGCTGATCGCCGGGCTGCTCTGCGCCTGTCGCGCGGCAGCTGCCAATGCAACTTCGGCATCAACCTTGACCGGCATCGGCTGCGTGTACTTGGCTGCAAGCGCCTGCAGGTCACGCAGCGATTGATTCGATTCGGATGCCCCCGCGTGCCCGCTGGCCAGCGCACACAGCAGGGCAAGGGCCAGGGCGGTCGGCACCAGCAGGACACTGCGCGGATCACGGGCAGCGGTGCCACCGCTGTCGCCCGTGGCGAGTTCCGAGGCCACAACCAGAGCATTGAGCTGGCGGTTCCATACACGCCGGTAGATGCGGTTCATGAGCATTTCCCCCGTAGGCGAACAACTGGAATGTCAGTGGACTTGCCGCTAGGCAGGTGACTGACATTTCAGCGCGGGCGGAAGCCACGGCGCACTTCATTCCGGCACGGCAATCGCGCATTCCGGCAAATCCACGACCGGAATCGGCAGCCGGTTATGCAGAAGCGGCAACCATATCGGCAAGCGGATGTGCAATTCCGGCAGAAACCGCGGAAAAACCCTTGTGCCGCTTGATTCAGGCCGGCTGGCCAATCTGCGCCGGGGCGCGCATCAGGGTATCGCGGGGCAGTTCGCCGAATACCTTGCGGTAGTTGTCGGCGAAGCGGGAGAGGTCCCAGAGCCCGCAGCTGAGCGCGATCGCTTTCACCGAGCGCCGGCTGGAATCCGCCATCGACAGGCTGCGGCAGGCCGCGCACAGCCGCAGCATCGACAGATAGCGGTTGGGCGATGTGCCGAACAGGTCTTCGAAGGCGTAGCGCAGGCCACGCTCGCTGACCCCGGCCGCGTCGCATATCTCATTCATGTAGATATTGCGGCGCAGGTTGAGCCGCATGAAGTTCTCCGCGCGCTGCGCGATCAGATAATGCGTTCGCCGCGCGCGGCTGCAGCCGGGCCGATCGGCAGCACCGGCCCCGAGCAGCGCCTGTACATGCTCGTGCAGCAAGCGCTCTGCCTCTTCTGGCTCCAGGTTGCCGCCCTGCCCCAGCTGGACATGCAACTGCTGATAATGACGCGCAAGCGGCGCCGATTCGCTGGACAGGTTGAAAAGCGACAATGCCTGTCCGGCCGGCGGCGTGCTGCGCAGGCTCAGCTCGGTCAGCTTGCGCTGTACACGCGCAACCGGCACCAGCATCAGGGTCAGGTGCGTACCTGGGCTCAGCGTGAACTCGCTGATGCCCTCAGGCATCACCGTCAATGCCATTCCGGGCGTCAGCGGTATGCCGTGGCACCAGCTCAGTGTCTCGTCGGTCGCGTGCAGGTATCCGAGCATCGCCCAGTCCGGTGGCAGCATGAAGCGGCCGCGGCAATGGAATCCGCAGCTGATGCTGCAGAACAGGGCTTCCTCGTGTACGCGCGAAGCGAATGCCGCCCGCGGCCCATTACCATCGAGCAGCAGCAGTTCGACATCGCACACCCGAAGTACACCGCTCAGCGTCGCCAGATCGATTGATCGCAGGCCGCTGTCGTCGCTGTCTCCTACCCCACCATCGACCATGACAGTGTCATCCCCCCATTGATCCGTCACACGCTGCGGCCCCCACTGCCTGACAGGGCCACACCTTTCCACGAACATCCGTCGTTGCCGGAATGGAAGCAGCCAATGCCATGCAACCGGCCCGGGAATTGCCACAACCTGAAGGCGAGTATGCCCGATAATCTACTTGGGTAAACCCGCAGCCTGCATTGAAGAAAATAGATACACAGGTGAAGAAAATGTGGCCGCGACTGGCACGGTTCTCGCATGCGATCGAAAGGGCATCACATTATCTGCACGTCAGTGAATCGTTTTGCCCGCGAACGGATTTGCGTCACAGAACCAGACTGAAAGTTTAAGCATCAGCGGGTTTCTGCCGAATTTGCATATAGGTTCCAGTTGCAGCGAACCGCCATTCAGGCAAAGTCGATAACACGGTGATCCGGCCACTTCAACGCGGCCGCACCCTGGGGGAGCACATGACCATGGCCGTATTGCACGACATTCCGACCAGCGGCGCAGCGTCGCGCGGTGGACGGCGCGCGGCCGGCGTTTTCCCCTGGGCCGATCCCCCTGCTTGAGCACGGCGGGCACACCCCGTCGTGCCTCCCCCGCCAGGACGCGCGGGGGTCCACGGACGATCCCGGCGGAGCCGGGCCACCGCCCAACAGGTGTCCTGCAGCAGACAGGTAGAGGGAGAAAATCACCATGAACGCATCGATCCGCACGTTCCTGAAGGAAGAAGATGGTGTCACCGCGCTTGAATATGGATTGCTGGCGGCGGTCATTGCCGGTGTCCTGATCGCGGTCGGCCGCACCCAGATCAGCGCGTTTTTCACCACGCTGTTCGAGCACCTGCAGGATATCGCCAAGGACGCCACCACGGCGCCGAAGTAAACGCGGCGGATATGGACCGATCCAAACACCGGTAATAGTGAAACTACCGGAAGCAAGGTCGGGGAGTTTCCAGGGACAGCCCGGTATCGGGCGACGGAGTGTGCGATGACACTGCTGGGATTGTTGGCCATCGGCATGTGCCTGCGGATCGCGATCAGCGATCTGTATGCCCGCCGGGTGCCCAACGCCTGGCTGCTTGCCGCGTGCGCGCTGGCTGTACCGCTGTTGATCGCTGGCCAGTTCAGTACGCCGCGCCTGCCGTGGGGCTCCCACGTCGCCGGCGCGGCGCTGGGCCTGGTCGCATTGCTTCCGTTCTACGCCGTGCGCTGGATGGGCGCGGGCGACGTGAAGTTCTTTGCGGTGCTGGGCCTGCTGCTGGGATTGGAGGCACTGCTGCCGATCTGGGTGGTCGCCAGCCTCGCCGCCGGGCTTCATGCGCTGGTGGTGCTGGCCTCGCGTCGCCTCGGCCCCATGCTGCCGGCCGGCCTGCAGCTGCAGATGACCCGGGCCAGCTCGCAGTGGCAGTCACATCCTGCCCTGCGCGAACTGCAGAGCGCACGGCAGGGACGCCACGGCATTCCCTACGCCGCCTATCTGGCGCTGTCGGCCATCGGCTGGATCATCATCCAGGTCTACGGAGGTGTTTCATGAACACTCGCAGCCCTCGCCGGCAACGCGGCGTGGCCAGCATCGAATTCGCACTGATGCTGATGCTCGGCCTGCTGCCGCTGCTGCTGTTCACTTTCACCGGGGTGATGATCATGGCCGCACAGCAGACGCTGGCGACCGCATCCGCAGAGGGAGCACGCGCCTCCCTGCGCTACGGCACCAACGCCCAGCGCCGCACCGCGGCCTGTGTCGCAGCACGCACTTCAATGCAGTGGCTGCTGCAGTTCTCCAAGCAGGACGTGGACTGCAGCGCGGGCGGCAGCAATGCCATCGTGGTCGCCGCGCCCGCGCCGTGTGCAGGGCTGCCCGCCGCGCAGTGCATCACCGTCACGGTCAGCTACGACTATGCCGGCCACCCCTTCCTGCCCGGCACCGCCACCCTCTACGGGTGGGTGATGCGGGCTCCCATCCGCAGCGTCGCGGTCGCCCAGCTCGACCTCGGCAGCGGCACCTGACGATTGGTACAGGAGACGGTTCCATGCTCAAGTTGACCCGCATTGCCGCCGTCGCCCTGATCGGCCTGGCCGTGCTGCTGGCCGTGATTGCACTGATGATCGGCCGCAAGCCCGACGCGCCGGTACATGTGGCGCCGGTTGCCAGCGCGGACCCGCAGGCCATCACGGTGGTCGAAGCCGTCGCCCGGCTGCCGGCCGGCGAGCCGATCACCGCCAATGGGCTGCGACTGGCCCAGCGCACCACGCCGGTCGCCGGCGCCGCGACCAGCATTTCCACCGTGGTCGGCAAGGTTCCGGTCCAGGACATTGCTGAAGGCAGCGCGATCAGCTCCTCGGCCCTCGCGCAGGGCTTCTCGCTGCAGCTGCGGCCCGGTGAGCGCGCACTGGCGGTGCCGGTCGATGAACTGGTCGGCGCGGGCAATCGCATCCTCCCCGGCGATTTCGTCGATGTGTTCCTCAACCTGCGCACCGCCCAGCCCAGCGCCGGGGGCCCGGGCGAGGCCGCACAGGCGCGCCTGCTGCTGTCGCGCCTGCGCGTGCTGAGCTATGGCCAGCAGGATATCGCGCCGAACCCGGGCGATACCGCCGCCAGCACCGATGGCAGCGAACGCAACGACGCACGCGCCGCGGACATCACCGGCAGCAGCCATGGCGCCAGCGACGAGACCCGCCAGCCGGCGCGCAGCGCGGTACTGGCGGTACCGGTGGCGGACGCCAACCGGCTGCTGCTGGGCGCCCAGCAGGGCAAGCTGTTCCTGGCGCTGCGCAATCCGGCCGATACCGGCCTGCCCGACCTTGCCCTGTTCCCGCAGGCGCGGGGCGTGATCGATCCGCTGCGCGGACTGGATGCAGAGCAGCAGGTGGCCCTGCAGCGACCCGAGAACCACGCCTTCGCAGGCATTGACGGCGATGCGCTGGCCGGGCGTGGCGCCGCCCCGACCCGCGTCAACCCGCAGGCGCCGCCGCGCGCACCGGCCGTCCGCCACGGTGCGCCACGCGCCTCCGGCATTGAAATCATCCGGGGTGACAGCTCCGCTCCCCGTGGTTCCCTCTGACCTGCCCCGAGTGCATCCATGACCCAACGCCGACTGTCTCCACGCCCCTCCCCTCGCCAGCGCTGGCTGGCCCTGATGCTGGTGCTGCTGGCACCGGCAACGAGCGTGGCCGCCGACGATCTGGTGCTGCAGGCCCGTGAGCAGCGCCCATGGAGCCTGCCCGCCGACCTCGAGCGCGTGGCCATCGCCGACCCTGGTGTCGCCGACATCGTGATGCTGCGCGGCCAGCGCCAGGCGCTGCTGGTGGGCAAGGCGCCCGGCACCACCACACTGCTGCTGTGGCACCGCAAGCAGGCCGAGCCACAGCGCGTGCAGGTGCGCGTGCAGAGCGCTGTGCAGGGCGCGGCGAGCACCGGCACGAGCGGCCTGCTGTTCACCCAGCAGGGCCAACAGGGCCTGCTGCAGGGAAGCACGGACAGCGTGCTTGCGCACATGCAGGAACAGCAGACTGCGGCGATGGCACTTGGCAAAGAGGGCCAGCTCGCCGACGCGTCGACGGTCAGCAGCGGTGGCGTGGTCCAGGTCGAGGTCAAGGTGGTGGAGTTCAACAAGACCGCCCTGAAGCAGATCGGCATCAGCTTCCAGAACCGCAACGGCAGCTTCGCCTATGGCATCGCCCGTCCCGGCGGCCAGCTGCCCGGCAACACCGGCATCCTGCCCGGCATGAAGGAAGGCGAATCGGGCAACGAGTCCACTTCACCGATTTCCTCGGCGTTCCGCCTGGTGTTCGGTTCCACCAAGGGCCTGTGGAATGCCGATGTCGACCTGCTGCAGAGCAACGGCATGGCCCGCGTGCTGGCCGAGCCCACCCTGGTCGCCTTGTCCGGACAGAGCGCCAGTTTCCTGGCCGGTGGCGAACTGCCGATCCTGGAACCGCAGGGCCTGGGCACCACCACCATCACCTACAAGCCGTTCGGCATCGGGCTGACCGTGACCCCGACCGTGCTGGCACCGAACCGCATCGCACTGAAGGTCGCGCCGGAAGCCAGCGACCTGGACTACAGCAATTCGATTGCCCTCAATGGTGTGCAGATCCCTTCGATCACCACCCGCCGGGCCGACACCACGGTTGAACTGGGTGACGGCGAGAGCTTCGTCATCGGCGGCCTGGTCAGCTCCAACGTGGTGTCCAGCGTCAACAAGATTCCGCTGCTCGGTGACCTGCCGATCATCGGCTCGTTCTTCCGCAATTTCGACTACAAGCGTCAGGACAAGGAACTGGTGATCATCGTCACGCCGCGGCTGGTGCAGCCGCTTGCGCGCAACACCGAACTACCGCTGCCCGGCGCACGCGAAGCCAAGCCGAACCTGCCCGAATGGGGCTCGTGGCTGCTCGGCCCGATCAGCCAGGACCCGGTGCCCGGCTTCTCACGCTGATTCCATGATGCCTGCGATACCACGACCATGCCCTACGCCACCGCCCAGCCACTGCATCCACAGGGACCACCGATGAACCTGGTCCTGTACGGAATGGATCGCGAACTGCTGCCCCGGCTGGCTGCCAAGTTGCCGCCGACCACGACCCTGCACTGGCAGGACAGCAACGCGCCGACCTCCGCACAGGACCTTCAACGCGGGGGCCAGAGCCTGGTGCTGCTCGATTTCCGCCCCGAACACGCGGCCGCCTCCAGCGCACTGGCCCAGCAGCTGCAGCAGACACAGCCGGACCTGGTGCTGGTCGCGGTCGGCGCTACCAGTGCCGGCCAGGTCGAAGGCGTGGTGATCGCGCTGCGCGCCGGCCTGCGCGACGTGCTGGACCTGGACAGCGACAACGCCGGCATCGAAGCCGCGTTGCGACGCGCGCTGTCACCGCGACCGACGGCCTCGCCACAACTGGCGCACAAGGCTCGCCTGATCGTGCTGCTGGGCGTGCGTGCCGGGGTCGGCACCAGCACCCTGGCCGCGCACCTGTCAGTGCTCGCGCAGCAGACCCGCACTCTCGCCCAGGGCGAAGCGTTGCAGCAGGATGGCCTGCTGATGGAGCTGGCACAGCCGTCCGGCGATCTCGCGCTGTACCTCAACCTCGACAGCCGCTTCCACTACGAAGACGCGTTGCGCAACGCCAGCCGCATCGATGCCACCCTCGCCCGCACCGCCATGGCCCGCCATGATTCCGGACTGGTGCTGCTTGATCGGGCCGGTGGCAGTGACGCGGTGCCGCCCTCCGATCCGGGTGCACTGCTGCAGCGCCTGCGCGCCGTGTTCGCCAGTGTTCTGTGCGATGCCGGTGGTTGCCCGCTGCGGCAGTTGCCGCCGCTGCTGCTGGACCAGGCCGACGAAATCTGGCTGGTCACCGACGCCTCGATCGCTACCCTGGTGTCGCTCGACCAGGCGCTGAAGCATCTGGCGGGTCAGCGCGAACGCGAGAAGCGGCTGCAGCTGGTGATCAATCGCCACGACGACAGCAGCGGCATGAGCCCCGAACAGATCGCGCGCCGCTTCGAGGTGCCGCTGCTGGCCACCTTGCCCGAACGTCCACGCGTGCGCCTCGCTGCCAGCCAGGGCCACCTGCTGCTGCAGGACGCACCGCGCGACCCCTACCTGCGTGCCCTCGCCCCGCTCGTTTCGCGCCTGGACCCGGCTGCATGCCCGGTGCAGGCACAGGGACTGCGGGAAAGACTCTCCCTTGCCCTGGGTGGATCGCAATGGAAGACAAGGTAACCCCGTTCCCGCATGCCGCCACCCGCCCGGTGCTGCCCGACAACCCGCCGGGCCACCTGCCGTTCGCGCAGACCGAGCAGTACCAGAAGGTGCTGTCGGCCGCGCATGAGCACCTGCTCAACAGCATCGAGGACGAGCGCATCGACATCGATTCCTGGGCGCCGGATACCATCGCACGCTGGGTGCAGGTGCAGACGGTGGGCTTCATCCAGGAATGGCGCATCCCGATCAATGAAGAAGAAATGCAGGTGGTCGCAGAAGGGCTGGTCAAGGAGCTGACCGGCTTCGGCCCGCTCGACGACCTGCTGCATGATCCGTCGATCGAAGACATCCTGATCAACGGCTTCAAGGACGTGCACGTCTCGCAGGGTGGCCAGCTCAAGCGCGCCACGCAGCGCTTCACCGACGATACCCACCTGTTGCGGATCCTGCGGCGCATCCTCGCACCATTGGGGCGCCGCCTGGATGACTCCAACCCGATGGTCGATGCGCGCCTGCCCAATGGCGGGCGACTCAACGCGATCATCTCGCCGCTGGCGGTGGATGGACCGATGGTCTCCATCCGCAAGTTCCGCAAGGACCCGTTCACGCCTGACGAGCTGCTGGCCAAAGGCACCTTCGACGCGCCGATGCAGGCGCTGCTGAAAGCGATGGTGCTGGGCCGCTGCAACATCCTGGTGTCGGGCGGAACCAGCTCCGGCAAGACTTCGCTGCTGAACGCTCTGGCCAGCTACGTGCCGCCCAATGAGCGCGTGATCACCGTCGAGGACACTGCCGAACTGTCGCTCAACCACCCGCACGTGGTGCGTCTGGAAAGCCGTATCGGCGGCGCCGAAGGCCATGGTGCGGTGAGCATCCGCGACCTGGTGCGCAACAGCCTGCGCATGCGGCCGGACCGCATCGTGGTCGGCGAAGTCCGAGGCGCCGAGGTGCTGGAAATGCTGCAGGCGATGAACACCGGCCACGACGGCTCGATGGCGACCATCCATGCCAATTCACCGCGTGATTGCCTGTACCGCATCGAGATGCTGGCAGGTTTCGCCGGCTTCCAGGGCAGCGAAGACAGCCTTCGCCGGCAGATTGCCAGTGCGATCGACTTCATCGTGCAGATCTCGCGACTGGGCAGCGGCCGCCGCGTGCTGGTCTCGATCACGGAAATCACCGGCGTCAGCGACAACCTGATCACCACCCAGGAGATGTTCCGGCACGAACTGCAGATCGACGCAAACGGCCGGGAGATCGACCGCTGGGTCGGCCTGGGCTTCCAGCCCCACTCGCACAAGCTGGAACCGTTCCGCCAGCTGCTGCGCGAATCGCTGTACGGAGACTATTGAGCATGGGCACCGGTCTGCTGCTGGGCGTGCTGAGCATCATCTCCGTGCTGCTTGCGCTGGCGGCATGGCTGTGGGGCACGGCCAGCACCCGCGAGCAGCGCCAGGCTTCGCTGCAGCATGCCGAGCAGCAGCTGGCGCGTGGCAATACAGCCCCTTCGCCATCGGCCAGCATCGCCAGTGCCGCCGCCAACGAGCCTGCACGGCCTGCCAGCAGCGGGCGCAGGCCGCTGCCCTGGAATGGACTGCTGCAACGTGCGGGCCTGCAACCGGGCTGGAAACTTCCGGTGATGCTGCTGGTGCCGGGGCTGGTGCTGTCACTGACGGCCATGCTGCGGCTGGGCACTGCGTGGATGTTCCCGCTGACCCTGCTGCTGTACGCGCTCGGTTGCTGGCTGTGGATCATGCGCCGGACCACCCGGCTGCGCGCGCAGCTGCTGCACCAGCTGCCCGATTTCCTCGACAACCTGGTGCGCCTGACCGCGCTGGGCAACAGCCTGCAGGCGGCGTTCCAGGTTGCGTCGATGCAGACCAGCCCGCCGCTGCGCGGCCTGCTAGACACCACGGTGCGCTATGCCCGCAGCGGCATGGATCTGGATCGCGCGTTGTCACTCGCCGCGCAGCCCTATCGCATGGATGTACTGAAGGTGCTGTCGGTGGTGATCGGCGTCAGCGTGCGCATCGGCGGCCGCTCCGACCAGATCCTGCAGCGCATGGGCGACTTCATGCGCGACCTGGAACAGGCGCAGCAGGAGCTGGCGGCGACCACCTCGGAAACGCGGATGTCGGCCTGGGTGCTGGGCCTGCTGCCGCCAGCCAGCGCCGTGCTGATGGCCATCGCCAGCCCCGACTTCTTCCAGCCCGTGCTGCACGAGCCGCTCGGCCACAAGGTCCTGCTGATCGCGTTGGGCCTGGAGCTGGTGGGCGCTTTCCTGCTGTATCGACTGGCCAAATCGCTATGAGCCATCGCAGCCCCCCTGGAGAAGCCCGATGAGTGCAAGTACCTGGTTTGCGCTTTCACTGCTGGTGCTGGCCGCGGGCGTGGCCCTGCTCGGGTTTGCCGGTTGGGTCCGCAGCCATCGTGAACAGCGCACGTCGGCCACGCTCAAGACCGCTCTGCAGCCGCGTGACGAGGCGCGCGAAGTGGAAGCCACGGGCCGCGACTCGCTGGGCTGGCTGGAGCGCTTCGGTCGCGCGCTCAGTGGTGGCCGCCTGGAAGCCGCGCTGCTGGCCAACGAGGATCGCCTGCTGCTGGATCTGGCCGGCTGGAACACGCGCCGCGGCACCGCCATCTATCTCGGCGTCCGCCTGCTGCTCGCGCTGCTGGTACTGGCCCTTGCGCTGGCCTTCAGCGAAGCGACCGGGCTGGCGAAGATCATGGTGGTGATCGGTGCACTGGCCGCGGGCCTGCTGCTGCCCAAGTTCGCCCTGTCTGCCTGGGTCAAGCGTCGCCGCCGTGCAGTCGAGAACGAGCTGCCGTTGCTGATCGACCTGCTGCGCCTGCTGCAGGGGGTGGGATTCAGCATGGACCAGAGCCTGCAGACGCTGGGCGACAAGCTGCGTGATGCGCTGCCGATCCTCGGCGGTGAACTGCAGGAAGCCAACGTGGCCTACACCCACGGGCGCACCCGCGCGCAATCGCTGCGCCGCCTGAGTGACGTCTACGGTGACGACGACCTGAGCAGCCTGGTGCAACTGATCCTGCAGGTGCATGCACACGGTGGCGCGGTGCAGGAGCCACTGCGCCAGTTCAGCATCCGCCTGCGCGAGCAGCGCCGCAACTCGCTGAAGGAAAAGGTCGGCAAGCTTTCGGTGAAGATGACGGTAGTGATGATGCTGACCCTGCTGCCAGCGCTGATGCTGGTTCTTGCCGGCCCGGCGCTGGTTGCGCTGGCCGCCACCATGTCCTCGATGGGAACGACCTGATGCCCGCCCTTCGCACCGCCTGCCTGCTGTTCGCCCTTGCCGCCGTCGCCAGTGGCTGCGCGTCGACCACGCCGAAGTACCTGCGCGCGCCCAGCCTGGCCGCGCCCGAACCGGCACCACAGGACAGCCGCAACGCCTACCTGGAACTGATCGCGCGCATGCAGCAGCAGGGCGCCTGGTATGCCTCGCTGGCCCACGTCGATGCATTCCGCCAGCGCTACGGTGATCGCCCGGCGCTGCGGCTGCTGCAGGCCGACGCCCTGCGCGAGACCGGGCAGGCCGACGCGGCCATCGCGCTCTACCGTGAACTGTCCACGGGGCCGCAGGCGGCCGCCGCCGCACATGGCCTGGGCCTGATCGCCGCGCATCGCGATGACGACGCCGGCAGCGAGCAGTCTCTGGCCCGGGCCACCCAACTGGAACCGCTGAACACCGACTACCTCGGCGATCTGGGCTACGCGCGGCTGCGTGCAGGACAGTTCGACCAGGCCCGTGAGCCGCTGGCAAAGGCGCTCGAGCTGTCACCCGGCAATGCCAAGGCGACGGCCAACCTTGCACTGTGGGCGGTGCTGCGTGGGGACACCGCCACGGCCGAGCGCCTGGCCCAGCAGGCCAACCTCAACGAAGACAGCCGCCGCGGCATCCAGCAGCAGGCCGAGCAGATCCGCGCACGCCTGCAGCAGCGCCAGGCGGCAGCAGCGGCACGCGAGGTGGCAGCCCCCCGCGCGGTTGCCGGCCCGCCGGCCCGCTCGCAGGCCGCAGCCCGGCTGGCCGCCGAAGCGCGCCGCGACATCCGCGATGCGCGGGATCCGCAGCGCCTGCCACCTTCGATGCTCGAACGCTTCAGCACCCAAGACCAGCCCACCGGGAACACGCCATGATCAAGCCGCTCCTGACCCGTCGCCTGTTGCCCGCGCTGAGCGGCCTGCTGCTGGCGACAGCTGCCCAGGCACAGCAACAGCCGCTGACCGGGCAGATGCTCGGCGGTGCCCGTCCCGCGGCAACCGCAGCGCAACCGCTGCAGTCCGAAACGCTGGCAACGGTCGACGTGTCCGCGCCCGAGGCTCGTGCGCCCGTACCAGCACCCGCATCACCCCCTGCCTACGACCTCGCCAGCACAGCGGCCGCACCTGCACCCCCGGTACGCCGCAGCGAGATCGGCGACGCCACGCGCAGCCTGTTCCAGCTGCAGGCCTCGGGACAGCAGGCCGGCGCGCGCCTGCCGATCCTCGGTGACCAGGCCACCCTGAGCTACGCGCGCTACCTGAAGAGCTTCCAGCACGAGATTCCCGATTTCTTTGAAACCGATGTCGGCAAGTCCAAGGGAACATCCTCATCCGGACGTTGAGGTAGGCCATGAAACGCCCACGCCAGTTCAGCTTCAACCGCCCCCGCGGCGGCATGTCGGTCACCATGATGCTGGTCATGCTGGTGCTGCTGGCCATGCTCGGGCTGGTCGAGATCGGCTACCTGTTCTGGGCCAAGCGTGATGCGCAGAAGGTCGCCGACCTGGCGGCGCTGGCCGGCGCCCAGCGCCTGGAACTGTGCACGTCGGACAACAGTGACAACAGCGCGGCGCGGCAGAGCGCGCTGACCCAGAACCGGTTTGCCGGCAGCCTGCAGATCAGGTGCGGGAACTGGAGCGCGACACGCGGCACGACCAATCGTTTCCAGGGGACTGTGGATGCCGCCAATCCACGCAATGCCGTGCAGGTCATCGCGCAGCGCAGCGTGCTGCCCTTCTTCGGGCAGAACACCAGCTTGCCGACCGTCAGCGTGCAGGCGGTGGCGCGCCGCTCCGAGCCCACTGCGGTGTTCGCCGTCGGCTCGCAGCTGCTGCGGACCCGCGGCGATTCGCTGCTGATGTCGACCCTGCGCCTGATCGGCCTGGATGTCACCAACGCCACCGTGCTTTCCTATGACGGCCTGGCGCAGGCCAACGTCACACCCTCCGGCCTGCTGAAGGCGCTCAACATTCCAGTCAGCGCCAACCTCAGCGTGGCCGACTTCAACCGCCTGCTGGCAGTCAACAAGATCTCGCTGGCGCAGCTGGTCGACGCCACCGCCACGGTGGTCGGCCGCGATACCACCGTCGGCGTGCAGCTGCGTGCCCTGTCGGACCTGGTCGCCACCCGGCTGGACATCACCAAGCTCAACATCGCGCTGGGCAGCGAATCCGGCGGCGGTGGCCTGTTCGCCGAAGTCATTTCTCCGGACGGTACCGCCGGCAGCGCGCTGGAATCGAAGATCAGCGTCCTCAACCTGATCAGCACCGCCATTTCCATCGCCAATGAGGGCAATGGCATCGCGATCGGCGGCCTGAACCTGCTGGGCATCAACGTGCAGGCCGGGGTGGTCGAACCGCCGTCGATCGCCATCGGTGGCGTCGGGTCGCGCGCCTACAACGCGCAGGTCCGGCTGATGGCCGATGTCGACAGCAACAACCTGTTTGCGCTCGGCCCACTGCTGCAGCTGCTGGGTACGCGCCTGCATCTGCCCGTACACGTCGATGTCGCCAACGCAATGGGAACGCTGACCGGCATCCAATGCGGCGGCACCTCGCCCCAGGCCACCATTCAGGTCGATTCCTCGGTGCTGCGCGCCTGCGTCGGCAACGTCGATCCCGCACAGCGGTTCTCCAAGAACAATGTCTGTGACAACACCCTGCAGAAGGAACAGCTGCTGACACTGCTGGGCCAGCCCTTGATCAACGACAAGATCACCCTGCCCGCGTTGACCAGTTCGCAGAACCTGACCCTGGCTGCCGGCGAAAGCGGCTCCACCCAGATCAATCCGCTGGCACTGGGCAATGCCGTTTCCGATCTGGTCAACGAGTTGCTGCGGGTCCTGTCTGGCATGCTCAGCTCACCCAAGCAGGGCATGAGCGCGAACGACACCGCCAAGGCGCTGGCCGACCGCTACCTGCAGGCCACGTTCCCGCCCAACACGCGCTATGACGTCAACAAGCTGATTCCGCTGCTGCGCGATGGCGACCCCAGCCGGCAGCTGGCGCCGCTGAACAGCTGGAATGTGCCCGGCGGCCTGCCCTACGCCTGCGGCCTGCTGAACCTGGTCACCTGCCACAAGGACGGGCCGGTCTGGGATGCGTTCAAGGTCACCGTCACCGGCCAGGGCCTGGGCGTGCTCGACGGGCTGCTCGGCTCACTGGTCGGCGGCCTGCTGATCAACCGCTGCGATAGCCTGCTCGGCAACCTGATCGACTACAACGGCTGCGTGCGCAACAACCTCGCCTCGTACATCCAGACCGCGCCGGCCGGCTTCCTCGATGGTGCCGGTGGAACCGGCGTCAGCAACCCCGATGGCAGCGTCAGCTGCAGCGGCCTGCTGTGCACGCTGCTGAAGCCGATCCTGGCCGCGCTGCGCCCGGTCCTCAACAGCGTCGGCACCCTGCTGACCAACCTGCTGGCCAGCGTGCTGGGGCTGGAACTGGGGCGGACCGATGTCAACGTGCAATCGATCCAGTGCAGCGCCGTGCAGCTGGTCTATTGACCCGTGACGGGCGCCCTTGGCGGCGCCCGCGCCCATGCTAGACTCCCGGCGGGGAACCACCTTCATCTCAACCCACACTCATCCGTGGATGGTCTAGACATGCGAGAAACTTCAGGGGGCGCGGTCTTCGCCCGTCAGGCGCGCGGCGCGGCAATGCTGGCCGTGGCCATGATGCTGGTGGCACCGGCGGCGATGGCTGCCCGTGGCGACCGCGAAGCAGCCGCAGAGCCGGCCGCGCGCACCGCACCGGTAGTGCGCAACACCGTGGACGAACTCAAGCAGCTGATGGATTCGCGCCAGCTGACCGAGCTGCGTACCACCTACAACGGCAACTACGGTGCCAGCCTGCTGTTCAACGCCAACACCCTGACGTATTACGTCGCCCTGTTCCAGGAAAAGAACTTCTGGCGGGTGATCAAGACCGATGCCGTGGACAACGCAGAGCGCGTGTACCGCACATTTGCGCAGCAGTCCGAACAGCTGGCGCAGGTCTATATCGACACCACCCGGCTGGAAGCCGGCAAGCGCTACACCGAGCGCCTGGTGGCCTATAACGAGGAGCGCCTGCGCACGCTGCAGCAGGAAATGGAACAGCAGCAGGCGCAGTCGGCCCAGGTCAGCGCGGCCCTGCAGCAGGCCCAGCAGCAGGCCGTCAGCCTGAGTACCGATGTGCAGAGCACCAACAGCCAGCTGGACGCGCTGCAGCGCCGTATCCAGATCCTGCAGGCCGAACAGGGCAACCCGGAGCTGAGCCTGCCCAAGCCGGACAGCGTGCCCTCGCCGGCACCGGCGGCGGCCAGCGACGGTCGCTGAGCCCGCGCTTCCAGCGTCTCCGCACAACGGCGCCCATGGGCGCCGTTGTCGTTTTCAGCACCAAAATCAGCGACACGCGTCGTGCACCGCGTCATCCAGCTGTCGGCGCTGTACGAAGTCCAGGCGCCTGGCCCTGGCCAACGCCTTCCCGCGTTGCTGCCGCGCACGCTCACAGGCGGCGGGATCGGCGCTGATCGGGATCAGCGCAGCCCGCGCGCGCCCGGGGCGTGACGCCCGCCGCCGGGCCGGCGCTGCAGTGGACGTGGCAGGCACCGGGCCACGCGACAAGGACTGTTCCGCCGGAACGTCCCAGCGCCATTCCGCGCGCCCTTGGCACGGCGTCTGCTGGTAGACCGGGTAAGCGCCGTCCACGCACTTGTAGACGTGGGTCTGCGCGCCTACTGCGGTCGACAGCAGCAGGCACACCAACAGGCAGCATGGAAGTCTGGGCATTGCGGGCTCCGCGACAGGTCCGCTGCCATCGTCAGCCGACCCCCGGTCCGCCGCCAGAGCGATACACGTCACAGCCCCGGCAATCCAGCACAGGCGTGCAAGGCATCCGATAGCCATTGCGCTGTACTGCCGGAGGCACCGGCAGGCCTGCCGATGCCTTCCCTCCCTTCCGCCAAGGAACCTGCAATGAGCAACTACGTCACCGTCGCCGATGGCGCCCGCATCTTCTACAAGGACTGGGGCAGCGGACAGCCGATCGTGTTCGCCCACGGCTGGCCGCTGTCCTCCGATGCCTGGGACCCGCAGATGCTGTTCATGGGGCAGAACGGCTATCGCGTGATTGCGCACGACCGCCGCAGCCACGGCCGCTCCAGCCAGACCTGGGACGGCAACAACATGGATACCTACGCCGACGACCTGGCCGCGGTGATCGACGCGCTGGACCTGAAGGACGCGATCCTGGTCGGCCATTCCACCGGCGGCGGCGAAGTGGCCCACTACATCGGCCGCCACGGCAGCAAGCGCGTCGCCAAGGTGGTGCTGGTCGGCGCCGTGCCGCCGTTGATGCTGAAGACCGCCGGCAACCCGGCCGGCACTCCGCTTGAGGTGTTCGACGGCATCCGCAAGGGCACCGGCGGCGACCGCTCGCAGTTCTTCAAGGATCTGGCCACGCCGTTCTTCGGCGCCAACCGCGATGGCAACAGCGTCACCCAGGGCATGCGTGATTCGTTCTGGCTGCAGGGCATGCTCGGCGGCGTCAAGGGCCAGTACGACTGCATCCACGAATTCTCGGAAGTGGACTACACCGGTGACCTGAAGAAGATCGACGTGCCTGCGCTGGTCGTGCATGGCGATGATGACCAGATCGTACCGTTCGATGCTTCGGCCAAGCTGTCCTCGCAGATCATCAGCGACGCCGAACTGAAGGTGTATGCCGGGGCCCCGCACGGCCTGACGGTCACCCACGCCGACGCGTTCAACGCCGACCTGCTGGCGTTCGCACGCAAGTGATGGACTGCGGCGGCGCCTGAAGCGCCGCCGCTTCTGCGGTAGTGCCGGCCGCTGGCCGGCAACTTTTCCATCCTGATCCAAAGCACATGCAGCCGGCCAGCGGCCGGCTCTACCAGAGCAGGTCAGATGTCACTGTGGTGGTGCGGAACGCCGGCCTTGGGCAGCGGGTCATGGCCGCCCACGAAGTGACGTACCACTGGTGCCCGTTCGCCGCGATGCAGTTCGCGCAGCACCTCCTGGATCGCCTTGTCATCGGCGGTGATGCGTTCGTGCTGGCGCAGATGCTCCAGCCACGACGGGGTCACGAAATACTCCAGGTGGATGCCCGGCGTTGCCACATCCTCAACCACGCCCCAGACCACGGCGCCATCACGGCGACGGATCGTGCCCAACGCGCGCATCTGCGCCTGGAACGCGCTGCGATCGGCTTCGTCGATGCGGTATTCAATGGTCACCAGCACCGGGCCGCGATCATTGGATACCGGTACTGAGAGTTCCGGTGCCGGCCAGTGCCCGGCCGGACGCAGGTTCAGGTCTTCAGTACCGGCGATGCGCACGCGCCAGACCAGCAGCCCGCCGATCACCGCACCGGCGGCAGCCACCAGCAGGGCCAGCTCGGGCGAGGTGCGCTGCGCCAGCGCGCCCCAGCTCAGGCCGCCAGCGGCCATGCCGGCAGAGAACACCATGATGTACAGCGCCAGCGCGCGCGCACGTACCCACGCCGGTACCGCTGTCTGCGCGGCGATCTGCAGCGAAGAGAGCACGGTGATCCAGGCAAAGCCATTGACCAGCATCACCACGGGAAGCACGTACCAGCTGCGGGTCAGCGCCAGCCCGACCAGGCTCAACGCCAGCGACAGCGTGGCCAGCAGCACCAGCAGGTCGCGGTCCATCTGTGCGCGCAGCTTCGGCAGCAGCAGCGCGCCGCCGACCGCACCGATGCCAATGCAGCCCAGCAGCATGCCGTACTGCCCTGCCCCACCCTGCATCTGCCCGCGCACCACCACCGGCAGCAACGCGTTCATCGCCGCGGCGAAGAAGAAGAAGCCGACCGACTTGATCAGCACTGCCTGCAGCCGCCCGGCGCGGCTGGCATAGCGCAGGCCTGCCTTCAGGCCGGCACCGAAGCCTTCCGGCGGCAGGCTGGACTGCTTCGGGTCGCGCTTCCAGCCCCACACCACGAACAGCATCGCGGCGAAGGTGATGGCGTTGAAACCGAAGGCCCAGACCGCACCGAGCTGGGCCACGATCACGCCGCCGATGGCCGGGCCGATCGAACGCGCAATGTTGATGCCGATCGAGTTCAGCGCCACCGCCGAAGCCAGCATCGGCTGCGGCACCAGCTCGGACACGATCGCGGCCTGCGCCGGCATCGCCATCGCCGCGCCACACCCCATGCAGAAGGTCAGTAGCACCAGCAGCTGCGGGGTCAGCATGTCCATGGCGGTCAGCGCCGCCATCACAGCAGCCACCAGCAGCATCCAGCCCTGGGTGGCCAGCAGGTACCTGCGCCGGTCGACGATGTCGGCCAGGGTGCCGGCGGCCAGTGCCAGCAGCACGATCGGCACCGTGGTCGCCGACTGCACCAGCGCCACCATCAACGGTGAGCCGGTGCGCTCGGCCATCACCCAGGCGGCGGCCACATCATTGACCCAGGTGCCGATGTTGCTGGCCAGGATCGCCAGCCAGATCGAACGGAACATCCGGATCTTCAACGGCGACCAGGCCCCTGCGGCCGGTACGGAAGGTTGCGACGCGGTTGCGTTCACCATTGCCATGCTCCAATGATCGAGGCGAACAGCGTGTCCTGGCCTCCGGCCTGCTTCAGTGCAGGACCGGCATCGACCCAGGCCAGCTGCAGCTGCCATTGCCAGTGTTCGCTGGCCTGCCAGCGGGTTTCGGATTTGTACTGGTTGCCGATGCGGCGTGCGCCACCGGCAGTGCCTGGCAGCGCCAGCAGCGGTGCCGGCGTGGTGTAGACCGCATCGGTGCGCCGATGCTTCCAGGCCATCTGTACGCCCAGCTCCGTCGTCACCGCGTCGTGCAGGCGCAGGCTCAGCGTAGGCTGGATATCCATCAGGTTGGCCGGCGCCAGCAGGCTGGCCTCGCTGAAGTAGGCCGACTTCGGGAACAAGGCATTGAACGTTCCCAGCCGGCCATCGCGCAGATTGCCGTCGCCGCTGGCGATGTCGGCCTTCAGGCCCAGCCGTGGCTGCAGCGGCAGGTCCGGCCAGCGCCAACCCGTATCGGTGGCCAACGTCCAGGCGCGGATGTCGAGGTCACCCGTGGCGGCACCCAGTTCACCGCCCTGCACCACCAGTTCGTTGTTCCAGTCCAGTGCACCGGCCTGGCCGAACCAGCGCGCGCCGAGTGTCTGCCGACGTTCGGTACCGCTGCCTGCGGCGAAGTGCGCGCCGTCGCGGCGGTAGTCCAGCAGGTACAGATCCCACTGGCCCGACGCCTGACCGCGCGCCGTCGTGGCGTACGCACCCCACAGGTGGGCACCGTGTTCGCCCCGATCATCGAAGGCACCGGCTCGATTCTCCACCGGCCGCAACACCATCAGGTCCAGCATGCCGAGGCGGCCTTTCCAGCCTGCACGTGCGCCGTCGAAGGCCAGGCGGATGTTCGGCCCATCGCGTACCGACAACAGCCGCGAGCTGCCGTAGCCGGCCTCCTGCCGGCCCAGCTGCAAATGAAAGACACCGCGCTGCCAGCGCCAGTACGCCTGCTGCACGTCCAACGCGCTGCGATCGGTACGGCCGGGGCCGCCGGCCTTGCCACTCTCGGCGTGCACACCCAGCTGCAGCTTCGCCTGCCAGGTGTCTTCCACATAGGTGGCCGAGGCCAGCGCACGCAGCAGGCCGTAGCCATCCTCTGCGCCTCCGATGCCGAAGCGGGTCGGATCGTAGTACAGGCCACGCACGCGTAGCGACGCATCCCATTGCAGTTGGCCGTCGCCTGCATCGCTGCAGTGGCCACCGTCGCAGGCCAGCGCCAGCGCCGGCATGGCCAGCAGCGCCAGGCTCAGAACGCGAAGCACGAGCATCCCATCGCGCCCCAGAACGCGGTCAGGTCATCGGTCGGCGCCACGTGCCGGGCGGCATGACCATGGGCGCCATGCGTACTGCAGGCCACACCGTGGTGATGGCGGTGGGCAGCGGCCAGGCCGGTCGCGGCTCCACCCACGTGGTAGCCGCCAAACCTGTTCACTGGCGACCAGTTGGGCATCGCCGGCGGCAGCTGCGGGGCCAGGCCGGCGTAGTCACCGTCGGCGTGCACGATGCGGCCACCGACCACGGTCAACACGCTGGTGATGTCGGCGATCTGCGCGTCATCGACGCGGAAGAAATCAGCCGACAGCAGGATGAAGTCGGCCAGCTGGCCAGCCTTAAGCGTGCCCTTCACCGCTTCGTCGCCCGAGAACCACGCGCTGCCCTGGGTCCACAGGCGCAGCGCCTGTTCGCGCTCCAACAGGTTCTCATCGCCGTACAGGGCCAGGCCGCCCACGGTGCGCCCGGTCACCAGCCAGGACAACGCCACCCACGGGTTGTAGCTGGCCACACGGGTGGCATCGGTTCCGGCACCCACCGGCACGCCTTCGGCCAGCATCCGCTTCACCGGCGGCGTATGCCGCGCCGCCTGCACACCGTAGCGCTCGACGAATGCCTCGCCCTGGTAGGCCATGCGGTGCTGCACGGCGATGCCGCCGCCGAGCGCGCGGATGCGTTCGATGTTGCGCGGAGTGATGGTCTCGGCATGGTCGATGAACCAGTGCAGGCCATCGAACGGCACCTCGCGGTTGACCTGCTCGTACACGTCCAGGATGCGGGTGATGCTCTCGTCGTAGGTGGCGTGGATGCGGAACGGCCAACGCTTCTCGACCAGCAGCTTCACCACATCGTGCAGTTCCGGTTCCAGCTCCGCCGGCAACTCCGGGCGTGGCTCGTTGAACAGCTCGAAGTCGGCAGCGGAGAACACCAGCATCTCGCCGGCCCCGTTGTGGCGCAGCAGGTCATCGCCCTGGCGAGGCTGCAGGATCTCGCTCCAGCCGCGGAAGTCATCCACTTCCTTGCCCTTGTTCTGGGTGAACAGGTTGTAGGCGATGCGCACTGTCAGCTGGTCATCGCGGTGCAGCTGCTCGATGACCTGGTAGTCCTCCGGATAATTCTGGAAACCGCCTCCGGCGTCGATCACCGAGGTGATGCCCAGCCGGTTCAGCTCACGCATGAAGTGGCGGGTGGAATTGGCCTGGTACTCGATCGGCAGCCGGGGCCCCTTGGCCAGCGTTGCATACAGGATCAGCGCGTTGGGCTTGGCCAGCAGCAGTCCGGTCGGGTTGCCCAGCGAGTCGCGCACGATCTGCCCGCCCGGCGGGTCCGGCGTGTCTTTCGTGTAGCCACAGGCCCGAAGCGCAGCGCGGTTGAGCAGCGCGCGGTCGTACAGGTGCAGCAGGAATACCGGCGTATCCGGCGCGATGTCGTTGAGTTCCTGTAGGGTCGGCAGGCGCTTTTCGTTGAACTGCGCGGCAGTGAAGCCACCGACCACGCGTACCCATTGCGGCGCCGGGGTGCGATCAACCTGTGCCTTCAGCATCGCCATCGCATCGGCCAGCGAACGCAGGCCATCCCAGCGCAGTTCCAGGTTGTAGTTCAGGCCGCCGCGGATCAGGTGCGTGTGGCTGTCGTTGAGGCCGGGCAACAGGCGCCGGCCCTGCGCATCGATCAGGGTCGCTTCGGTGCCCCAGTCGCGCATGATCTGCTCGTCACTGCCGACGGCAACGATGCGCCCCTCCTGCACGGCCAGCGCCTGTGCGTGTGGCTGCTGCGGGTCGAGGGTGGTGATGCGGGCATTGCGGATGACCAGCGTGCTCATGCGACGCTCCTTGGAAGTGGAATCGAATGCAGCTCCGGCGCGGCCAGCCAGGCCCAGCGCCATCGCGGCGCTGCCGCCCAGCACCACGTTGCGGCGGCCGTGGTCGAGTGGATCGTGACTCATGCGAGGTCTCCTGGAAGGCGCTGGCCGTCCAGTGCCCAGGCGCCGGGCCCGGCCAGCGCGAGGGCCAGCAGTACCGTGGTCCACATCAACGGGTACTCGCTACCGCCGCGCATCCAGAACCAGCCCCTGGGCAAGGCCAACAGTACGGTGAAGCCGATGAAGGCAGCCGCCGCAAGCGCGGCGACGCGGGTCTGCCAGCCCAGCAGCACGGCCAGCCCGGACAGCACCTGCAGCAGGGCCAGCAACAGCGGCAGCGGTGCCACCGCTGGCAGGCCGAAGCCGCGCAGTTCAGTGGCAAAACCGGCCAGCCCGGGGCCTCCGAACCAGCCGAACAGCTTGCCCAGCGCGTGCGGCAGCAGGAAGCCTCCGGCTGCCACGCGCAGCATCAGCAGGGCCAGGTCGAGGCCATGGCCGGCCAGCATGCTCAGTGCCCGCCTTCCTGCGCGCCGAACATGCGCTTGGCGTACTGGATGCCGATGCCATAGCCGCCGGCGTGGTCGCGGGCGATGCCGGTGGTCAGCTCGTAGGTCTCGCCACGTGCCCAGTCGCGCTGCAGTTCAAGCAGGTACTGCACGCTGGTCATCGGCACCGCGCCGGCCTGCACCATGCGGGTGATCGCACGCTCGTGGGCCTCTTCGCTGACATCGCCACAGGCATCGGTGATCACGTACACCTCGAACCCCTGCGCCAGCGCTGACAGCGCCGGACCGACGATGCAGACGCTGGTCCACAGGCCGGCAAGAACCAGGCGGCGCTTGCCGATGCGATTGATCTCCGCGATCACCGCCTGATCTTCCCAGGTATTCATCGAGGTCCGGTCGAACACCGGCTGGCCCGGGAAGATCTCCGGCAGTTCCGGGAACATCGGGCCGGAGAACGACGTTTCGGCCACCGTGGTCAGCAGCACCGGTACGTTGAATCCTTTGGCGCCCTTGCTGATCAGCGACACGTTGTTGCGCAGCGCCGAGATGTCGATGGTATGGGTAGCAAATGCCATCTGCGACTGGAAGTCGATCAGCACCAGTGCGTGATCGGTGGGCGACAGCAGGGACGGGGCGGCAACAGCGGTGGCAAGGCTCATGGATGGACTCCGTTGGAAACATTTTCTGTGGGAAGCAACAGGGCCGCATCGCCGGCCAGGTACTGGCCTGGGTTGCAGCCGGTCTCAGCGCGGAAGCTGCGGACGAAATGGCTCTGGTCGAAGAAGCCCAGCTGCTGCGCCAGGGATGACATCGGCTGCTTCGCGCCCGGCAACAGCTGGCAGGCGCGCTGGATGCGGCGGCGGCGCACGTAGCGCAGCGGGCTGGCGCCCGTGCCGCTACGGAACAGGCGCACCAGATGGAAGCGACTGACACAGGCAGCCTCCGCCAGCTCGGTCACCCGCAGCGGCTGTGACAGGTGGTCATCGACATAGCGCAGGGCGCGCTGCAACGCCGCCGTCTGGTGCGGGGCCAGCGATGCGGCGGGCGAAGCAGGCAGGGAAACGGTGGCCATGGGGGACGCCGCAGAGGGGTGGCTCATGGTCGGTGCCACGCGCCGGAAGCCCTACCCCCGTCGGACGAAGCCGGCACCTACCCGAATGGGGGAGGCCGCCGCCCCAGCAGGCGACGGCCGAACAGCCGGGCATCCAGCGAATAGGCGCCCGGCCCAAGCAGCAGCAGCGCCAGCGGCAGTGGCGCAAGTGCCCAGGGCTGGGCCAGCAGGTACAGGCCCAGCGTTGCCAGCACCGCCGCCAGCGGGGTCAGCGCGCCCAGCACCAGCATCGCGGCCACCACCAGGCCGGGTATCGACCACTCACCGGCGTGCGCCGCCGGCATGCACAACGCAGCGGCCACCCACAGCCGCAACCAGAGCAGGCCAAGGCCCGGTGCACGGTCGGGAAACATCACGAACAGGCGCTGCATGGCCGGGCTCCACGGAACATGCCGGGGTGATAGCCGAGCGGCGCGCCATGCGCCTACCCCGTTCGGGTCACCCTGGCCTGCCCCGTACCTGACAGAATGCCCGCCATGCGTGGCCGCCCCTTCCCGTTCCAGCACCGCCTGCCAGCGCTGCTGGCGTGCCTGCTGCTGTTGATCTCCCTGCAGGCGTTCGCCGTGCAGCGCCCTTTGCTGAGCAGCGGCCTGCCCGGCTACGAGCACACCGCCTGGCGGGTTGGCCAGGGCGCGCCCGGCGATATCTGGGACATCAGCCAGGACCGCGATGGCCTGTTGTGGCTGGCCACCGGCTCGGGCCTCTACCGCTTCGATGGCCGCCGCTTTGAACGCCAGCCGGCACCGGTCGGCAGCGCCTTTCCCTCCTCCAACATGGTCACGCTGGCGCACGGCAGCGATGGCGCACTCTGGATCGGCTACTTCCAGGCCGGCATCAGCCAGCTCGCGCGCGGCCAGCTGCACAACTACGGCCGCGGCCAGGGGGTGCCGGTCGGCGTGGTGCCACACTTCAGCCAGGCCCGTGACGGCCGGCTGTGGGCAGCCATCAATGGTGGCCTGCGCTGGTTCGACGGCCAGCGCTGGCAACCGCTGCCGAGCGGGAGCGGCGTGCCGGAGCATCGCGTGCAATGGGTGCTGCATGACAGCCGCGGCACCTTCTGGGTCCTGGCCGACCTGAAGGTCTGGATGCGCGCATCAGGCGATGCCGTGTTCAGGGACACCGGCATCGCCGTATCGCAGATGGCGTCACTGGCCGAAAGCCCGCAGGGCGAAGTGTGGCTGGCCGACCGCGTGCGCGGCACCTCGCCGCTGGCCAACGCGCAGGGCCTGATGGCCGAGCATGAGCGCGAAGCACGGCGATTGCCGGATCTGGTCGCCGCGCGCCTGCAGTTCACCGCCGATGGTGCGTTGTGGGCCACGATGAGCCCACATGGCGGTGTGGCGCGGGTCACCTTCCAGGGCGATCATGCCGTACGCATGGAACGCTTCGATTCACCGCACGGGCTGACCGCCACCTCGGCCGTGCCGATCATCGTCGATCGCGAGGGCAACCTCTGGGTCGGCACCAATCTTGGCCTCAACCGCTTCCGCGCACGCAGCGTGCATACGCTCACCGCCGGCCCCAGCGACCCCTACCGCTCACTGGTGCGGGCCAGCGATGGACGCGTCTATGGCTATGGCGAAGACCTCAAACTGTACGATCTGCGCCGGCCGTTGCTGGACGGCAACGCCGCGCAGCTGCAGACGGCCGCACGCCAGGCGCCCACACCGGTCTGGCAGTTCGACTGGGTCAACCTGGCACGCACGGTGGCCGGCCACACCACCCTGATTCCGCTGCCGGCACCATTCACCGGGCAACCGCTGCATGCCCTGCTGTTCGCCGACGACGAACAGGCCTGGGTCTGCAGTGGCGAACACGGCGTACTGCATTACCGGCATGGCCAATGGCGGCGCGAAACGCGCTTGCCCGAGCTGGCCTGTTCAACGCTTGCACTGGACCACGAGGGCCAGCTGCTGCTCGGCTATGCCGACGGCCGGCTGCGCCGCATGCGCAGCACGGGCATCGACACCTTCGATACCACCCAGGGGCTTGCCGTGGGGCCGGTGACCGCGCTGCTGCAGCATCAGGATCTGCTGCTGGTGGCCGGCGAAGCCGGCCTTGCCGCGCGCGTGGGAAATGGCCCATTCGTGCCCGTCCGCACTGACATGGCCGGTGTGCTCGAAGGCATCACCGGCATGGTCGCCGACGCACGCGGGCACCTGTGGCTCAATGGCAGCCGGGGCCTGGTACGGCTGCAGAGCAGCCAGCTGCGCGGCGCCCTGCGCACCGGCATGCAGGTGACGCCACGCCTGTTCGATGCGGTGGACGGCATGCCAGGCATTGCCCTGCAGAGCGGGCCGATCGCCACCGCCGCGCTGGCCGATGACGGACTGCTGTGGCTGGCCACCAACCAGGGCCTGGCCTGGCTGGATACCACGCGATCGCATGTCAACATGATGGCGCCCAGCGTGCGCATCGGCGAGGTGCTGTACGGCAGCGCACACCAGCCCCTGCACGACGGCCTGCGCCTGCCTGCGGGCACCAGCCAGCTGCAGATCGACTACGTGGCGCTGTCGCTGGCACGCCCGGAGCGCAACCGCTACCGCTATCGCCTGTCCGGCGTCGACGACGGCTGGCAGGACGCCGGCAGCAGTACCCGTGCGTACTACACCAACCTGGAACCGGGCAATTACCGCTTCGAGGTGGAAGCTGCCAACGAAGACGGCATCTGGAGCACCATGCCGGCCAGCCGCAGCTTCCGCATCGCGCCTACGTTCATGCAGACGGTGTGGTTCAAGCTGTTGTGCGCAGCGGCGATACTGGCACTGCTGGTGATGGCCGTACGCATCCGCAGTGGCCAGCTGGCGGCATTGTTCCGTGCTCGTCTGCAGGAGCGCCACGGTGAACGCGAACGCATCGCCCGCGACCTGCATGACACCCTGCTGCAGGGCAGCCAGGGCCTGATCCTGCGCCTGCATGCGATCAGCCAGTCCGCGCAGACCCCGGCGCCGGTGCGCAGCCAGCTGGAGTCGGCGATGCAGCTGGCCGAGCGCAACCTGGCCGAAGGCCGCGAGCGGGTCAACGCATTGCGTGATGGCCCGTTCGCCGATCGCGACCTTGCGTCGGCGCTGGCCGACGTGCACGCCGAGTACGCCGGCAAGGGCACCAACCCGCTGCGCCTGACCGTGGAGGGGGCAGCGCCACTGCTTCAGGCCGACGCCGCTGAAGAGGTCTTCCTGATCGGGCGCGAGGCGATCCGCAATGCGCTGCGTCACGCCGACGCCAGTGCCATCGAGGTGGAGCTGTCCTACGGCACGCGTTGCTTCCTGCTGCACGTGCGCGATGATGGCGTGGGTATCGCCGACGAGAACGCCGGCCACGGCCACTGGGGCCTGCAGGGCATGCGCGAGCGGGCGCAGCGTCTGGGTGCCGAGCTGCAGCTGTGGACGCGCCCCGGACTGGGTACCGAAATTGCGCTGGCGGTCCCCGCGCGGCGCCTGTATCACCGACTTCCATCGCGTTGGCGCTGGCCCTGGAGCACTCCGAAGCATGACTGAAATCCCTGCCCCGATCCGCGTCCTTGTGGTCGATGACCACCCCCTGCTGCGCGACGGCCTGGCGGCGCTGCTGGGCGCGCAGGCCGATCTGCAGCTGCTTGGCGAAGCCGCCGACGGCGAAGAGGCCATCGCGTGCTACCAGCGGTTGCACCCGGACGTGGTGCTGATGGATCTGCAGATGCCACGCCTGGATGGCGTTGAAGCGATCGTGCGGATCCGCGCGCTCGACCCGCGTGCACGGATCATCGTGCTGACTACCTACCGAGGCGATGTGCGTGCGGTGCGCGCATTGCAGGCCGGTGCCAGTGCCTATCTGCTGAAGGACATGCTGCGCCATGAACTGGTCGACACCATCCGCATGGTGGCCGGTGGCCGGCGCGCACCGATCCCACCGGCGGTGGCTGCCAGCATCGCCGCGCACGTGGTGGAAGACCGGCTGTCACCCCGCGAGACCGAAGTGCTGCGGCACGTCGCAGGTGGCCTGTCGAACAAGCGCATCGGCGAACGCATGCAGATTTCCGAGCAGACGGTGAAGGCGCACATGAAGAGCCTGATGGACAAGCTCGGCGTCGGCGATCGCACGCATGCGGTCACTCAGGCGCTGCGGCGCGGCATCATCAGCCTGGACGACAGCGGCCACGATTGACGCACGGATCCCACGATCAGTAGATCCACGCCATGCGTGGATGAATCCCAACCGGATCGAATACTTGGACAGCGGAACAGAGTGAGCCGAGCATGGCTCGACTCTCCAGGAATGAAGGCGCCCAACTCCGCCATCAGTTGGCCTTGGCCGTCTCGGCATTCCAGGCCGCGACCTTCGCCCTGGTCTCGGCCAGCATCCTGTCCAGCGCCGCACGGTCATACACGTTGCCACGCAGGATCACGCTGTCGATCTTTTCGGTAGCGGCGATGTCCTGCAGCGGATTGGCGGTCAGCAGCACCAGGTCGGCGGCCTTGCCGATGGCCACGCCACCGTAGCGATCGATCTGGCCGAACCAGGCCGGGCCGGAACGGGTCGCTGCCGACAACGCCTGCGGTGCGCTCAGGCCCTCCTTCACGAACAGCTGCAGTTCCTGGTGCAGCGCAATGCCCGGGAAGTTGTACGAGTTGAGGAAGCCCGCATCGGTGCCGGCGATGATCGTCACGCCCGCCTCCTGCAGCAGCGGCAGCACTGCGGCCACCTGGTGGTACTGCGCGTGGCGGGCTTCGATCTGCGCGGGCGTGGCCTTGGCGGCACGGTCGACGCGCCACTGGTAGGTCGCGCGCAGGCCCGGGCCGATGTAGGCCAGGTACGGGTCGTTGGCGTGGTCATCCTGGTCGAGGAAGTCGAGGATGCGGCCACCGTTGAGGGTCGGCGTCACGAACACGCCGCGCCTGGCGAAATCGCGGTAGGCGTGCATCGCGGTATCGCGGTCGAAGCTGGCGTCGAGCCGGCGGTTGGCTTCCGCGCGGTCGATGCGGCCGGCGGCGAAGTCGGCTGCAATCTGCGCCTCGTCCTTGCTGCCGGCCTTGAACGCATAGTCCAGGTGCTCGATCGAAGCCAGCCCGGCATCGACGGCCTGCTCCACGGTCAGCGCCATCGGGATATGGCCCGAAGCCTTGAAGCCGGCCTTGCGTGCAGCACTGGCCGAGTACAGGAACAGCTCCGGCTTCAGCGTGCTGTCGGTGATCTTCACGAAATCGACCTTGTCGTGCTGCAGGCGGGCGATCGCCCGATCGACGTCCGCCTCGCTGCCCACTTCGATCGTGCCCTTCCAGACCGGCTTGATGCCTTCGATCTTCGCGCCCGAACTGAGCAGGCGCGGCCCGAAAAGGGTGCCCTTGGCGATCTCGCCACGCCACTGCAGCACCTGCTCGGGCAGGTCGCCGGAGCAGTCACGCACGGTGGTGATGCCATGCGCGATGTACAGCGGCAGCAGCGCCTTGTTCTCTTCGATCAGCGCCGGGCCGCCACCGAAGTGCACGTGCATGTCCCACAGGCCCGGGATCAGGTACTTGCCCTTGGCATCGATCTGGCGGGCGGTCGTCCACTGGCTGCGCAGCTTCGCGTCCGGACCAACGGCAACGATGTCCTCGCCGCGGATCACCACGCTCTGCCCAGGCAGCGTGTTGGCATGTTCGACATCCACCACGGTGGCATTGCGGATCAGCAGGTCGGCACGCTCGGCGGCCGCGGCCGACAGCGGCGCCACCGCAACAAGGACGGCAAGAGACAGCGAATGGAAACGGAACATGGACAGCATCCTGATGGGCACGCCCAGCGTGCGGGTGGAAGGGGTCGGGCCTCAGCGCACCGCGCCGTACTGGCGCAGCAGTGCTTCGATGTCGGTGTAGCCGCGTTGCCGCGCATGGGCCAGTGGTGTCACGCCATCGCCGTCGGCGCGCTCGGGATCGGCACCGGCATCGAGCAGCAGCTGCACGATCTGCACATGACGCGGTCCTCCATCGCCCAGCAGGATCGCTTCCAGCAATGCGGTCCAGTGCAGGCGGTTGACATGATCCACCGCAACGCCCGCGCGCAGCAGCGTGCGCACGGTGGCGACGTGGCCGCGCTCGGCGGCCGGAATCAGCGCGGTACCGCCATAGCGGTTGGTGCTGTGCAGATCAGCGCCGTGCGCCAGCGTCATCGCCAGGATTTCGTCCAGGCCACGCGCACCGGCGTACAGGTAGGCACTGTCCTGCAACGCATCCTTGGCATTGACGTCAGCACCCGCCTCGATCAGCTCGCGCGCGGCATCCACGTTGTTGCCATGCGTGGCCAGCAGCAGCGCGGTACGGCCCTGGCCGTCGCGAGCGTCGAGATCGGCGCCCTCTTCCAGCGCCGCGCGCACCGCCTCGCTGTCGCCGCGGGCGGCCGCGTCGCGCAGGCGCGCATCGGGCGAGCCCGCGGTGGCCGAACAGGCAGGAATGGCCATCGCCAGCAGGCACAGCAGCAGCAGGCGCCCCAGCGGAGCGGGCCAGCGACGGCAACGATGGATACGCATCTTCGTTTCTCCTGTTCGGCGGGTCCTGCGGGCGCTGCCGGCACAACCGCAGCGCCCTGCTTGCCGCCCCCCTTTCCTGCATGGTAGAAGTCGCCACTTGCATCCAGAAGTGAAATGTTCAAATGCCAGACAGTGCCAAATCGAATAGAACCCTGTTCGAACTGGACCTGTTGCGGGCGCTGGTGATGGTGGCCGACTGCGGCAGTTTCACCACCGCCGCCACGCGACTGCATTCGACCCAGTCCACGGTCAGCCAGAAGGTGCGCCGCCTGGAGGAACTGGCCGGGCACCGCCTGCTCGAACGCGGCCACCGCGACGTGCATCCCACCGATGCCGGCCACACCCTGCTCGGCTACGCGCGGCGCATGCTCGACCTGAACGAGGAAATGGCCCAGGCGCTGGCCGGCGCCACGGTGGAGACCGCCGTACGCATCGGCGTGCCGGAGGACTTCGTCAACGCGCAGACCACGCGGATGCTGGCGGCCTTCAGCCGTCGCCATCCGCAGGTGAAGCTGGAGATCAGCAGCGGACTGAGCCGCGACCTGGCGCACGGATTCGACCATGGCGAGCTGGACCTGGTGCTGGTCAAACAGCGTCGCAACACGCGTCAGGCCGTGCACTGCCGGCGTGAGCCGATGCATTGGATCGACAGCCTGCGCAGCAGCTGCCTGCAGCTGGATCCGCTGCCGCTGGTCACCTTCCCGCCGCGCGGGCTGTATCGCGACGAGATGATCCACGCCGTGGAAGCGCTGGGCCTGCGCTGGCGCATCGCCTTCACCAGCTCGTCGCTCAGCGGCATCCAGGGCGCGGTGGCCGATGGCATCGGCATCAGCCTGCTGCCCCGACGCGCGGTCATGCGTGAACACCGCATCATCGATGGTGAGCGCGACCTGCCGGTGATCGACAACTACGAGATCGGCCTGCTGCATCGCGCCGATGCCGATGACGCCGTGCGCGCGCTGGCCAGCGAGTTGTGGCGGCAGGTGCAGCGCGAACCGGATTGAGCAGCGTAGATCCGCGCCATGTGTGGATGCGTTTCGCGCATCAGACATCGATATCTGAACAATCCTGCCGCGCCTGGGCGTCACATCGCCAGATACAGTGCCCGCTGTTTCCGTGCTCCGCGGCGCCTCGCCATGTCCGACGAAATTCCCGCCCGCTTCGATCCCCTGCCCGCGGCCCTGCAGACCCATCTGCAACACCAGCGGTCGTTGATCGCTGCACGCGTGGCGGCCGGTTTCCCCAGCCTGCCGGTGCAATGGCCACTGCCAGCCAGCACGCTGCAGCGTGTGGTCGACGCCGAACTGATCGACCGTGACGACGGCGACGGCTGGGAGGCCCTTGGCGTGGCGTTCGGCGACACCCTGGCCCAGCGCGTGCCAGGCCTGGCGTGGATGCAGGTCACCGACGCCTGGGGCATCGATGCGGTGCTGCGCTATGCCGACAGCAGCCTGCAGATCGGCGCCAGTACGCTGCTGCTCAAGCGCGTCGAACAGGGCGAGGTGATCGACATTGCCCACCTGCTGGCGTGGCTGGAGGAGTTCGTCGCGACCCGCGCCGACGATTACGTGTGAGCCGCGCGCCGGATTCGATCGCATCACCCACGCATGGCGTGGATCTACAGCCAGCGGCCGTCCACCACCACGCGGCGTTCCACTGGCACTGCAGCCACCGCCGCCGGGCCATGGTCGGCACGCACCGCGACAAAGGTGGCCGGTAAGCCCTCCGCAAGGCCGTACTGTGGCAGCCCGATCACCTGAGCGGCATGGGTGGTGACCATGTCCAGCGCCAGCATCAGGTCGGCATCGGTGTAGAAGCCGGAGCGGTAGCCCAGCAGCATCGCCCGCTGCAGCAGGTCGCCATTGCCGTACGGCCACCAGCAGTCGCGGATGTTGTCGTTGCCGGCGAACACGCGCACGCCGGCGTCATGTAGCGCACGCAATGGCGGGAACGGGTGGTCGCCCGGTGCATTGCTCATGATGGCTACGCCGGCCGTGGCCAGCGCCTCGCCAACCTGCAGCGCGCGCGCCAGCGGCACTTCACCCAACGAATAGGCATGGCTGACCGCCACCCGGCCCTGCAATCCGGCCGCCCGGGTCCGCGCAGCGATGCGCAGCAGCTGTGCCAGCCCGGTCTCGCCGGGTTCGTGCAGATGGATGTCCAGCCGCACGCCATAGCGCTCGGCCAGGCCGAACAACAGCGCCAGCTGCCCTTCGGCATCGCCGTCGAGGGTGGTCGGGTCGATGCCGCCCAGTACCTCCACGCCCGCGGCAATGGCCTGCTCCAGCACTACGGCGGTGCCTGGGCAGGACATCACCCCGGCCTGCGGGAACGCCACCAGCTGGATGCGCACGATGTCGGCACAGCGCAGCGCCGCCTCGCGCACCGCGTCCAGATGGCGCAGCCCGGTACTGCCATCGATGTCGACGTGGCAGCGCATCGCCACCGTGCCGAAGCCGCTGCACTGGCGGATCAGCGCCTCGGCCCGGTCGACCATCGGTGCCGCGCCCGCCACCGCCGCCTTCTCCACCGCCAGGCGCTCACGCAGGCTGTTCACCGGTTGGTGCGGATGCCAGCGATCACCCACGAAGCTCTTGTCCAGGTGGATATGGCCGTCCACCAGGCCTGGCAGGACGGCAAAGCCGCTCAGATCGACGCTTTCCGCACCTTCGCGCGGCGTGCCTTCTGCGTTCAGGCCGCTGATGCGTCCGTTGCGGATGTGGAAATGCAACGGTGCACCGTCGCGATCCACGCCGCCATGGACGAACTGAAGCGTCATCGGAAACTCCCGCAAAGCCAGGTCATGGCGCCATCCTGCGCCCCCGGCACCCCCATCGGCCAACGAAATATCTGGATGCCATGCATTCATCAGAACGATGAATGCCGCAACGACGGCCGGCCGCTGCCACGCCGTGCACACGCCTGAACGGGTACCATAGGCACCTGTTTCCGCTGTGATGCCGCATGGGCCCGTCCGACCGCCACGATCGTCTCCGCCGCTGGCAGGCCGCGTCCCTGCTTGCCGCCGCCCCGATCGCCAGCCTGTCCGCCACTGATGCCGCCGCCACTGCACCGCTGCAGGCACCGCCTGGACAGCAGCGCATCGCGCCGGCTGCGCTGGTCGAACGGCTGCACCAGCGCGTGCTGTCCGGGCAGAGCGCTACCGCCACCCTGGAGCACTGGTGCGCCGAGCATGGCCTGGCCGAGCAGGCACGGGTGCGTGCGGTGCGCGTGCGCGGCCAGGACAAGCCGGCACCGGCCGACGTGTTGCAGGCGCTGGGCGCGGCGCAATCCGGTACCGCCCTGCGCTACCGCCGCGTGCAGCTGGTCTGTGGCATCCGCGTGTTGTCCGAGGCCGACAACTGGTACCTGCCCGGCCACCTCAGCCCGGCCATGAACGACGTGCTGGACAGCACTGACGAGCCCTTCGGGCGCGTGGTCGGCCCGCTCGGCTTCCAGCGCCAGACCCTGGCCGACCAGACCTTCTGGCCGCCGCGCGGCGAAGGCGATCATGGCGTGATCCTGGAAGTGCGCGCCCTGTTGCGCGACCGCCAGCAGCAGCCTTTCAGCTATGTCATCGAGTCGTACCTGCAGCAGGCGCTGCCCTGAACCGGCGGCGGGCGCAGCGGCACCACACGATGAGTGAAAGGCGAAAGGCCCGGCAATGCCGGGCCTTTCGCTTGCAGCGGGATCAGCGGAACCGGTAGTCCAGCTGCAACCAGTACTGGCGGCCATACGGGTCGTAGTTGCCGACGGGATAGAACGGCCAGCCGCCTCCGTTCCTGTCCGCCGGCGGGCGGCTGTCGCGCAGGTTGTTGACGATCACGCCCACCGACAGGTTCTCACCAAACTGGCGGAACACGCTGGCGTTGTAGGTCATGTACGGACCCATGCGGCCACTGCCATCACTCTTGGGCAGCGAGCCGAAACGGTTGCCATACAGCGTGGTGGTCCAGTCACCCTGGTTCCAGGTGATGCTGCCGTTGGCCTTGCTGCGCCACTGGTAGTCATCCAGCGAATTGCGGATGTCGCGCTCCGGGTCGTCGGAGAACTGCCGGTATGTGTGCTCCAGCACCACGGTGTAGGCCAGGCGCGTGGTGAAGCGGCCATAGCGGCCCGCATCGAAGCGCCAGTTGCCCTTCAGGTCCAGGCCGCGTACCGATTCGGACGCCGCGTTGATCGGGTTGATCAGCACGCGGGTCACCTGGTCCGGTTGCACGGTGGCATTGGAGGGGTTGCGGATCACCCGCGACAGCGCGTCCTGGCACAACGGTGAGCCGATATCACGCGCCTCGCCGCCCAGCGTGCGACCCAGGCGGCAATCGGCCTCGTCGCGCAGGATGCGGCTGGTGTCGAGGCTGGTCACCTCGTTGTCGATGCGGATGTCGTAGTAGTCAGCGCTGAAATCCAGCCCGGCCAGCGGCGACCAGACCACGCCGAAGCCATAGGATTTGGCGGTTTCCGGCTGCAGCTGCGCATTCGCGCGGTTGCTGTAGTCAATCGACAGGCCGTTGTAGTCGCAGTTGTCATACGACTGGCCTGCGGTGCGGCAACGCCAGTAGTCGGTCATGCCCGGGTTGTAGCCACGGGTCTCGGTGGCGAACACGTAGTTCATGTCCGGCGCGCGGAAGCTGGTCGCAGCGGTACCACGGATCAGCAGGCTCTCGATCGGGCGGAACTCCACGCCGAAGCTCCAGGTGGCCTTGCCGAGGTGCTCGCCGCCGGCACGGTACTGGTCGTAGCGACCGGCCAGGGTGGTGGTCAGCGACTTCAGCAACGGCAGTTGCAGTTCAACACCCGCCGCATAGCGGTCGCGCTCGCCACCGGCACCGATGCCGGCGCTGGTGTTCCAGAACTCTCCGCTCCCCAGCCGCGGATCGGGGCGGTTGCGGTAACCCTGGCTGCCGGCCTCGACCACCGCCGCCAGCGCGGCATTACCGCCGGGCAGCGCGAACAGGCGGCCGTTGATGCTGGCGCTGAAGGTCTGCAGCCACGCTGCATTGCGGCTTTCCTGGTAATCGGACAGCCCCTCGTACTCGTTCGGCGTCAGCGGCTTGAACAGGCGTGCCGGGTCCGGTGCATAGACCTCCACGCCATCGCGCACGCCCAGCTTCGGGCCGAGCAGGTATTCGTTGATGCCGGCCAGCAGTACCGGGCGACGGGTACGGTTCTCGTAGCGGGAACGGCTGTAGACCGCTTCATAGTCCCAGTCGCTGTCGCCGATCCGGCCTCGCGCGCCGACGTTGAACGACCACGAGTTTTCCAGGAAGCGGTTGGCGTTGCGCGGCAGGCCACCGATCTCTTCCGGTGCGAAGCGACGGTACCAGCTCTCCAGGTTGCCGGTGGTCTGATTGTAGAAATAGTTGCGGGCCGACGTCCAGGTGGGCGCGCGGGTGTTGTTGGTGATGCGTGCGCTGCCCACGGCCAGATCGGCGAACAGGTCGGTGGTCTCGTTGACGTGGAAGGTCAGCAGGCCATACCCATTGAGGTTGCGCTTCTCGGTCTGCACGGTCCAGTAACTGGCGGCAGCCTCATTGCTGCCGCAGTACCAGCCCTGGCGCGGGTTGAAGGCACGGAACACACTGCCGCCGTAGATGCCCGACGCCGGGTCGCAGCCGTTCGTAGCCGGGTCGATGTTGCGGCCGGTGGCGGCGTTGCGCCGGTAGGCGATGGCGGTGGCCTGCGGCGCCTTGCCGGTCGGGTCATCGTCCAGCGAATCCATGAAGTCGCGCTGGCGCGCGTGGATCGCCTTGCGCACATCGAACTCGAAGCCGAACAGGCCATCCCAGCGCTCGCCGGAACCGCCACCGACCACCTGCACGCGCTGGTTGTCGCCACCGCCCTGCTGGGTACCGCCAGCGCGCACGTTAACGTCCACGCCCTCGAAGTGGTCCTTGAGGATGATGTTGACCACGCCGGCGATGGCATCGGAGCCGTACACCGCCGATGCACCGGCAGCCAGCACCTCGATGCGCTCGATCAGCGCGCTCGGAATGTTGGCCAGGTTGACCACGTTCACCGAACCTTCGTAGGCCAGTGGGTAGTCGGACTGGCGTCGGCCGTTGACCAGTACCAGCGTGCGGTTCGGGCCCAGCCCCCGCAGATTGATAGTGTTGGCGGCCGGGGTGAACGTGTTGCCGAAGTCTTCGCCCTGCACGTTGCCGGTGTTCTCGGTCAAGGCACTCAATGCATCGAAGGCATTGCGGTAACCCTGCGCATCGATCTGCTCACGGCTGATCACCGTCACCGGCGACGGCCCCTCGACGCTGGCGCGGGGAATGCGCGAGCCGGTGACCTTCACTTCCTGTAGCTGGGTGGGTGCGCTTTCCTGCGCGAAGGCCGGCGACGAGACCAGCATCAGGGACGACAGCGCGAGCACCAGCGGACGCGGGCGCAGCGCCTTGTGAGAGGCGGACATGGGCTTCCTGGAGGAGTGGGTGGTGGCACGGGCGGTGGCCATCGGCACATAACGTTCCCGTAACGAAAGTGTCCTGAATGGGCAGTTTCAACGGAAATGACCAGCCCTGATGGACTTATGCCTGAACCGAATCAGACCTGCCGCGGCAGCGATCACGCTTCTGCAACGATTTGAATGGTCTGCCGCTGCGGGCCTCGCCATCGTTGCGGGGATGATCAGTCCATATCCGACCCCCGCCCTCCCCCCGCTACGCCCGGTGCTGCGCCGCCATCTGCTGCAGCTGCAGGTGGCGCCGATCACCCTGCGCCCGTTCCAGCGCACCGATCTGCCGCGCTGGCGCCTGTTCGACGACCGTCGGCAGCGCGGCCGCCACCCCCCGTCCGGCATCGACGAGGAGGCACGCTTCCTCGCCCACATGCATCGCTCACGCCTGGAGCAGGACAACGACCAGCTGCTGCTGGGCGTGTTCGATGACGAACACGGCACGGTGCTGGACCAGCTGCACATCCGCCTGCAATCGCAGGAGGCGCGCTGCGTCGAGCTGCTGTCGCTGCAGCACGGGCATCCGCATGTCGACGCCATGCTGCAGGCACTGTGCCCGTTCCTGTTCGACGGCGTCGGCCTGCATCGCGTGTTCGTGATGCTGCCCCCGGACGGCAACACGCCGTTCGCCAACGCGCTGCACGCCTTCGGTTTCAACCTGGAAGGCCTGCTGCGCGACCATCACCTGGACATGGACGGCTGGCAGGATCGCCAGCTGTGGGCACTGACCGCGCCGATGTGGCGCAGCGGCCTGCAGGTGGCGGACTAGCGCACCCGCTCCAGCACATCGCCGGCACCGGTCAGCACCGAGCAGGCGTGGTCCTGCAACTCTTCTCCGCTGGCCTCGTTACCGGTTTCCGCGTCTACACGGGTGGCCAACAGGATGAAGCCCGGGCCACCGTGCACCTGGTCACGCCCCGCCACCACCAGACTCCACTGGCCCACGTCGTCCACGCCTGCCAGGCCATAGGCCAGCAGGTTGAGCGGATTGGCGGTCAGCTCCGCGCCCGGCAGCAGGCGTGCCTGGTAGCGATGGCCACGCAGCAGCACCGGCAGTGGCGCCCACTCGGTGCCCAGCGCAGCCGCCTGCGCATCGAGGGCCTGCAGCACGTCTGCACGCAGGCAGTCGACGTGGATATGCAGCTGATGCTGCGAGCGCCCATGCGGTGAATTCAGCGCCAGGCTGGCCACGCTGCGCGGCAGCGCCTGGCCCAGGGCCCGCTCGGTATGGCCGCGGGCCTGCCAGGCGGCGGCGAAGTAGTTCGGTGCTCCGCGCTGGTACAGGCTGCGGTTCTCGATGCCACTCACCTTGTCCAGCGGCATCAGCAGGAACTGGTAGTCGCCGTGCGCATCCTTGACCAGCACATCGCGCCGATCCACTGCCGCCTCCACCTGCAGGCAGTCACCACGCGGGCCTTCGGCCCCGCGGCAGTCACGCTCGATCAACCGCCACAACGCATCGGAGTGGGCCGGCGGTGGCGGAGCGCTGGCACAACCAGCCAGCGCGGACAGGGACAACAGCAGCAACAAGCGGGGCACGGCACTCACGTCAATGGCTCGGCCAACGGCCGCGGCCCGTAGTGTAGCCGCCCTCCCAGCCACGCACCGCGCCGGCGGCATGGAAGGTTTCCTTTGCCTTGCCCGGGGTATGCGGGGTCGCGCCGAATCGCTTCCATGGCGGTCCCGCCGTTCCGCCGGATCAATGTCCTGGGTCAGTAGGTGCCGTACGACACTTCCACCACCACCGGCTTGCCCGCGTCCTGGGCCGGCTGCAGGGTGAAGCGGTCCAGCGCGCTGCTGTCATCGCCCAGCGGCGTGCTGCGGAACTGCAGGCGGTAGGTCGAGCCGGCCTGCACGCTGCCATCGGGCAGCAGCCGTGCGTTGGCCGGAACGAGCAGCCCACCCAGATCGCTGTAGGCTTCGGGCGCATCACTGAAGCCGTAGTCGACCAGTTCATCGGTACGCCGCATCTCGTAGACCCGGGTCGGCCACGGCCGCGCCGTACTGCGGCCGTTGCGCAGATCGGTCACCCACTGTTCGGGCAGCTGGTAGACCTTGCGCAGCGCCGTATCGTCCAGTTCGGCGCTGGCCACCTGCAGGCAACACACCAGCCGCTTGCTCTCGCGGTCGTAGATCGCGAAACGGGCGTCACGGCTCGCCGGCGCCGGCAGCAGCGCGAACGGCACATCCCGCAGCGCCGGCTCGGCGCCATCGCGCGAGCCCAGGTTGCGCCAGCCACCGAAGGTCGGCTCGGCCGCCTGTGCCACCGGGACGGCCAGGCAAAGCGCCACCATCAGCGCGCCGGCCGCGGGTGCGATCCAGTTGTGCATGTTGTTCATCCGTCGATGGCACCAGGCCAATCAGTTTTGTGAGGATGCCATGAAGATGCAGCGGCTGCCATGTGGGGACGGGCAAGGACGCGGCGGCGCCGGTTCCGGCCAGGCAACGAAGCAGGCCTGCCCGCTAATAGGTTCCGAAAGGCACCTCGACCCTCAGGGCTGCACCGCCCCTGGCCGGTTTCAAGGTGTAGGTGTGTACGCCACCATCGCCATCGGCCAGCGAGGTTTCATCCCGCTGCACCGTATAGCGCTCCCCGGCAATCTCCAGCGCATCTGGCCCCACCACCCGCGCATCTGGCGGCAGCAACAGGCCACCCGCTGCGTCGCCCTCTTCCCTGAAGGTATGGCTGCCCATCGCATCCTGCGCCTTCAGCAGCTGGACATGCGGACGATAGGGTGCGGCATCCAGATTCCAGCCATTGGTCAGATCGGTCACCCACGGCCCCGGGATGTGCAAGCGGTCCTGGAGCTCGCTTTCACTCACCTCGGCGCCTTGCACCGACAGGCAACACACCACCTTGCCTGCCCTGGCGTCGTAGATCGCCCAGCGACTTCCCACCGGTGCAGCATGGGGAAGCATGGAGAAATGGAAGTGCCGCGCGTAATCACTGTCGGAGACCCGGCGCCACCCGCCCACGTCGCGCGGCTGCGCATGGCAACTCGCCGAAAGCAGTACGCCTGCTGCCGCAAGCGCCGCTCGACTCACGAACCCGGCCATCTTCACCGGTCAGCCGCCCATTGCGGTTCCCAGCTGCTGGAACGCGCCGCCGATGGAGGGGATATTCGCGGGCGGCAGCGTGGCGGGATCGCGGCACTCCTGCGCCCTCCTGCCGGCGACGCTGAAGACCTCGCGATAGCGCAGGTAGCCGTAGGTATTGAGGCGCGGAATGTTCAGCTCCGTCCACTTCATCATGTAGAAGCCAGCCAGCGAATCGTGCATGTAATTGTCGAACAGGTTGGTGCTGACATCAGGCACCGGCGTAGCGTTGAGCACCAGGTCCAGCAGGGTGCTGGTTTCGGCGGGAATGCCTGCGTAGGTGTAGGCCGCAGCGGACGCTCGTGGGGTTGGCTCGAACACCGGACGTCCGGCCTTGCGTCCGGCGTCCATGCGTTTCTGGCTTTCATCCAGCTGGCGGCGGTAAGCCGCCATGTCGCTCTTGCCTTGGGCCAGCTCGGTGACCAGATTGGCAAAGTCGCGCTGCGCGTTGGCCAGATCCACCTGATCCTCTGCATCGGACTGCTTGAAGAACGGCTGCTGTAGCAAGCTCTGCGGGCCGTTGGGCAGGCGCTTGCCCTTCCAGGCCACGTACTGCCGACAATGACCGGTGATCTGCTGTGTGTGCGCGCCTGCAGGTACCCCATGGCCGGTCAGCCAGGCGTTGTAATCGCGGATCAGCTGTGGGTGGCAGCCGAAATGCGTGGCATAGGCCGGATCCTCGTTGAGCTCGGTGATCGTCTCCATCATGACACCCGCCTTGATGGCTTCGTGATGCATGTCGATCAGCGGAATCTGTGACAGCTTGGCTTTGCCGTTCGCTGCGCCCGACACGAAATCCTTGCCCTGGCCGCCGGGCGAGTAGCCACCGCCGACATCGGAATGCATGCCGGGATAAAGCACTTCCTTCCCGCTGGTCGCCAGATCCAGCGGGAAGTTGATGCGCTGCTCATGCAGAGCAGCGAAATGCACGCATTGCCGGGCTTCCGGGTGAATGCTCATCATGTCACCGGCGGCCCAGTCCCATTTGCCCTTGGATACCCGACTCATGGCAGCAACGCCCACCGATGCTACAGTGTCGAAGATACCCATGAAATTGAGGTAGAGCGGAACACCGGCGATGTTGTAGCCACAGCCGCTGCCCCAGGCCTCGGCGGTTTCATACAGCCGATGCACGAACGCCCGCGCTTGTGCGGCACCGCGCGAGAAACCGAAGACGGACACGTGCACAGAGGTGACGCGACGCTGGTGGCTTTTCACCACGCGCTCGAGGCGTTGCGCGATTCCGGTCAGCATGGCGCGGCGCGCCATACCTTCCAGCAGGCGCGTCTCGCTCATCGAACCGACCAGGATCTTGGCTTCAGCCGGCGTGATCAGATCATTGGATTTGAGGTACTGATGCACCGAGTTGATGACTTGCAGGATCGCCCAATGGATGCGATCGGCACCGTATCGTGCAGCCCCTCCTCCCAGCGTGTCGCCATCCTGGTTGGTATCGCCGACCTCGGAAAATGGCGTCCCCACGCCGGGAACATAGACGCTGAAGAAGCCGTTCTCCGGCTCGGCCAGGCTGGCGTCGTACAAGCGTGCCACGTTGCTGTGGCCGTTGCGTGCAAGCTGGGTGCGGGTGGCGCGTGTCTTGCCGGTGACGAAGGTTCCTTCCCACTCACGGTTGTTGCCGGTGCCATCGAAGTAGATGCTCACATGCACCTGGCCCTGGCATTGCGAACCCTTCTCGCGCAGGCACGCCATCGCCTTCGCCCGCCGCTGTGCCTCGGCGCCGCTTAAGGCCCGCTGTCCGTTGGCGGGCATGGGCTGCGCGCCAGTCGCCGTGCGTTCATTCATGTCCTTGCCTCTTTGTTCCGATGTCCGTCCCTGCCGGATTGCTTGTCCCTGTTGATCCCACCCCGCTTACCATCAGCCAGCGGGCGGGCGCCGGAGGTGCTCCCACACGGGATTTTCCCCCTCACGCAACGGCGCCTCGGGTCCCGTCAACGGATAGTCCGGGTGCCCCAGTATCAGATTGGTCACGAACACCTTGACCTGGCCATTGCGCAGGAAGTGAACAGCGAGACTGCCAACCTCGTCGTACCTGGGGATTGATACCGTCGCCTTCTGGTAGGTTTCCAGATCAGTTGTCCACTCGATCTCCACGTTCAGATCCGGAGTCCATCGGTCAGGAACAACAGCGCAGCAGACCGTGCCGCTTGCCGAGTGACGTCGAGCCGATCCTCCGCTTCCACCATTCACCTGGAACTGCGCAATGGACTGGTCGGTATGGTTGTAGCCCCGCACTCCCACAGGTGTAGACGCGGGCTGGCCCTTGCAGGCGGCCAGTACCGGCAGCAGAAGCAGCACAACCAAGGCGGACAGCAGCGGAACACGCATAATGTGATGTGTACGCACGAATCGTGGGATCATTTCTTCTTGTCCTTGAGGGTGCAGCAGCGACCCGAGCAGCGCGTCATGGCTGTTGCCTTCTGGTTTCCAGCATCTTCATTCCCGATGTAGTTGCTGACGTCTTCATTCGCGCCTGGCCCTCTGATCAGCTTTCGAGGGGGCGCAGAAGGTGCTCCCACACCGGATTCTCGCCTTCGCGCAAGGGCGCTTCAGGGCCGGTCAACGGATAATCGGGATGACCCAGCACCAGACCGGTAACAAAGACCTTGACCTGTCCGTTGCGCAGGAAATGGACCGCCAGGTTTCCGGGCTGGTCGTACTTTGGAACTGCAACAGTCGCCTTCTGGAACGTTTCGAGATCCGTCGTCCATTCGATCTCCACCTTCATATCCGGTGTCCATCGATCAGGCAGCATCGCGCAGCACACCGTTCCGCCTTCCGAGTGGGAATCGGCCGACCCGCCACTGCCGCCGTTCACAAGGAACTGCACGATGTAGGCATCGGTATGGTTGTAGCCCAGCACAGCCACCGGTGTGGAGGCTGTCCGCCCCTTGCACGCGGCCAGGGCTGGCACCAGGAGCAGCAATACCAAGGCCGCCAGCAGTTGAGTGCGCATCAAACGCATGGTTGTTCCTCTAGTTCAGTGGTGTTGCCGCTTCGGCCGGCAAGGCCGTGGGGGCTTCCCACAATGGAACGCCCATCAACCAGATATCGTCAGGCAAGGCCGACGCCCAATCCGGGAACGAAGCCTCAAAGGCACTGGCCCCCTGCGAAAACCGGGCCCGCACGGCGGAATGTTCCCGGCATGCGCCTGAGGTGTACAGCGCCAGCAACAGGTACTGCACGTGATCGTCCACCTGGTCCACGCCGTGCGCGATCGTGTCCTGCATATGCTTGACGACGAACGAGTACAGCGAGCGATAAGGCACCCGCTTCATCTCATCGGGAATGACCCGGCGGAGCTGGGCGATGGCCACATCCGGCTCGCACGCGTCCAGCAGGCGCATGTACTGCTGCTGGTCCAGGCGCAATGGCGGAAGCGCAGGCAGACCGGCATCGTCCACCTCGGCCAGCGGCCATTCCTGCAGATCGCCATAGCGATCGAAGTACTGCAGGCGCTGCACGCCCTCCAGCAACGCGGCACGCTGCGCGGGCACCAGCAGTTCCAGCAGCGCAGGCAGGATGCGGGTGTCGTACCAGCGCAACAGCATTTCGCGACCGCCCTTCTCGGGCACCTTGACCAGATGGAAGGTCCTCAGCCGCTTGGCGAGCTCGTCCAGATCCAGCGCACTCCACAGCAGGGTCACGCCCGGCCGCTGCGTCCCCATCTGCCGGATCTCCGCATCCAGCCTGGTGTGCACGGCGGTGTCCTGCCAGGCCACCAGCAAGGGAGCGATATCCAGCAGGCTCGCCTCGGCCGTGCCCTCGAACAGCGAGCGATAGTGCGCGCCCAGGCGCTCCAGCCGCTCATGGAAATGCGGCCGCTGCGCGCTGTCGATCACCGCATAACGATTCATCACACCAGCACTCCCGGCGTGCCCTGGCGCATCGCGTCGAGAATGCAGCTCTTGCAGCTGCTGCGCGGGAACTGGGGAAGCGGATAGCCCTGTTGGGCCGGCCCAACAAATGACTTGCTGCCGGCATGCACGGTGATCGTGCCGGGGCAAGCAATGGTAATGCTGCCGCCGGCAATGGTCAGGCTGGCCCCTCCGGACGTCGCGACGTGGATCGTGTTGGCCGCGGCGAGCTCCACCGGTGCCTGCGCGCTGGCGCCACGCAGCGCACCACGCGACTGGATGCGGACCAGGTCTGCATGCGCCTGGATGTCCAGCGTTTCGCTGCCGGCCACCACGTCAAGTGCCGTCGGAGCGGCGGCGGCCCCTTCAACGACGGATGCCAGCACTCCGATCGCTTGCCCGGCATGAAGCCGCGCCTGCCCCATCGTGATCGCCTCACTGTGACTGCCACTGGCCAGCAGCAGGCCTTCGCCGCTGCTCCAGTGCATGGCTTGACCCGCCACCTGCACAACGCCCTGCGGAGCAGCCATCCCCAGGAGCGGGTCGCCCGAATGCGGCACCCTGCCCTGGCCCGCCTCGGACGCGCGCTCGGCCGCACTGCCCTTTCCTGCGCCGAAATCGTCGCCACCGGTGGTGGTACGCACGCTCGCCAGCAAGCCGGGGACCGGTGACTTGTCGGCCACCATCCTGGAGCGCGCCGCGGCCTTGGCCCCCTCCTGCATCGCCAACGGACTGGTTACATGCGTGCGCGCGGCCTGGGTGAAGCGCTCGCCCAGGGCCTGCAGCTGGGTCAGCAGCGCGGCGGGCTGCACCGCCTCGCCTGCAGGTGCGGTTGATCGATGACCATAGGCGGTGAACCACACGCCCGCCGTCGCCCGCACCGCCCCCCAGGCATCGCTGCGCAGCTCGAAGCCGGTGCCGCGGACGCTGCCGACATAGTTGTCAGCCTGGTGCCGCAGGTGACCCAGCGACAGCTGCGACGCCTGCTGGCTGCTCGCCAACTGCGCACGCAGCTGCTGGTTGGAATCGTCGAACAACAGGTGGTTGCTGCCTTCACCGCCGTCCCATTCGCGCGAGCGGATACCCCAGAGTGCTCCGCCCTGCCGATGCGCCTGGTCGCCCGCGCCTGCTGCGTGCCATGCCGGCGCCTGGCCGCCACTGAGGTTGGCCTGTGCGCTGTGGCGCGCATCACCGGCCTGGCCGTAGGCAGAGACATCGCCCTCGCTGCTGGCACCAGCGGGCGTCGGCGTCACGCCGGCCTCGCCTCGCCCGTTGTACAGCGCCCCCAGCACCAGCGGCCGATCGATATCACCATCCAGGAAGCCGACCAGCACTTCCTGGCCGATCCGCGGCAGGAACTGGCTGCCGACGCCCGGTCCGGCGTAGCGCTGTGCCACGCGCAACCAGGCACTGTCATGGGCACCCTCGCCCTGCCCCTGCTGGAAATGGAAGCGCACGCGCACGCGGCCGTGGCTGTCGGCGTGCAGGTCCTTGCTGTCACTTCCCTGGCCGGCCACCACAACTGCCGTCTGGTACCCGGGCACCGTCGGGCGAGGATTCAGGCGAGCCCCGGTGCCATCCAGCAGCTGGGGTCGCCACGGGGTGGCGCGCGGCACCGCCTCAAATCGATTGCCATAGCCAATCGCCTCAGCCTGCTGCCACAGTGCGGCGTCTGCGCTGTCGCCGGGGGCGACGCCGAGTGCGTCGTCAAGGCTGCGACGCAGGTCGGTGGGCAGGTTGTTGATGCCGGCATGGTCGACCGCGACCAGCAGCAGCTCAGGCGGTGTACCGCCCGGGGCCTGTTGCAACCGCAGCCAGCTTCCCGACTGCAGGCCGCGCACGGTACCGTGCCCTTGCCAGCGTCGACTGTGTGCTTCGCGCGCCTGCGCCTGCAGGCGGGCCTGGCGCGATGCGGCCGCGCCATCGCTGAAGGCATAGGCGCCCACCGCATCGAAATCCTCGCGGGTGGACCCGCTGCCGCCGCCTTCCATCGGCGACTGGCCCGACAGTGCACGCACCTGGCGATAATCATCGCTCTGCAGGCTGACCGTCGTGCTGGCCAGGCTGCGGTGCAGGCCGATGGCCTGCACGCTGTCGCTGGTTTCAGTGGCATCGCTGCGATGGAAGCGCACGCCGGCCCCGGCGCTGGTGGCATCCTCGGGCAGCGCAACGCTGTCGGCAAAGATCTCCAGGCCATTGCCGCAGGGCGCTTCCTCGTCCGGATACAAGCGCCAGCCCAGTCCTTCCTCGGCCAGCAAGCGCTGCAGGAAGTCCAGATCGCTCTCACGGTACTGCACGCAGTAGCTGCGCACACGCTCACCCAGGAAGGCGTCGACGCCTTCGGCCCAGCGCCAGCGTGCGATGTCGGCGTGTGCGGAAAGCACCGCATCGACAATGGCGCGGATGCCTTGCTCCTGGAACACGCGGCTGTGGCGCGCATGCTGCAGCCACCAGGTCCACGACACCAGGTGCAACCGGTAACGCACCAGCCCACCGTCGCCCCCGACCCGCGCGGCGTCGGCCACCAGCCCGCTGCGCTGCCACTGCCCGCCGTCGGCGAGCTGCGTGATCAACGTTGCGCGCGTGGCAGGCAATGCCCCCAGTTCGAGGCCAGCATCAGTGCAGAGCACCTCGACCTCGGTCCATGCGTGTTCGCCCAGCGCGTCACGTCCACGCCAGCGCTCCACGGTGCATCCCGTGAATGCTTCCGACTGCAGACGATACAGGCGCTGCGCATCGCCAAGACCTGCAACCTGCGTCATCAGGTAATTCAGCTGATCCATGCCATTTCCAGAGTGAAGACGCCAGATCCATGCGGAATGGCGTCGGTTTCCAGTTCCCGAATCTACCAGAACAGCGTGTTCGTCAAAATCACGGCGCGTTATTGCGCAACGAACTGCGCTTTGCGTCACATAACCGACGGAATAACGTATTCAGCTACAGGCACTTGCCCGGATCCCGTAATCGCGTTCACATTCAAAGGCTAGAATCGTCCGCAGTCCCCAACGAGACCTGCCATGCTGGATCAGGAAGCCCTGCTGGCCCCGATTTCGGAAAACGCCCCGACCGGTGAAGACCTGTCGTTCTCGGCGGAATTCGATCGGATCATCGAAAACCGTCGTGCCGACGACCCGACCCTGGACCAGGGTGCGTGGCAGACCGACATCAAGTACGCCGACTGGAGCAGCGTGCTGCGCGAGGCCGACAGCCTGCTGCAGACCCGCACCAAGGACCTGCGACTGGCCGGCTGGCTCAGCGAGGCGGCCACCCAGCTGGAAGGCTTCCAGGGCCTGGCTGCTGGCTACCGGGTCACCGCCGGGCTGTGCGACCGCTTTTGGGAAGAGGTCCATCCTCAGGCTCCGGACGGCGACTTCGAAGAACGCATCGGCAACCTCAGTTGGCTGCTGACCAATTCGCTGCAGTGGCTGCGGGCGGTGCCGATCATCGTCGCCCCGCAGGGGCGCTTCAGCCTGACCGATTTCGAGCATGCCCACGCCCGCGCCAACAGTGGCGAGGACGATGACGGCCGGCCCGGCCTGGACATCCTCACTGCCGCCCGCCGCGATACCCAGCACGGGTTCTACCGCCAGCTGGCGGATGACCTGCCCGACTGCAGCCAGGCCCTGGCCGAACTACAGGCGGCAGTGGACAACCGGCTGGGGCTGGACGGCCCCAGCTTCAGCGCCGTACGCGAACAGCTTGAGCATCTGCAGCGCACCGTGCTGCGCTTTGCCCGCGAGGCCGGAGTGTTGCTTGATGGCGAGACCGGGGCGGTGGAAGACCCGTTCAGTGACAGCCATTTCGCCGAAGACGCACCCACGTTCGAGACGACGCCGGCTGCGCCCTCGCGCGGTCCCGCCGGTGCGCCGGGTTCGCGCAAGGAAGCCTTGCAGCAGCTTCGCCAGGTCGCCGAGTTCTTCCGCCGTACCGAGCCGCACAGCCCGGTCGCCTATCTGGCGGAAAAGGCAGCGCGCTGGGGCGAGATGCCGCTGCACGTCTGGCTCAAGCGGGTCATCAAGGACCACGGCACGCTGGAACAGATGGAAGAAATGCTGGACGTCAATCCAGAAGACTGAGCTGCGCGCCACGGCAGGGGAGCCTGACCGGCTCCCCGGGCGCGGTTACTGGATCTTGAACTCGATCCGGCGGTTGCGCGCACGGCCGTCGTTGCTGGTGTTGTCTGCCACCGGCTCATCCGGGCCCTTGCCCAGCACGTCCATGTGACTGCCGGGGATGCCCTTGGACATCATGTAGTTCTTCACCGCCAGCGCACGTGCATGGCTGAGCGTGAGATTGGACTCACGCTGGCCGACATTGTCGGTGTGGCCGATGATCAGGAACCGGCTGTCCGGCATCTGCGCCATCTTCGCCACCATCTCGTCGAGGATGCCCATGCCGAACGGCGTAAGGCGCGCGCTGCCGCTCTGGAATTCAATGATGCGGTTGGCCAGGGTCTGGTCCAGCACGTTCTGCTGCGAGCCCACTTTCAGCGCGTTTGTCACCGTGTAACTGGTGTTGCTGGCCAGGCTCAGGTCACTGGCAACCTGCTGGCGCAGGGCTTCGTTGCCGACTTCACCGGTAATGCGCACCGCCTGGCCATTGACCTCCAGCTTTCCGGGCGACACCCGCTTCAGGCCCGGATTGATCATGCCGGAAACATAGTCGCCCCAGTTCGGCGGCGTGGCGATGGTTTCCACCTGGATGCGGTCGACCACCCGCTCCGCGCCATAGACCGCGCGCAGGTTGTTGAGCAGCTTGGCCTTGGTCGCCTGGTCAGGCACCACGCCTTCGATGACCACCGGACGCTCGCCGGCGGCCGCTGCCGGCGCGTTCTGCGCGGCCAGCGGCGCGGCCACCAGCAGCAGCGGCAGCATGAGATGGAGAGGTTTGCACAGGCGCATCGTCAGGTTCCCAGGAAAGTCTCGCCGAACAGCTTGCGTGCGGTGGCCAGGGCCAGGTCGTCACGGTCGAGGAAGCTGCCGAAGCGGTTGAGGTTGTAGTCGCCGCGCAGGTAGTCGTCCACCCACTCCGAATGCTGGATGCGGATCAGGAAGTCGCCCGCCTCGGCCGGATCCAGCACGGCGCGCAGCACCTGGCGATCAGCGCCGTTGAAGCCGACGATCATGCTTGGCGCAGCGTCGTTGCGGATCAGTACGGCAAGTTCGAAATCGCCGCGTGCGACGAAGCTGGACAGCAGGTCGAGCCAGAACGCCGCCACCAGCGGGCGATAGGCCGGATCGCGTACCAGCGGGAACACCAGCGCCTTGTCGATGTTGACGTCGCCGCCACTGAGCACCGGCTGCAGCAGCAGGCCCAGCGCGGGCAGCACCTGGCGCAGCGCCACGTCGCCGTGGCCGGACTCGCGCAGGCGCTGCTCCAGGTCGGCCACCGTGGTGTTCTCGAGGAAATCCTGGAAGCTGCCGTTGTAGTCACCCGGGTCGGTGCTGATGCTGAAACGGGCATCGGCCAGCTGTGCCAGCGCCTGTGCTGCGTCGCTGTCCTGGTAGGCCTGGCGTGCGAGCCTGGCCAGGCCCGACCAGGCGTTGGACATCGCCAACGGACTGCGGCCGATGAACGGCAACGGCTCGGGCGCATCCAGGCGCAACGCCGACAGCAGCGGGAAGCGCCGCTCGGACGCGTCGCGGCTGGCCAGGAAGTGGCCGCACAGCACCATCTTGCTGCGCGAACCGAGGAAGGCATAGTGGATCTCGGGCGCTTCGTCGTAGCGCTGCTTCCAGTCCGGGCTCTGGCTCAGCAGTTCCAGGCTCTCGCCGGCCCAGCGGTCAAGCCAGCCCAGCAGCTGGTGGTTGTCGGCCGCGCGGACGAAATCGCCGCGCGAGGGGACCTTGCCGAAATAGGACACGCCCGCGCTGACCACCCGGCTCATCGGGCGCCTCCAGCGGCCGGAGCCGGCGTCGCTGCCGGCGCAGCAGCGGGTGCCGCCTGCGCAGCGGGCTCGCCACCGGCAACGCGTTCGGGCAACTGCAGCCCGCGCTGCCAGTCACCTCCGCCCTGTGCGGCCTCACCGGCACGACGGACGATGCGCATCTCCACCGGCACCGACACACCGTTGCCCGTCCAGGTGATGCGGCTGGAGTCATCCAGGCGCTCGACCTGGCCCGCCCCCATCAAGCGGTTGACGCCGTTCGAACCTGGCGCACTGAACACTTCCACCGTCCGGCCATCGCCGGTCACCGCCGTGATCTTCACGCCCGGCACCTGGCCGACGTTGGGGTACTGCATGGTGGTCCACTGCGGCGGCGTATTGCGGTAGCGCAGCACCTGGCCATCGATCTCGATGCTGTACTCCAGCGCGCCTGCTGCGGGTGCCGGCAGGATCTCGAAGATCGTGGTGTCCTGCGCCGCACCGGCCGCCGAACCACTCACCCAGTTGCCGTAGTTGGCCACCAGTTCGGCCGACAGGTTCACGCCCTGCCCCGCCCAGCGGCGGGTCTCCAGCAGCGGGCCACGCTGGATCACCAGCGTGCCCAGTGCCTCCTTGTTGAAGGCCGCGATGCTGCCGCTGGCGCCGAAGATGCCGGCAATGTCGCTCGGCGCCGCGTCGACGTCGGAGTTCAGGTTGAACGGGTACTGCTGGCCGATGCGTGCCTTGAAGGGATCATAGACCTGTGCCTTCCAGGTCTTGTTGACTTCATTCTCGGTCGGCGCGATCAACGTGCCGAAGGTCTGGGTCAGCGGGCGCAGCAGCAGCGGACGCAGCGCTTCACGCTGCTTCTCGTCCAGCCCGGTCAGCACCTGCTCATCGACCAGCGCCAGGCCCACGCTGAGTTCGGAACCTTCGTTGCTGAAGGTGTCCTGCATCAGCTTGCGGGTAGCGACCCCGATTTCGCCCTGGCTCTTGATCGCGTTCAGACGCGCGCGCAGCTTGGCCAGCGTGTCGAAGTAGGCCGTGATCACGGCCGGCTGGTCACCGCGCTCGCTGGTCAAGCGCGCAATGCCCTCGAACGCCTTGCCGATCGGGCCGACCGGCTGTGCCGCAGCCGCGGCGGCCGGGTCCTTGCGCAGGATGGTGCGCTGGAACCAGGCGACGAAGCCCTTGCGCGCCTTGCTGGAGCGGGCCAGCGCCTGCGGGTTGTCCCACACGGTCTCTTCGTTGATGCGCTCCAGCAGCACGCGCAGTGGCGAATTGCTGGCATCGCCCAGCTTGTTGATGCGTGCCACCGCCTCGTCGAAGGTGCTGAACTCCGCCACGCTCAGGCCCTGCAGGAACCGGGTCCACTCGCGGGCATAGTCGTTCTTGTACAGGTTCACCAGCTCGCGCGAGACGTGCTCCGGGCTGCCGGCCAGCGACAGGTCGCTCTGCTCGGTGGTCCCCAGCACCCAGTCGGTGGTGCTCAGCTGCGTGTTGGCCGCTTCCTTGATCGCATCCTGCACGTACTCTTCCCACGCCTTGCGCGAGAACGCACCGGAAATGGCGTAGTTTCCATTGATCATGCGGCCGTTGCGCTCGACGCCGATCAGGCTGTCGACCGTGGTGGTGGTGAAGCGTGCACCGGCGCGGGCCTTGATCTGCGCGTACACGCGCTCCATCGCCGGCTGGCCCTTCATCACCTGGCCCAGTGCCTGGCGCGTGTCGGACACCAGGGTGACCTTGTTCTGCACCTGCGGCCAGCTCGGCTGGCCCGCCTGCGCCACGTAGAAGGTCATCAGCTTCTCAGCCGCGCGGACCATTTCCTCGCGGCTCATCTGCCCGCGGTTGGCTTCCAGCCAGGTGCGCCAGAACAGGGTCAGCTGCTGCGACAGGTGCGCACCCTCCACATACTTGGGGTTGCCCAGCATCAGGTAGGTCTTGAGCGCGTTGTAGGCATCGTTGGTGCTGGTCGGCGACGCGTTCTGGTACAGCACCTCGCTCTCGGCAGCGCTGCTGGTGCCCTGTCCCAGCTTGTCGCGCTCGGCGACCACCTGGCCCAGATAGTTCTCCAGGTTCGATACGGTCGGCGCCAGCATCACCTGCTGCATGCCGTGGTTGTACTCGCGCAGCAGCTTCTCGCGGATGGCCGTGCCCTGGTAGAGGCCCAGATGGGTGGTGATGCCCCCTTCCTTGCCATAGCGGTCCAGCTGCTCCATGCGATCCTGCAGCAGCAGCAACGCATCGATGCGCGACTTCAGGTCCATGCGGTCCTTCTGCACGCGCACGGCCTGGTCAAGGTCCTTGGTCGCATTGGCAACCAGCTGCGCATTGGTGGTGTACGACCACGTCCACAGGCCCAGCGCGAGGGCCAGCACGCCCACCGCGCCCAGGAACACGCCATAGCGCAGTCGGTTCTGGTGCGGGCTGGAATACTGCCGCACCAGTTCCTTGTCGGCAAAGATGACCTTGCGGAACAGGTCCTTCAGGAAGAACGCGGTATGCCCGGTCGGCGCCTCGTCCACGTTCGAGCCGCGCTCCAGGTTGAACTGGCGGCCGACGCGCTCGGAGGCGTGGTGCACCGAGCGCCCTTCCTGCAGCGCGCTGGAGAAGTAGAAGCCGCGGAATACCGGCTTGAACTGGTAGGGGTTGTCTTCGAACAGGGTGGCGATGAAGGTGCGCAGCGCCGGCTTGATGCCGACAAACTCCAGCGGCAACGACAGCAGGCCCGGCGAGACTTCACGGCCACGCTGCATCGCCATGTGGGTCAGGCTCATTTCCTTGATGCCTTCGGCCAGTTCATCGAAATGACTGTCGAAGGCGGCCAGCGCGTCACCCTGCTGCTGCACGTCGAACGGCAGCGTCGCGCCCCACACATGCTCGCGCTCGCCCGGGTCGAGATTGCGGAAGAACTCGCTGAACCCGGCGATCAGGTCGGCCTTGGTGAACAGCACGTACACCGGCGCGAATACTTCCAGGCGCTCGGTGATTTCCTGCACGCGCTGGCGCAGGTTCTTGGCCAGTTCGATGGCGAACTCCGGCTTGCTGCCGGACAGTTCGGCCAGGCTGGCGGCAATGATCACGCCATTGATCGGTGCACGCGGGCGGTTCTTCTTCAGCAGGCCGAGGAAGGTCAGCCACTCCAGCCGGTCCTCGACGCTGACCGAGTAACGGCCGGCGGTGTCGAGCACGATGCCGTTGGTGGTGAAGTACCAGTCGCAGTTACGGGTACCGCCGATGCCCTGCACGACATTGCCGCGGTTGTCCTCGAACGGGAACTGCAGGCCCGAATTGAGGATCGCGGTGCTCTTGCCGGCCGCCGGGTTGCCGATGATCACGTACCAGGGCAGTTCGTACAGCGCGGCGTTGCCCTTCAGCACCCCCATCCGCGAGGACTTGATCTGCTTGACCGCATCCATCATGCGCGTACGCAGCGCTTCGGTATCGGCGCGCTGTGCCGGCTGCGCGCTGGCTACCGCCTTGTCCGCCTCGTCCTTGACCATTGCCTCCACGCGCTTGGCGGCGCGCCGGGCAAGCATCCGCTTGACGACCCAGACCAGCAGCGCCAGCACCAGCAGGCCGGCCAGCACGATGGCGACCCAGATGCCGATCTGCCGTGCCTCGGCCTCGCCGTAGTGGGCCAGCGCAGCGGCACCGACCAGGCCGATCACCATCCACAGACGGTAGTCGCGCAGGTAGTAGCTGAAATTGCTCAAACTCATGCAGGGATCCAGGGGTCAGGGAGCGGACGGCGCCTCGGCCGTCAGCGTCGGGGAAGGAAGAGGATCGACCAGCCCGAACAGGCGCTGCTGGTTGTCGGCGACACCGAGCAGCAGCACAGGTTCGCTCTGGCGCTGAAGCTGCGCGTGGGCCAGCGCCAGCTGGGCCAGCGGCAGCGCCGGGCCCAGTTCGCCGGCGCTGATGGCCAGCGCCAGGCTCTGCGGACTGAAATCGAGATCGGGTGCCAGGGTGGCAGCGATGGCAGCGGCATCCACCATCAGGTCGCCCCGGTGGTCAGCGTCGTGCAGTACGAACTGGGCCTGGGCGCCATCGGTCGCCAGTGATGCATGCCACTGGGTGGCGAGCGCCGCCAGCTGCCGACGCTGTTCTGCCGGGCGCTGCCCCTCGACCTGCTCGGCACTGACCAGCTGGGGTCGCCACAGCCGGGCGTCGCCTTCACGTGCAGCAGCCTGGCTGGCCAGCAACACGCCCGCTGCGCCTTCACCGGGTACGTGGCCATCGGTGCGCTGCGCCGTCGCCAGCACCCCGGCCGACTGCCAGGCCGAGACGATGCCGGCATCGATGCTGGACGCGGCCGCCAACAGCAGGTGCCAGCGTGGCGTCGGCGACGACGCCAGCGCATCGATGACCCGTTGCACATGCGGCCACACCTCGCGCGCGCCATCCAGCACGGCAATGCGCACGTCGAAGCGGCGCGCATCGAGGCCGGCATTACGCGCCTGTTGCTGCAGCCACTCCTGTACCCACGGGCGCAAACCATCGGACCAGCTGCCCGGCACCAGCAATTCAAGGGTGAGGATATTCTCAACGCGCTGCTCATCGCGGCGGCGCAGGCCGGCCACCACCACCTCTTCGGAGGCTTCGATCTCCGGCAGGGCCGTGAAGACGGCCTCCAGCAGGCGTTCCAGCACCGGCCGCAGCAGCGCCAGTGCACGCCGTTCGTGCGCAGCGGTATCGATACCGTCCTGGCGCACCTGCAGGACTTCGAATTCGTCCAGATCCGGTGCTGCGCTCATCCGCACCGGCAGGTTGTAGTTGTCGCGGAAACGCCCGTCGAGCACCGGGCGCGGTGGCGCCGCCGCAGCCGCCAGCAGGGCCTGCGCATCGAGGTCCATGCCCAGGCGCAGGTGGCCGGCCAGCAACGCAACGGCAGGCACGCCCGACGGGGCGCCAGCGACACTCGCGCGTTCGGCCGGGGCCGGGCCGGAACGATCCTCACCGGCCTTCTGCAACGCCACATCGGCGCCGCGCCGCGCGGCGTTGCGCAGCATGAAGCCGGCACCACTCAGCCCCACCGGCAGCAGCCCCAGATAGGCCAGCATCTGCATGCCGGTCGGTACCGTGCCGCTGTTGCGCCAGTAAAGAATCGTCGCGCCCCAGGTGGCGATGAACACCATCACCACCGACGCTGCCTTGCCCAGCCATCCCGCCATCAGTTGCCGTGCTCCATGCGCTGCTCCCGTCGACCGCGTCGTTCAGCGCAGGCCAGTGGTGGCCTGTGACGCCATCAGCGTCGCTCCGCACGCCGTGCGGTCGCCATCGCGCGCCACCGGCTGACCATCGATCACGACGGTTGCGTCACCACTGACAATCGAGGTTGCGCCATGCACGGCGCAGACTGCACGGTCGCCCACCCGGGCCACCGCCTTGCCATTGATATCGGTCTGGCCGGTGCCTGCCACCACGCTGCCTCCGTGGCTGAGCTTGTCACCGACGACGATAAACGGTCGTGCCATCCATCATGCTCCTTGATCCTGTGTGACCTGGCGCTCCATCGCCCCCTGTTCCCCGGCGACCCAGATCATCGCGGTAACCATACCAGCACCGCCATGCGGTTATCACCCTTGGCGTGACAGTTCCTCACGCTTGGCCGCACGGGCCGCGCGGCAACGCGCTGTCATTTCCACGTGAACATAATCCTTGATGCTGCGCCAGTTTCCACCCCAGTCCAGGCCTGCCTGTTCAGCCAGCTCGCCGTACAGGAAGTAACCACGCTTGGTCCACTCGTCGTTCATATCCCACTGCAGCTTGCCATTCCGGATCGGCGCACTGTCCACGCCCAGCCCATATTGATGGCAGCTCTGCCAGGCGCCGGCACGTGTCGCCTTGCCTCCGGCCATCAACTCGGCCTGCCGCTGCGGACTGCGGTAACCCTCGATCAGCACCATCTCGTAACCGTACTGGCGGCGCATCACCTCATAGATGGCCAGCACGCGCTGCTGCAGGTCGGCATCGATCTGATCCCACTTGCGGTCTGCCGTCACGATTTCAGGCCGCAGGCGGCGCACCTCGGCGGTGGTGAAGACTTCCGGCGGCGGCGGCGGCGGCGGGGTCAGGCGCTCCCCCCGCAGCAGCTGGGCGACCATCGAACTCGACTCCGCCAGATCATCGCCGCGAAAATCTTCGAGCACCACCGTCTGACGTGTGATCAATATCACAGTTGGAGGAATCAGCAGCGCCGCTGCCGCAATCGCCATAATCGGCCAATGCCGCCGAAGGGCACTGTGCGCAGCGCCGGCTTCTTCACGAACCCCACTGCGCACCCGGGTAACCCCATGACCGACTTTATCGCCCACCCGACCCGCCTTGCGACGGAATCCGCCCAAGCGGCGCGACAGTGCCTGGCGCAGCGATTCCACGGTCTCGGGAAACAGCAACACCCAGCACACCGCCGCCACAAGTGCGACAACGGCAATGGCAGCAACCACGATTGGCAACACCGGTCCTCCTTGACTCGTAATCTGGTTGACGCCCCACCGCCTTTCACTAAGAATGCGGAAATTCGCTTCGGCAGATGCCGAGTCAAACCAAGGGCTGGATGCACTTGAATAATGGCGGAATCAATCGGCCAAGTCTGCTCTCAGGGGGAGCGCAGGCGAAGGGCCAGGCCCCGAATTCGGGCCGTATTCTGGCAGACATGGAGGGCCGGCAGGCAACCGCGTCCCCTCGTGCTGCGCGCGTGTCGGCCGGTGGCAATCGACGCCTGGGGCTATGGCTGGGCATCGGCGCCGTTGTCGTCGCCCTTGCCGGGCTGGCCGTCTGGGGCTTCTCCGGCAGCAGCGATTATCCGGAACCGAGCGAGTATTCGCTCACACCGGATCCGGCCCATGCCACCGGGCACCCGGACATTCCGGCGGGCGCCCCGCGTGACGGCGCTGCCATGATCGTCGATGCGCCGGCCACCGCCGGTGAGCCGGCCCTGCCTGCACCTGCCGCAGACACAGCGCCTGCATCCGTTGATGCCGCTTCGGTCGCTGCGGCCCCATCGGCGGCGACTGCAGCGAGCGGGGCGGCCGCACGTAGTCCTGCGCCTGCCGCACGCGCTTCGCGTGCCGCAACGCAGAGCGACGCAAAGAGCAAGGGCGATGAAAACCTGCTCGGCACCCTGCTCGGCATCATCAAGGAAGAGGACAAGGCCAAGGCCAAAACGAAGGCCAATGCCCAACCGCAAAGCATGGACGACCTGATCGCACAGATCGAGGCCGACCAGCGCAAACGCACCGAAGACGAGCGCGCCGCCTTCGAGCGCGTGGCCAGCAAGAAGTCCGCATCGACCGAATCGAACATCCAGGCTCAGCTGCGTGCCTGCCCCAGCCCCGCGTCGCTGAAGGGCGTGGATTGCCGCCGCCGGATCTGCGCAGCGGTGAGCGGCAAGGACCCGGCCTGCCCGGCGATGTGACGCGTTTTTGTAGAGTCGAGCCATGCTCGACTCTGCTGTACCCGAAGACCGCTACCAGCCCGCACACGTTGCCGAGCGCAGTTTCTGTCAGACCCGGCTCGTTGCCTGCAGGAGCTGCTGCCGCACTTCATCGTTGCGGGCCTTCGCAGCAGCGATCGATTCCTTCCAGAATCGATCCATCTGATCCGCCCGGCCGCCCGCATGATCCACTCGCCCGTATACGGCCGGCGCACGCAGCGGCGGCGTATCGGAAGGCTCGGATGTTCCACGTCGGGTCACGGCCGCCGGCCAGACCGGCTTGCGGCACAGCTTCATCGCAAGGAAGCGGAACAGCGCCCAGGGCAAGGTGAGCGGCAGTGCAATCCACATCAGCCCTGCGCCCGCAGAAGAGACATGAATGATGAACGCATTGCGGAAGCTCGGCACCACTGAGGTGTAGAGCTGCAACGGCGGGAACGGAAGCGCGGAACGCCCCTGCTCCATGAAGCGCCGGATCATTTCCCAGTGCGCGAGCACGACGGCAGGGTTCGAACCGCAATCCGAGCCTACCGCAAAGGTGTGCACGACCTGATCGCCGCGCATCACCAGGCCCCTGAGATCGTAGGTGTAGTCGTCACCGGGCCCAGCGGGCTTGTCCCTGCCAATGATGAAGCGGACATCCGACCAGGCCGCTGAAATCACCTTGTTGCGTCCGCCTGTGAAGACATGCACCTGGTGCGTGGTTCGGTCAAAGCGGATGGGGTAGTACTGGTAGCGGAAGATGTCCCGCAGTATCAGCATCCAGAAGACAAATCCGACAAACGCGAGAGCCAGGGTGCTAACGCCGACGGCAGCATAGATGGCATCAAGTGACTGAGCTTTGTTCTCGGTGGAGATAGCCGCGTGCAGCATCGCAATGATGAAGATTGCACCCAGCACCACAAAGACGCTGCCACCCATCAGAGCCCATCCGCGGTATAAGAAATGCCGATCCACATACTCCATGGAGTCAGCATCCAATCCGATGATGCCCTTGTTGATCGGCGTAAACGCCGAAGAGTCGAACTGGCGCACATCGGCACCTTCTTCATATTGGGAGAGGGGGCGGTTGTTGCGATAGCGCTGGGCAAGCCAGCCGGCGAACTGACTCATCTGCGGCATTATCCTGATCGAGTTGAACGACGATCCCACTCCGACTGCGCCATGACCTCAGGCTCGGCCAGCCTCAGAGGGTCATTCGCGTCGACCTCGCACTCATCCTGCACCCATTGCGGCCACACTGGCACACGGCAGGACTTCAGGACCAGCCACCGGCAGAGCACCAAGGGCAGCAGCAGTGGCATAAGCATGAACCGGGCACTCAGCATGGCCGGCCCAAGGCTGGCGACCACGAACAGATAGCAGTTGCGCAGGGAAGGCTTGACCGACAGGTTCATCTGCCGACCGTCGATGGTGTCGACCACCTCGGCGGGCCCTTCTTCCATGTAGCGGCGGACAAACTCCCAGATGCCACGTATTTTCAACTCGTCATCGAAGTAGTGACCGACAGCGAAGGTCCGCTTGACGAGATGATTCTCAACGATGCTGCACCGCAGGTCACGCAGGAACTCCTCGCTGGTTCCTTGCCCGATGTAGAAGACGGCCTCATCCCATGGGACGGACACCGCGCCCTCCTTCCCGCCCATGAAGAAGTAGACCTTCCGGTTGCGCCGGTTGAATCTCGTCGGGTACCAGACGTAGGTGAAGAACTCGTATCGGAGGGTGATATGCCAGAACAGTGCGGGGGCGCCGACCACGCAAGCGCCCACCATGCCGTACATCACCCAGTCCCATATGTCCCCCTCCAGGTTGGGGAAGACCAGAGTGAAGAGCAGGAAGAAGCCGAGCAGGAACAGCCCCAGCGTGCCAAGCAGGACTACCGTGGTCGACACCATTCCCCGCAGACGGAAGCGGCGATCGATCAGCTCGATGCAGGTCGAATTGAAGCGTACCAGGCAGGCGTGTTCGGCGGGCGCCACGGATTGAGCGGCATGTACATTGAAACGCGATGCACTCTCCTGGGGAGAAAGTGGACGTCCCACGGGAAAATCGCGCATCCATCCGGTATACATCCAATCTCCCTTTCCCGCAGCGTTGGCGAGCATGACATGCCATGCGACTACTGGGCGGCCAGTGTCGCCACCGACGGGCCCACGTGATTGTGCACTCCGCTCGATCGGGATGCACTGGCTGGGCGAGCGCGATAGCATGGATCATTCGGCCAAGGAAGTCCCTGATGTCCACACTCTCGCCCCGGACTGCAGCTCTATTAGCCATTCTGTTACTCACTACATCTGCATGTGCCAAGGCGGAAGATTCCCCGTCCGAAGCGAAGCGCGGCCCCGGTACAGCTACGCAACAAAAGGTCGTATCTGACCTGGTACCGATCAAGGGAGGCTCGTTCCTCATGGGTGATTTTGGCCCCGTGCACAACGAGGACAAACTGCCCTACAGCGGAGCCATGAACGATGACGTGCTTCGAAAGATCACGCTGGACGGCTTTTCGATCATGGCCCACAAAGTGTCGATTGAGGATTTTGATGCTTTCACGGACGCTACTGGCCGCCCGAGGGTGGGTACTTCGAAGATTGACTCGACGCTTTATCGTGCCGATCCCAAGGCCGCTGCCGGAGTGAAGTGGCAGGATGCCCTGGACTTCTGCACGTGGGCTGGGAAGGGGTCGGGTCGTAAGCTCACACTCCCAACCGAGGCACAGTGGGAGTACGCGGCACGGTCAGGAGGCAAGATGGTTCTGTTCGCGACCGATACAGGCACCATCGAAGATGGTCGCAATGTCGCGAGCTATTCCCAGTACGATGACGGCAGCGGATCCTCTCTGGGCAAGTTCCCTCCCAATCCGGCAGGGTTGTACGACATGACAGATCACGGCTATGAATGGGTACAGGATTGGTACGAGGAAAACTACACGGGAGGTGATGCAAAAAATCCTCTTGGACCGAAGAAGGGTACCCAGAAGGTAATTCGAGGGAATGACAGTCGTGGCGGTGATTCACTTGTATTTGTTGCCATGACGTTTGCGCGCGATCACCAGCCTCCGAATCCCCCCAAGCTCAAGAACGCCCACGGAAGTGACATTGATGCGAATCAGAATGCGAGCCACGGGTTCCGCTGCGTCAATCGGGACTGAGGGCGGAGGATTCGAGCCGGATGCATAGGGCGGTTGGCGAGATACTGCCGCACCCCAAGCTTCACCCGAGCACTGCCTAGTCGACCTGCTCCAGCCATAGAGCCATGAAGGGGCGACAAAGTCGCATCTATCACCCGATGAGTGCCGGAGAGCTTGGCAAGCGCATCATATACTGGGCAGGGCGGACCTGAAGATGGCGCAATCGCAGCCTTCTCGTTGCGACGGGGTATTCACTTAGTGCGCCAGGTCCGCTGCTACTATGCAGTGCTCGGCCAAAGGAATTCTTCATGTCTATGCTTTCACTTCGGACAGCCGTCCTGCTCGCCACCCTGCCGCTTACTACCACTGCATGCGCCAAGGAGGAAAGACCATCTGTCCAAGTGGACCGTGGCTCCGGTACAGCTACTCAGCAAAAGATCATGTCGGACCTGGTGCCGATCAAGGGTGACTCGTTCCTGATGGGTGATTTTGGCCCCGTGCACAACGAGGACAAGCTGCCCTACAGTGGAGCGATGAATGATGACGTCCTCCGGAAAATCACGCTGGACGGTTTTTCGATCATGGCGCATAAAGTTTCGATTGAAGATTTTGATGCTTTCACGGACGCGACTGGCCGCCCAAGGGTAGGCACCTCAGCGCTTGACGCAAAGCGATATCGTGCTGACCTCAAGGCCGCGGCGGGAGTGAAGTGGCAGGACGCTGTGGACTTCTGCAACTGGGCCGGAGCAACATCAGGTCGGAAGCTGACACTTCCCACCGAGGCACAGTGGGAGTTCGCGGCGCGCTCCGGTGGGAAGATGGTTGTGTATCCGACCGATACAGGCACCGTTGATGATGGTCGCAATGTCGCGAGTTATTCCCAATATGAGGACGGTAGCGGAACTGCCTTGGGCAGGTTCCCTCCCAACCCAGCCGGTCTATACGACATGATCGACCATGGCTACGAATGGGTCCAGGATTGGTACGAAGCTGAATACTCCGGCGGTGATTCAAGAAATCCCACCGGCCCAAAGAGCGGCACAGAGAAGGTCATCCGGGGAAACAGCAATCGCGGCGGCGACTCACTCGCCCTGGTTTCAATGACTTTCACTCGCGATCATCGCCTCCCGAATCCTCCAAGGCACAAGGATACGGATGGGAGCGAGATTGATTCCAATCAGAACAGGAGCCATGGATTCCGCTGCGTTACTCAGGACTAAGGCTTGGGGCCTGCTGTCTGAAGTACCAGGGAGCGGCGATACATCGCCGCTCGGCGGCATCATGCAAGCATGGTCTGATCGTCACGATCCAACCATAGTCCCGGGGGATCCATCATTGCGAAAGTCGGAGCTTCGGTGCCGTCCAACGCAGCCAGCTGTACTGGATCATCAATGTTCATGATCTGAGCCACCTCGTATCCCTTCGGGAACTCATTGAGCAACTTTGCGCGCTTCTCAAGGAAGGACTGGAGATAGGAATTCCCCACATCGCCGACCTTGTCGCGCGAGTGCTTGTTCATCGTCCCGAACACGTTGGGCAGATCATTGTTCAGCGAGTAGCCGTAATCGAGGAAGCGCACCACGTCACCTTCCGCCTTGCCGCCGTCGGGCCGGCGCTTTCCTTCGATCGTCATGTGTTGCATGACATTCATCCACTCCGGCCTGGATGTGACCGGCTGCAGAATGTTCAGCACAGCCTGCTTGTGCCCTGGCAGCGCGTGGATCTCGATGTCGCCCCAACCCGGAGAGAACTCAGGAAGATTGCGCGCATGTGATTCAGGGTAGTGTCGGGTAACGGCGTAAAGCAGCATCCCCCTGGTCTCTGGTGTTGCGTAAATGAGCCAGTCCGGCTTGCTGTTGATTCGATTGACCAGTGCATCACGAGCGCTCGCCCGTTGCAGCCTCCCCTGCAGCCTGTCGAAGCGATCATTGATCTCGTCGATGGTCTGAGCCAGTGCTTTGCCCATGCTGCTATCCTCTGCAACGACCATGAACAACAACTTGGAGAGAACGTTGAATGCGTCCTGCGCGATATAGGTAAGCTTGATGAATCCGGAGTGGGCCAACTGGTAGAACACCCATTTCACGAATTCCTGCATGCCACCTGCGTCCACGGCGAAATCCACTGCCCCCTTTGCGCCTACACCCCAGCAGAGTCGTGCAGATGCACGAATGCGGAACTTCCCGCTGTTGAAGTAAATGTTGAGTTGCGCGCTTGCGCCTGCGCCCGCATTGACTGCCACATCCAATGCAATCTTGGCGAAGCTCACAGGTTCCTTGCGATCTGGCGGCAACCAGCGCAGATCACCAGAAGGCGTGATCCCCCCCTCCACGCCTGCGAAAACCTCAGCGGTCAGCTGAACACCCGCTCCGCTCCCCTTCGGAGCCGATTCATTCATGCCCAGCATGCGCACCCGGGCTGGATCAAGCTGCGCGCGCGGCAGCCCCCGCTGGCTGTCAAAATTCTCGGCGAGCGATTGCGAACGGTCACGCTGTTGGGCGGTAGCAACGGGCTTCTTGCCTACGTATTTGATTTCAGCAGAGCCGGCGAGCGTGCCCTTGGCGCCAACGAACCCGTACAGCTCACAGGCCAGTACAAAAACGATCGCTCCAAGATCGACATCCCCGAACTGCATCTGCCATCCCTTGATGCTTGGAACGGAGTAGCTGTGCGTCCATTTCCCCTCAAACAGAATCAACTTGGCAGAGGCATTGGCCTCAGCCTTCGCTGCCGCAACTCCCTTTGAAGGATTCCACGTAGCAGCGCTGCTGGCACCTGCGCCCGCAACAAAACGCAGCCACTGCGAAGCGCTCGCAACTTCATATGAATCGCTTTTCTGGACGTGCTCCACGAACTCGTTGCCGCCGGCGTCGATGATGTCGAAGACGAACGGATCCATCTTTGTCTCGGCTTTCGCCTGCAGCGTGATGGAACGGATTGACTTCTTGAAGTCCGCCGCGTCGAATGGCTTGGTGCCGGTCACCTCGTGCTTGCCCTCGCTGGAGCCACTGACCGGACCACCTTTGACCTTGGTGCCGACAGAGGTGTTCACCGCTGTGGGAATACCCATGATCCGCCGCTTCTTTAGTTCCTCGTACTTCTTGGCGGGAATGTAGCGACGGCGTAGGCCGGAACGATCAGCCAGACTTCCGTTGCCTGCGTGCCTGCCTTTGTCGTAGGTCTCGAAGGTGACAACCTCCTTCAAGTCTGTCAGCTTCGAGAAGTTGTCATTCAGCATCTTCGCCACATTGTCTTCAGCAATACCCAACGCCTTTTCGGCGGCGGCTACTGCTTCGGCATCGCGCCCCTGCAACGCATTGTCAAGATTCGCCCTGGATCGGTGCAGACCGGCCATCGTATTCTCGATCATGCCGCTGAGTTCTTCGAACTCGTTCCAGACATCCGGCGTCAGCAACAGCAGCTCGCGTGCCTCGGCGTTGAGAACTGCGGGCGCGCTGATCTTGCCGTCGACTCTGGCTGTCCGCCCCTGCCCAGACTCGCTCATGGCTACTTGGCTCTTCATGCCAAGCACATATAGCGTGGTGGACTGTCCCTTGATCAATGGCTCCAGCATGTCAGTGTTGCGGCCGACCTTGCTTCCCGGCAGATTGAAATTGAAGCGACGACGCCCGTTGCAGGTAATGCGCGGCGTCATGCCGTTCTTGTCGGTATTTCCTTTGATTGGCCGGCCCGCCGCGTCGTTGCCAGCAACTTCGCGTCCCTTTGCATCCACCGCATAGGCAAGGTAAGGGGCATTGGGTAGCGCCTTCTGGTCGGCCTGCATCTGGAACTTCACCCGGAAATAGGGCTGCAGTTCAAGCGCGCACTGGATCGGTGCCATCGTCATGATGGTGCTGTTGAGCTGAAGCTCGATGTCGTGCGAGACCGCCTTCTTCTGGCGGCCAGCGAAGTCCGGTTGCGCCCACTTGCGCTGGTCGAAGTCCCAGACTTCCAGTTGGAATCGTATTGTTGAGGGCGGAAGGAACGGTACCTGCGTAGCAGGCTTGACACCTTTGTCCAACGGGTTCTGCAACGGATTCGGCGTGGTATTCACGAACTTCGTGAGGCCCTGTGCGTCGGTTGTTCCATTGACGACCTCGTTGCGATCAGGCAGCTGCAGGATCCGGTAGCGGACCTTCGCGGCAGGACGCTGCTGGCCGTTGTCAGCCAGGTAATAGAGTCTGAAATTTCCAGTTGCCATGGTGTCTTCCTTGTCGCGCCGTAACGGTCTGCGCGCTTACGCTTCGTCGTTGAGGTAATAGCCTTCGTGCTTGGTTTCACCGTCGCCGACGAAGAGATGGATGTTCTGCGGGCCCTTGGTCACCACCTGCTCGGTTTCACCCTGCGCATTGGTGGTACCTTCCCGTGCACTGCCATCGGGCATCACAAGCACATACGGTGAGTTCGGCATCGGCTGTCCCGCGAAATCGCGAAGCACGTACTTGAGCTTGTAGGCGTCAGCTGGATTAGGAAGTACCAGCGGCGCGTTGACACTCGCCGGCCCCACCCACTCCCGCTGGCTGGCCTTGAACTCCACTTTTCCCGGCGCGCCCAGCTCGATGTTGTCGCCCTCAATGCGAATGTAGGCCCCCGCCGCCGTCGCCAGCAGATGCTTGCTCGGCGCCGACAGCTGCACGTCCGCTTCGGTACTGGCGATGCGTACCTTGGTCTTGGCCGCCACGATCATCTGGTTCTTGTGCGCACGCGCGCTCACCTTGCCCTGCGCGGCGTGCAGCGCGATGCCGCGCTCCTGGTTCGGGCTTTCACCGCTGGGCTGCACGCCGGCGGTGTACATCACCAGACCGCCGGCCACCGCCATCGTCAGCGAGCCCTGCGTCATCCAGTTCAGTGCCACGCCACTGGCCAGCGTGGTGTGGGTGCCACTGACCCAGACCTGGTCGGCCGGGGTCAGGCTCAGCACGCCGGCCACACCGCTGCCCAGCAGCACCGGCGCGCTCCAGCCCGGTGCCTCGCCATCGCCGCCGGCGATGCTGCCGGCGGCACTGCCGCTGTGGGTGGCGCGCAGCGTCTCCTGCAGCTCGGTCAGGGTGGTGTCCACCGGCAGCTCGGTCGGCTCGCCGGGCAGCTGCGCCTGCTGGTTGGCGGCCGATTCGGCCAGCTGCTGCAGCAGCTGCTGGCTTTCCTGCAGCTGGCTCAATGCCTGCGGCGCGGCCATCTGCGGCGAGCCCTGCTCGGTGGTCAGCAGCAGGCCGCGTCCGGCACGCAGCGCGCCCTGTGCCTGGGTGGACAGCTCCACGCCGAAACCCCGCTCGCCTTCGCGCACATTGTCCTGGCCGCCCTTGAGGTGGCCCAGGGTCAGCGTGGTCTCGTGCTGGGTGGTGGACAGCTGCGCGCGGCCCTGCCCGGGCGTGTCGTCGAAGCGCAGCTGCTGGTAGCCGCCGGTGCCGCCCTGGCTGTCGGCCAGCGCCTGGCTCTTGAAACCGGTGTACACCGCCGCGTGGTCATTGCCCTCGAACCAGGCGGCGGCGTTGCCGGTGGCGGTGGCGCCCCCGCCGTTGATCTGGTTGTGCTGTGCGTCCTGCTGGCCACGGCCGTTGTAGACCGCACCGACCACCACCGGGCGGTCGATATCGCCTTCCAGGAACGCCACCAGCACTTCCTGCCCACGCCGCGGCAGCACCACGCCGCCCCAGTTGTCGCCGGCCCACGGGGTCATCACCCGCACCCAGGTCCAGGCGCCTCCGTTGGCCGGTGCGTTGTCGTCGCCGCCGGGATGGGCCAGGCCGCTGCTGGCGTTGCCGCCGCGCTGCCACGGGAACTGCACCTTGATGCGATGGTCGCGGTCGGACAGCAACGGGTCGCCGTCGCTGACCACGATCGCGCTGAGCGTGCCGGTGATGGTCGGCCGCGGATGCAGGTGCGCGCCGTGGCCGTCCTCGGTCTGCGGCCGGTAGTTCACTTCGGCGGGGATGGCGACGAAGCGGTTATCGTAGAAGGCGGTGGACACCTCGCCCGGCGCCTGGCCGTAGGCCAGCCCGGACAGCGCATCCGGCAGCGCCGGCACCGCCACGCTGGACGGACCCAGGGTCTGTTCCAGAGCGTCGAACACGTCGGCATCGAGGTTGTTGCGCGCCTGGTGCAGCACCGACAGGCACAGGAACTGTGCGTCCTCGCCCACCTGCGGATGCTGCGACAGGCCAAAGCGCGCGCCCGGTGCCAATGCCCGCCATTGGCCGGCGCCGTCGATGGTATGGGTGCGCACGCGCAGCGCGTCCAGATGCTGCTGCGCGCGGCGCTGGCCGCGTGCGTTGTCCTGCCAGCCATACGGGCCGCAGGTATCACGGTCGACAATGCCCAGGTCGTTGCCCTGCTCGGCCTCGGCGCTGGCCTGGCGACGCTCCAGGGTGCGGTAGTCCCAGGTCGTACGTTCGACCTTGCCCGGCCGCCAGCGGTGCGCGGTGGACCACTGCTCCACGCTGTCGCTGCGCTCGCTCTCGTCGCGGCGATGGAAGCGCACGCGGCCCAGTTCGGTGGTGTCGTTGCTATGGTCGGCCAGCACCAGGGTATGCGTGCCGAAGTCCGCGCCGCCGGGCTCGCCGGCATGCTCGAACCAGTAATAGATGCCCTCCTCGGCCAGCAGCCGCTGCACGAAGGCCAGGTCGCTTTCCTGGTACTGCGTGGTCAGGCTGCGCCGCGCGTACTGGCTGGCGTCACCCAGCGACCAGCGCCAGGCCGGTGCCAGCCCGCTGTAGTCGGCGAACAGGTCCTCGACGATCTCGACCACGGTCTTGTCGTGGAAGACGTAGCTGTCCACCCGCTGCGACAGGAACGCCAGCCACGGCTGCAGGCGCAGCCGATAGCGCGCCAGGCCGCCATTGCTGCCCAGCCGCTCGGCGGCGGTGATGCGACCGTGCAACGGGCGCAGGCTGCCGTCAGCCTGCTGCAGCTGCAGCAGCGCACCCTGCCCGATCAGCGGTGCCAGTGACAGGCCGGCATCCAGCGACAGTGCGGTGATCGTCCACTGGAAACCCATGCCGTCGATCTGCTCGACGCCATCGAGGGTTTCGGCCACCAGCACATCGCTCCCCAGCGACGTGTGCAGCCGCAGGAAGCGCTGTGCGTGCGAGGGGCCGGCCAAGGCTGCCCGCAGGTTGTTTACCAGATCCATGGTGCTTCCCCTACTTCCCGTACCTCAAGGTGGTCTGCATGCGGCATGCGCATCGGTGTACTCCGCTTCCCGCGTGCGCGCGGCCTGCGCCCCGGCCGGGGCGACAGGCACGCACGTCCGTCAGGCAGCCTGGACGATCTCTTCCAGCTGCAGGCGCACGCCCTCGCTGATCTTCAGGCGGTAATCGCGGCCGCCGGCGGTGATCTGCAGTTCGCGTACGTTGCTCACCAGCTGCGGCTTGCCAACCACCGGGGCATCCATGTGGATGCGCCACGAACCCCGGCTGATCTGCGCGGCGACGTTGCGGGCATCCTGGCGGGCGGCGGGCACGGCCGTGTCCAGCAGCTCGATCACATGCTCCGGGCGCAGCCGGTTCCAGGCACGCACGCGGTCCAGTTCACGGCCCAGCCCCAGTTCCAGGCTGTCGCAGTGGTTGAGGGCCGCTTCGCGGTCAAATCCATAGAATTCCATCAGCGTTCTCCTTCTGCTCAGTGTCATGACACTTTGTATTTGAAGTCACCCTTCTTGCCGGCGGTGACCTTGATGGCGTTGATCCGGTTTCCTTCGGCCATTGCCGCCAGCACGCTCTCGGCGATTTCCGGCAGCAGGGTTCCATTGAGGATGTGGTCAACGTTGCGCGCACCCGAGTCCACTTCGGTGCAACGTGCAAGCACGGCCTCCACCAGGCTGTCGTCCCAGCTGAAGGTGGCCTTGTGATTGGCGATGACGCGGTCGCGGATGCGGCCGAGCTTGAGCGTGATGATCTGCGCCAGCACGTCATCGTTGATGGGGTAATACGGCACCACCTTCAGGCGACCGAGGAAGGCCGGCTTGAAGGTGCGCATCAGTACCGGGCGCAGCGCGTCGGACAATGCCTCCGCGCCGGGGATCTCTTCGGCCGGCTTGTTCAGGCAGGCCTGCATGATCTGCGAGGAACCGATGTTGGAGGTAAGGATGATGAGCGTGTTGCGGAAGTCGATCTCACGGCCTTCGGCATCATCCATCATGCCCTTGTCGAACACCTGGAAGAACATTTCCAGCACGTCCGGATGGGCCTTCTCGACTTCATCCAGCAGCACCACGCTGTACGGGTTGCGGCGCACGGCTTCGGTCAGCACGCCACCCTCTCCGTAGCCCACGTAACCCGGCGGCGAGCCCTTCAGGCCGGACACGCTGTGCGCTTCCTGGTACTCGCTCATGTTGATGGTGACGAGCTTGCGCTCGCCGCCATACAGGATGTCGGCCAGGGCCAGCGCGGTCTCGGTCTTGCCGACGCCGGACGGGCCTACGAACATGAACACGCCGCGCGGCTTGTTCGGGTCTTCCAGCTTGGCGGTGGCGGTGCGCACGCGCTGGGCGATCGCATCCAGTGCATGGTCCTGGCCGATCACGCGCTCGACCAACAGATTGCCGAGCGTACGCACGGTGCGGATTTCGTCCTTGACCATGCGACCCAGCGGCACGCCGGTCCAGGCCGAAACGATTTCGGCCACCACGGTGCCGTCGACCTGCAACGGCACCATCGGGGTTTCGCCCTGCAGCTCACGCAGTTCGGCCTGCAACCGCGCCAGCTCGGCATGCTGCGGCGAGAGTTCGGCCTTGGCCTTGCCGCGCTTGGCAGCCGGCTTGGCCACGGCAACATCGCCTTCGTTGTCGTCGTTGGACGGCTCGGGATCGCCCGATGCAGCCTCGCCCTGCTCCATCTGCTGGCGCAGTACGGCGATGCGGCCGGCCAGGTCACGTTCGCGGCCCAGGCGCTCTTCGTTGCTGGCCAGCACGGCCTGCGCTTCGGCCTGTTGTGCATGCAGTTCAGCCAGGCGTTCGCCATGCTGGTCGCTGCCACCGGCCGTCTCGCGCTGAAGTGCGGAAATCTCCGCCTGCAGCCGGTCCAGATGCTTGCGGGTGTCTTCGATGATCGCCGGAGTGGCGCTCTGCCCCAGCGCGACCTTTGCACACGCGGTGTCGAGCACGCTGACTGCCTTGTCCGGCAGCTGGCGGCCACTGATGTAGCGATGCGACAGGCGCACCGCTTCGGTCACCGCCTCATCCAGCACGCGGATGTTGAAGTGCGCCTCCATCAGCCCGACCATGCCGCGCAGCATCGCCGCAGCCAGCGCCTCGCTCGGTTCCTCGACCTTCACCACCTGGAAGCGGCGCGCCAGCGCGGCGTCCTTCTCGAAGTACTTCTTGTACTCGCCCCAGGTGGTGGCGGCGATGGTGCGCAGCTCGCCGCGAGCCAGTGCCGGCTTCAGCAGGTTGGCTGCATCGTTCTGGCCGGCGGTACCGCCGGCACCGATCATGGTGTGCGCTTCGTCGATGAACAGGATGATCGGATGCGGGCTCTTCTTGACCTCGTCAATCACGTTCTTCAGGCGGTTCTCGAATTCGCCCTTGACGCTGGCGCCAGCCTGCAGCAGGCCCATGTCCAAGGTGTGCAGCTCCACCCCCTGCAGCACGTCCGGCACGTCCTTGTCGGCGATGCGGCGGGCCAGCCCCTCGACTACGGCGGTCTTGCCGACGCCGGCCTCGCCGGTAAGGATCGGATTGTTCTGGCGGCGGCGCATCAGGATGTCGATCACCTGGCGGATCTCGCCATCGCGGCCGATCACCGGGTCGATTTTTCCATCGCGCGCCCGCTGGGTCAGGTTGGTGGTGAACTGGTCCAGGGCCGGCGTCTTGGACAGGCCGCCCTTGGCCTCGCCCGGCACCGCACCCTCGTCCTCGCCCGCTTCACCGCCGGCCGAGGCATCGGCGAAGCGCACGGTCTGCACCGCTTCCTGCGAGCCCTCGGTGAGCTTGGCGAAGTCGTGCTTGAGCTCGTCGCGCTTGAAGCGCACGAAGAGCTTGGAGCCCCGGTAAGCCAGCTGCGCCAGGTCGGGTTCGGTCAGCAGGGCCAGCAGCAGATGGCCGCTGCGGATGCGGGTGGTTTCCGAGTCAAGCGAGGCGATCAGCCAGGCATGCTCGAACAGCTTGGGAATGTGCTGGGAGAACACCGGAGTGCGGCTGTTGCCGGTCTTGAACTGGCTGATCTCGTCGTTGAGATCGCGTTCCAGCGACTCGGGCAGGATGCCGCTGCGCCGTGCGATCAACACGAAATCGCTCTGCGGCTGTTCCAGCAGGGCCAGGAACAGGTGTTCCAGGTCCACCTCGTAGTTGCCGCGTGCCATGCACAGGTTCGCCGCCCGTTCGGCGGCCTGCCGGCAGGTGTCGTCCAGTTTGCTGATCAGGGTCTTGAGGTTGATGCTCATGCGGAAACGCGCACTCCTTGCTGGAACCGTTCGGGGGCCGATGGCGCGGACGCCATCGGCGCAGTGTCATTGCAATGTGTGGATGCCATAGGTGGTGTCCTCACGCGAGGTATCCTGCGGCCGGGTGCACAGGTAGCTGTCCCAGCCCAGGCGGACGCTCCCTGCGCTACCGAGTGCGCTGCCCTGCACATCCTCGGCCCGCAGCACCAGGCGAACTTCATACTCAAGAATGCCGCCGGTCAGCAGCGACAGCCATTTGGACAGCGCTTCGGCGGCACTGCCACCCGGCAGGAACGCATCGAACTGGTCGCGGCGCAGCGGCCCGATGCGCAGGCGCAGGCGCAGGTCGCGCTGCCACACCCGGTCTCCGGCCAGCGCGCTGGCGCCCAGCACCGCGTTGGCCTGGCCCAGGCGGGTCGCCTGCCCCGGCGGCACCCGGTACCACGCGCCCACGAACTGCTCCAGGTGCAGCGGCACCTGGAAATAGTCCGACAGCACGCGCTGCATCAGCGCCGCCGAGACCGGTCGTTGCCGCACCGCGCCGGCGTAATAGGCCACCGCCTGGTCAAAGATCTCGCCGTCGCCCTCGTGCAGGCGGTCGCGCAGCTCGCTCATGCCCATGCCCAGCAACGACAGCACCAGCGGCAGGAAGCGCTCACGGCGATCCAGCTCGTACTGCAGCGCCAGGCGATGTTTCTTCCAGGCAGCGTAATGCAGTGACACCGCACGGGTGGAGAAGATGTCCAGGAACGCCCGCGCGGTCCGGTCGCGCTGGTAGAGCTCGCGCAGCTGCAGGGTTTCGGTGTAGTGCAGGGGCAACGCACCGGCCGTCCCCAGCAAGCCCATGAACTGCGGCGTCAGGTGGACCTCGGCGAGTTCCTCGCCATGCAGCGCCTGTTCCACGGCCTCGCGGTCCAACAGCCGCTCACCCTTGAGCGAATACACCTCGCCCTCGGCCGACAACTCGGTGGCCGGAAACCCCAGCGACAGCGAGTTGCGGAAGCGCACGCGCATCGGCACCGCCTGGCCGGGCTTGACGCCCTGGCGCTGGAACACCTGCTCAAGCAGGCGCACCGCCTGGAAGAACTCGAAGCGGTGTGGTTCGGCCAGCAGCTGCTGGGCTACGCCAGGATCGATTCGCCGCTGCGCGCTGGGCATCGGACGATCTCCTCTCCGCTGTCGCCGGATACCAGCACCAGTCGGGTAAAGCTGTTGGCATGCACGTAGAGTGCAAAGAAGTGGTCCATCACCTGGGCGAAGGCGGCCACGCCGGTTCCCACGAAATGGGCCTCATTGATGGTCAAGCGGATTTCCAGGCCACGCACCACCGAGGCGAACTGGCGGCCGTGCATCCAGGTGGTCACCGGCGTCTGCTGCAGCTCGAGGATGCCGTCGATCTGGCGGGCCGACACATTGCTGCCGGACAGGTCGTACAGGCGCAGCATCTCCTTCAGTGCCGGAAGCCCGCTGGCAGTGAGCGACAGCTGGTTCAACGACAGGTGCGAGATCAGGCGCCACTGCGCGTTGCGGCCATGGCGGAATCGCAGCGGCTTGGTCGGCTTGCGCAGCAGGCTGATCGCCTTGGCCGGGCTGCCGCCCTCAATGGTCAGGTCGCCCCCGGCCACGCCGAACGCCAGCTGGTTGGGCAGGTCGCGATTGCTGCAGGTCAGCTCCAGGCTGACCGTATCGGTCTGCGGCAGTACCGGATTGAACGACAGGTCGACGAAACTGATCTCGGTTTCGAAACCCGGGCTCTGCCGCGCGATGTCTTCGTCCCGCCGCGCCACCCAGTACTGGCCGGTGCGCTCGGGGTCTTCGCCATGATGCAGCGAATAGAACGGCCGGAATGCCTGGATCAGCTCGCCCTGCGGCGTCTGCCGGATGCGGTGCACCGAGTCGATTGAATGCACTTCATAGGCGAACGCGCGGCGTGCATCCGCCAGCACCGGGTAGTTCACCGTACGATGGGTGACACGGATCGGCTCGCCGCTGGTGCGGAACAGATTGACGATGGGCGTGCAGCCAAGGCGCACGTTGTGTGCGCCGAGCTCCTCCAGCACCATCGCGTTGCCCCGGTCCTGGCCCTGGGCGTGCAGCACCAGGTGAAGGGTGAAGCGTCGGCTGGCGCCCGCCGTCACCGACGGCAGGTGCAGGTCGACAAAGCCGAATTTCTCGGGATAGGCGAACAGTTCGGTCAACAGCCGATAGGCCGGGTGCGAGCGCGCCGGAAAGTCGATCAGGGCCTCATCGTCGGCGAACCCGACCGGGCTCAACGGCACGCTGTCCAGGCGCCGCCAGCGTCCGTCGCCATCGGATTCGACGTAGGCCGCCTTCACGCCAAGCATCAGGGCATCGCGCAGCGCAGCCCGTACCGACGGCTCGCCATCGAGGAACAGGCGCAGGCGATCGGTACCCAACTGGTGAAAACCCAGCTGATCGGACAGCAGCTGGAAGCCCATCGAGATCTGGCCACCGGTTCCGGCCGGCAGGGTCGTCGCCATTGGCGCATCGGCGACGCTGCGATACACCACCTGCTGCACGCCGACCGGCGCCAGCACCACATCGTAGGCCGTACGGAAATCGCAGGGCACGCCCCGGACCGGACGGCTCTGGACGGCGGTTCCACGCGGCACGCGTACCGGCGCGCTCAGCTTGGAGGCCACCCCTTCGGTATCGAAATGGGCGATCGAGCAGGAGGGGAACGGCCGCAGATAGTGCGGATAGAGCACATCCAGCAGTGCGTCGGTGAACTCGGGATAGTCATCCTCGATGCGCTTGGATACGCGCGCACTGAGCAGCGCGAAGGCCTCGATCAGGCGCTCGACATGCGGGTCCTGGCTGCCCTCGGCGGAGAGCTGCAGGCGACCGGCGATCTTCGGGTAGCGCTCGGCGAACTCGCGCCCGTAACGGCGGAGGTAGCCCAGCTCGCGTTCGTAGTAAGGCAGCAGGTCCTGCATCAGGCGGCCTGCGTGCGACGTGCGCGGGTGACCTGGTACTGCAGGGTCGAGGGTTGCAGCATCGCATCGAAGCTGACCGGCTCGCGCGCAGGCTCCAGGTCGAGCAGCGCATGGATGGTGAAATGCAGCCCGCCGGCAAACTGGTTGCCCGCATCCAGATGGACGTTGACGTTGCGCAGGCGGCGCTCATGGCGCGCCACGGCCTGCTCCAGCGAGCGGCAGATGCCAGCACGATCGTAGGCGTTGGCCAGGCTCATCGCGGAAAAGTCCGCCAACCCGTAGGTCAGCAGCGATTGCCGGCAATTGGGGAATTCCTTCATGTCGCCTTCCTGGAACGCGGCGCGCGAGTTCAACAGCCCCTCCAGGTCGCGGGCGATGGATTCCTTGTACTGCTCCAGCGAGACGGACTTGAAGACCGGCCCGGCGCCCGTCTGCTTGGGGGCGTCGTCGAACAGTTTTTCCAGCAGGCTGGGTTCGAGTCCCTTCATTGGTCGATCCACTCAGGTTCGGCATCCGTGCGGGCGGCAGCGGTGCATCAAGGGCAAGGCCGTTCCTGGCCTTGCCCGGCGATCAGACTGCGATGGCGCACGAGGCGCCATCGCAGCGACACAACATCACACGGTGTAGTTCGGGATGTTCTTGGTTGCACTCCACTGCGCGACGGTCTTGCCACCAACTCCGCCTTCCGGCTTCTGCTGCTGGTAAGTCCACTTGATGGCGCCGAAGCTCAACTGAACAACTTCCTGGGGCATGCCTTCCTTGTCCACCGTGGTGGTGACGCGGTGGACCAGCACGTTCAGCAGCTCGACCGTGTAGTAATTGATCGCGTTGCCGTCCTTGTCGGCGCGCATGAACTGGATCTGCGCCTTCGGGAAGGTGGTGCCGTTGGAGGCGGCCTGGTTGAGGGCCGTGGAGGCGAGGTCGATCGACTTGGTGATTTCGATCGGGGACAGGTTCACGCGGGCTGCGGTGGTGCCGCCGGAGGTCGACGCGGTGGCCGAACGCGGCTGCAACAGGTCCTGCGAGAACGACTGGATTTCGATCCAGTCCTTGTGCTTGTCGTCGTGCGACTCGCCCTTGATGGTGTCAATCGAGAGGAAAGCGTGCTGCATATCTGGTCTCCTAAATTCCGTTCTTCCGTGAGATTTGATGTGCCAGGCGCGGGCCTGGCGGTTAAGGGGGGCTACGCCCTCTTGAAATAAGCGTCACTGCAATCCGGGGAGCGGACTCCCCTGGACGCTTCAGTTGAAGCAAATCGTTACGACTTTTTCGCGGACGCCGGCAGTTCGGCGACCAGACGCAACGAAACAGACAGCTCATCGAGCTGGAAATGCGGCCTGATGAAGGCCACCGCGCGGTAGACACCGGGCTTGCCCGGCACCTCCGAAACCTGCACAGAGGCTTCACGCAGCGGGAACTGCGCCTTGGCTTCCTGCGACGCGTTATCGTCCAGCAGTACGTACTGGGCAATCCAACGGTTCAGGAATTCCTCGACGTTGCCCGCCGAAGCGAAGCTGCCGATCTTTTCGCGCATCATCGCCTTGAGGTAATGGGCGATGCGCGAGACCGCGAAGATGTACTGCAGCTGTGCAGACAGGATCGCGTTGGCATTGGCCGAATCGGTGTTGTACTTCTTCGGCTTCTGTGCCGACTGTGCGCCGAAGAACGCGGCGTAGTCGGTGTTCTTGCAGTGCACCAGCGGCATGAAGCCGAGGTCACTGAGTTCTTTTTCACGACGATCGGTGATCGCCACTTCGGTCGGGCACTTCAGCGCCACTTCGCCATCGTCGGTGCGGAAGGTATGGGTCGGCAGGTCTTCGACCAGGCCACCGCCCTCCACGCCGCGGATGGCCGCGCACCAGCCGAAGCTCTCGAACGCCTGGGTCAGGCGCGCACCCATCGCGTAGGCGGTGTTGCACCACAGAAACTTGCTGTGGTCGGCCGCTTCGATCTCTTCGACGAAGTTGAACCCCTCGACCGTGGTGCCGTCCTTCGGGTTGTACGGCAGGCGGCCGAGGAAGCGCGGCATGGTCAGGCCCACGTAGCGGCTGTCCTCGCTCTCGCGGAACGACTTCCACTTGGCGTACTCGACGGTGTCGAACACCTTGGCCAGGTCACGCGGCTTGCCCAGGTCGGTGAACGTTTCCAGGCCGAACATGCCTTCGCCGGCCGCGGAAATGAACGGCGCATGCGCCGCTGCGGCCACGTGCGACATCTGCTCGATGAAGTACATGTCCTCCGGCTGGCGGCCCAGGAAGTAGTCACCGATCAGCGCGCCGAACGGTGCACCGCCGAACGTGCCGAATTCTTCCTCGTAGACCTTCTTGAACAGCGCGCTCTGGTCGAAGTCGATGGCCGACTTGAAGTCCTTGACCAGGTCCTTCTGCGGCGAATTGAAGACCTTGATCTTCATGTTCGGGCCAGTGGAGGTCTGCTGGCACAGGTAATGCAGCCCCCGCCAGCTGCCTTCCAGCTTCTGGAAGGGCTCGGCATGCATGACCGCGCTGAGCTGCTCGGAAATGATCCGGTCGATCTCGGCGATGCGTGCGTCAAGGGTCAGGTTGAGGTTGTCGGAGACCACCACGGTGCCGTCGAGGACTTCCTTCGCCAGGGCGGCGATGATGTCCTTGGCGCGATCATGCTCGGTCTTGGACTTGGCGACCTTGCTCTTCTCGACGATCTGGTCGAGCAGGCCCACCTCTTCGGTTTCGACGGCCTGGGCGGCCAACTGGCTGGCTTCAGCTGACATGGGTCAGTCCTCCTTGGTCACGCCGAGCTTCTTCAGCTGCTCGGTGTTGTTGAGCACATCGGTCAGCAGGTCTTCCAGCTTCTCGTTGCCAGCCAGCTTGTTGCGAAGATCAGCCAGCTTGGTACGGGACTCGAGCAACCGGCGCAGCGGCTCGATCTGCTCCACCACCGATTCGGGGCGGAAATCCTCGATCGAGTTGAACTTCAGCTCGACGCCGAACTCGCCACCTTCGTCGCTGATCCTGTTCGGCACGCGATACACCGCGCGCGGCGCGATGCCTTCCATCACTTCATCGAAGTTGTCCAGATCGACGTTGACGAACTTGCGATCCTTCACCTTCGGCAGCGGCTGCTCCGGGTTGCCACTGAAATCGCCCATCACGCCTACCACGAACGGCAGTTCCTTCTGCTCGATCGCGTCACCCTTCTCCACATCGTAGGTGAGCTGGACGCGCGGCGGGCGGATCTTCTGCAGCCGCTTCTGGATGCTTTCCTTCTTGGCCATGAGTGTCTCCTGACTGGGGCCGGTTCCGGATCAGTTGCCGATGTTCTGGAACGGATCGGAGGTGTTCGAGCGGGCAGCGGGCTTGGCCGGCTGCGTGGCGGCGGGCTGCGCGTTGGCGGCCGGAGCGACGGCACGGCCTGCGCGGGCGCGGCTGCGCGGCTTGGGCTTGGGCGTCGGATCGAGAATCGCGTCACCCATGGTGTTGCGCAGGGTGGTGGCCAGCGTCTGTGCTTCCTTGCGTGCGGTGTCCGACGCCAGTGCACCACGCCCCTGCAGACGAGTGAGCGACTGGTTGGCAACGCGGAAACCGGCAACGGTGATCACGCCATCAGCCACCAGATCGTTGGGATCGCGCTGAAGCACCTCTTCCGCCGCGACGATCGCGCGGGCGTACTGGCCCTGATCGAATTGCAGCTGTGCGATGCGCACCCACGGCTCCTTGCGCGTCGGGTCGGCCTTGGCCGCCACTTCGAACGCGCTGATCGCGGCATCGGCACCGCCAGCGGTCACCTGCGCCTCCGCGTTGCTCAGCGTGGTTTCGAACGGCACGACCTCGGCCTTCTTCGGTGCCGATGCGCAGGCCGCCAGGCCCGAGAACATCATCAGCGCGAACATCGGCCGGTATACAGCCTTCCCCATTGCCTTCACTTCCATAGTGATCCCTCGTCGAAATTAGTTCCTAAAGGAAGCCGAATCTCCGCCGATACAACACACGGGATTCCTGCCCCTGTCGGCGGCAGTGTACATTCGCGAATACGCGCCGGTATAGTGAATTTCGTCAAGAATATGGCGAATCCGGTAGACACACTCTTCACATCCCGATGTGATATTCGCGAGCAAAAACGCATATACGCGCACCTTTTACCCCGCACTCCGAGCCCGCCGACTGCACATGAATGCGCAACTTTTCCGATTCCGCCGCGTGATCTCCGTCACGATTTTCTCCCTGATTATGTCCGGCTCCCTGGCAGGTTGCGCCAGCGACAGCAAGTTGGGTAAAGCGATGGACAAGACCCTGCAGGCGGTCGGCATCCGTGAGGAAAAACCCCAGGCGCCCCCGATCGTCCCGCTTCGCCTGTATGCCGGCAGCAACCTCAATGCCGGCAATGACAAGCGGGCCACTGCCGCGGTGGTCAAGATCTACCACCTGCGCAGTCTGCAGCGCTTCGAACAGGCCCCCTTCAACGCCTTCCTGGACCAGGCTGGCGAGCAGGCGGCCCTGGGTGCGGACCTGCTGTCGGTCAACGAAGTCGTACTGACCCCCGGTGCCCGGCAGGAATTGTCCGAGCAGTTGAGTGAAGGAAGTGCAGTGCTTGGCGTGGTCGCCCTGTTCCGCGCCCCGGCCGAGAATCGCTGGCGGCTCGCATTCGACACCAAGGGCAAGACCCTGCCGCAGGACGGGGTCACCATCGGCGTCCATGCCTGTGCGCTGACCAGTGACAGCAAAGCCTTGTTGACGCGCATTTCCGGAGATCCGGGCAGTCTTGCATCAATCCGTTGTGCAGGCGCGAAATAATATCGCGCCGGAATTCTGGCACCCAAATTCGTCGATGCGATAGTATCGCCAGTGCAAGGTTTGCCCCGGCCCGCTAAATGTGAGAAGCGACTCACGTTTTCACATTACTGGATGGGGAGTTTTGTCGCAGCGGAGCGCGACGATGACGGAACCGGCCCGCCAGGGCGATTTTTTTGAGCTATTTCCAAGGATTGAACGTGGCTTATGTAAGCAGGATGTCGAAGGTTCTCTGGGGTGAAGGGCTGTTCCTGCGCCCCCAGCATTTCCAGCGTCAGGACGCCTATCACGAAGCGCGGCTGCAGGACCTTTCGCAGACGCTGCATCCCTATGCCTGGGGTGCGCGCCGGGTGCGCTTCGATCCACATGCACTTGCCGGCGGCACGCTGCGTCCGCTCGACCTCTCGGCGGTGTTTCCCGATGGCGAGACCTACGACGCGCCGGCCCATGACAGCCTGCCCGATGCGGTGTCGCTGCAGGATCTGCCGCCGGGCGTGCAGTCCACCGTGGTCTACCTGGCATTGCCACTGCTGCGCGATGACGGCGCCAACTGCGCCGATGCCGAGGGCACCGCGCTGGCCCGCTACCGCCAGGCCAATCGTGACACCCAGGACCTGTTCACCGATGCGGTGGAAGCCGAACTGGCCTTCCTCAGCAAGGCGGTGAAGCTGCTGACCGATGATCAGCCGCGCGATGCCTACGCCACCGTGCCGGTGGCGCGCGTGCGGCGCACCTCCAGCGGCGGCTTCGAGCTGGATGACGAGTTCATTCCGCCGTGCGCGCAGCTGCAGGCCTCGCCGTTCCTGCACCGCGAACTGCGCGCGGTGCTCGACGCGCTGCAGGCCAAGGTGGACGCACTGTATGGCCTGCATCGGCAGACCTCGCAGAACATCATCGAGTTCCGCTCCGGCGATATCGCCTCGTTCTGGCTGCTGCACACCATCAACAGTTCGTTCAGTGCACTGGCGCATCTGCTGCATCATCCGCAGCTGCATCCCGAGCGCCTGCACCAGGAACTGCTGCGCATGGCCGGCGCACTGCTCACATTCTCCAATGCCTACCAGCTGGGCGACCTACCGGTGTATCGCCACGATCAGCCGGAAGCCTCGTTCCGCAAGCTGCTGGAGATCGTGCGCGCACTGCTGGATACGGTGATTTCCACGCGCTACTTCAAGATCGCGCTCAACGAGATCAAGCCCTCCTACCACCTGGGCCGGCTGGACTCGCAGCGCATCGATGGCAACGCCTCGTTCTACCTGTCGGTGTCGGCGTCGCTGCCGGCACAGGAACTGATCCAGAGCGTGCCGGTGCGGTTCAAGGTCGGCGCGCCGGATGACGTGGAGAAGTGCGTGCTGTCTGCGTTGCCGGGCGTGAAGCTGACCCATGCCGCACAGGTGCCTGCTGCGATCCCGGTGCGCCCTGGCAGCCACTACTTCGAACTGGACGCGCGCGGCGCGCTGTATGAGCGCATGCTCAAGGCGCAGTCGGTGATGATCTACGTGCCGGCCGGCATTGCCGAGCTGAAGATGGAACTTGTGGCGGTGACCTCATGATGAATTCCCCCCTGCCCCCGACTCCGGGCCCGATGCCGTCGCTGACCGCCAACGGCGCGATGGCCAATCCCACACCGCAGGCCGCCAACCCGCAGAGCCTGCAGGACCTGATGTCCGACGGTTTCTACCTGCTGTTGCTGCTCAAGCGCGGGCAGCTGCCGCATGATGCGAAGAGCTTCGTGCAGACGGTGCAGAAGTTCCTCGATGGCGTGGAGCGCAATGCGATGCGCCTGGGCGTGGCGTCCGAGGATGTCTACGCTGCCAAGTACGCATTCTGTGCCGCCGTGGACGAGGCGATCCTGTCACAGCCCTCGCCGTTGCACGAAACCTGGGAACGCAACCCGCTGCAGCTGCGTCTGTTCGGTGAGCACCTGGCCGGCGAGCATTTCTTCGACCGCCTGGAAGAGCTGCGCCGACAGGGCGCCGCGCGCCTGCCTTCGCTGGAGGTCTACCACTACTGCCTGCTGATGGGCTTCGAAGGCAAGTACCGGCTGGAAGGCACCGAGAAGCTGGGCTACCTGACCGCCCGCCTGGGCGATGAGATCGTCTACCTGAAGGGCAAGCGCCACGGTTTCGCACCTCACGCGCTGCCGCCGGACAATGTTCGCCACAGCCTGCGCCGCGTGGTGCCGCTGTGGCTGCCGGCTGTGGTGGTCGGCTGTTTTGGCATCGTCGCCTTCTTCGGCATGCGCACCTATCTTGGCCATGAGACGCGCCAGCAGCTGGCGGCCTACAACGACGTGGTGCAGATGCCCGAGCGCACTGCCCACATCACGATCACCCTGCCATGAGCCTGATGATATGGACATCCCAAGCTCCGCACTGCTCGCATCCCTTGCTTCGCTGTCCCATCGCGAACGCCTGATCCAGCTGAAGGGGCCGGAGGAAGGGCTGGTCGTCGAACGCTTCGAAGGCACCGAATCGGTCTGCGGCGACAACCGCCTGCAGATCGACTGCCTGGCCACCGACGCCTTCCTGGAGCTGGAATCCTGGCTGGAGCAGCCGCTGACCCTGCAGCTGCGCCAGGCCGACGGCGCGCTGCGGCAGTGGCATGGCCTGTGCACCGAGGCGGCACAGCTGGGCAGCGATGGCGGCCTGGCCCGCTACCGCCTGATCCTGGAACCCTGGACGGCGCTGCTGCGGCTGCGCCGCAACGCGGTGATCTTCCAGGACCAGGACACCCGCGCCATCTGCGAGCAGATCTTCACCGACTACCCGCAGGCAGTGTTCCGCTTCGACGTGCAGGCCGAACTGCCGGTCCGTGCGATCACCACCCAGTACCGCGAGACCGACTGGGCCTTCGTCACCCGCCTGCTGGCCGAAGCCGGCCTGGCCTGGCGCATCGAGCAGGCACAGGGAGATGAGGCCGCGCACACGCTGGTGGTGTTCGAGCCGGGGGCCGAGCTGCCTGACCGCGGCACGTTGCGCTTCCATCGCGCCGACATGGCCGAGGCGCGCGATGGCATCACCGCCTTCGCCGAGCGCCAGCAGCTGGTGCCCAACGCCAGCACCGTGGCCAGCTGGCACAGCGAGCAGGTCGGTGCCGTGGCCGCGCAGTCCAGTGCCGACGCTGGCAGCCTGCCGGCGCTGGAGGTCTATGTGCAGCCGCGCGCCGGCCGTTTCGCGCAGTCCGGCTGGGCCGATGCCGAAGCGCAGGCGCGGCTGGATGCGCTGCGCGTCGGCCAGGTGCTCTACAGCGGCAGCGGCAGCGAGCGCCAGCTGGCCGCCGGCAGCACCTTCAGCCTGGCCCAGCATCCGCAGCACGAAGGCCAGGCCTTCCAGCTGCTGGCGGTGCAGCACGTGGCCCTGAACAACCTGGACCAGGGCATCGCCGACCTGCTGGGCAGCCCGGCACTGGAGCGCGGTGCCTACCGCAACAGCTTCATCGCCACCGGCAGTGGCGTGCCGCTGCGCGCCCTGCCGCAGGACCGCCCCACCCTGCACGGCCCACAGACCGCGCGCGTGGTCGGCATCGCCAACGCGGCGGTGACCCCCAACCGCGAGCACCAGGTGCGCATCCAGTTCGGCTGGCAGCGCGGCAGCACGCCCAACCCCGGCGGCCTGACCGACACCGGCAGCGCCCAGCCCGGCCATGCCCCCGGCGACCACACCAGCGGCAGCTGGGTGGCCGTGGCCGAATGGGTGGCCGGCCCCAACTGGGGCACCAGCTTCCTGCCCCGCGTGGGCAGCGAGGTGCTGGTGGAATTCCTGCACGGCGACATCGATCAGCCACGCATCACCGGCCAGCTGTACAACGGCGAGGTCGCCCCACCCTTCGGTGGTGGCATCGACGAGAACGCGCGCCATCCCGGCGTGCTCAGTGGCCTGCATACCCAGGCCCACGACGGCAGCGGCACCCAGCAGTGGCTGATGGATGATACCCCCGGCCAGCTGCGTACCCGCCTGCACAGCTCGCTGGCCGACAGCCGGCTGGAACTGGGCTACCTGATCGCCCATCAGGACACCGCCCGCGGCGCGCTGCGCGGCGAAGGTTTCGAACTGGCCACCCAGGGCTGGGGCAACGTGCATGCCAGCGAAGGCCTGCTGCTGTCGGCCAGCCTGCAGGAGCGCGCCGCGTCCACGGTGATGGACAACGCCAGCGTGGTGGCGCAGCTCAAAGGCGCCGAACGCAGCCTGGAACAGATGCAGCAGACCCTGGCCGAGCAGCAGGTGCCGGGCCTGGCCGAGTACCAGCGCACCCAGCAGCTGCGCGAGCAGATCGACCCGAAGGCGCAGGGCCGCTACACCGGCGACGTGAACGGGCAGAGCGCGATGAAGCCCGGCAGCGACGGCCGCAGCCCTGGCGAGCAGCCGGTGGAACGGCTGGGCACGCCGCTGCTGGTGGCCGAAGCGCCGCACCACGTGGCCTGGACCACTGCGGCCAGCGCCGTGGCCTATGCCGGGCAGAACCTGCAGATGACCGTGCAGCAGGACCTGCACGTCAGCGCCGGCGAGACCCTCGCCACCGTGTCCGGCGAGCACGTCTCGCTGTTCGCGCAGAGCGGCCCGCTGCGGGTGATCGCCGCACAGGGGCCGGTCAGCCTGCAGGCCAACGATGGCGAGCTGGAACTGCTGAGCGAGCAGGCGCTGACCATCACCGCCACCGACGAGCGCATCGACGTGCTGGCGCAGACCAAGGTGGTGCTGCAGGCCGGCAGCAGTGCGATCACGCTGGAGGGCGGCAACATCACCTTCAGCTGCCCGGGCGAGTTCAAGGTCAAGGCGGGCGAGCATCCGTTCATGGGGGCCGATACCAACCCCGCCATTCCCGAGCACCTTCCGCGAGGCACGCAGCTGGTACCGCAGCAGTTCGGGCTGCGCCTAGTCGAGCAGTTCGGGCTGCAAGGACTGGCCGGCAAACCCTACACACTGGACATCGGCGGGCAACGCTTCGAAGGCGAGCTGGGCTCCGATGGCAGCCTGATGCATGAGATGCCCGAAGGCGCGAAGCAGGCCAAGCTGAAGGTGTTTCCGTTCGGCGCCGACAACCACCCCTGGGAATGGACACTCGATCTTGCCGCACAGAAGCAGACGGACGAGCACACCGGGTTGCAGTCGCGCCTGAAGAACCTTGGATTCTACGATGGCGCGGTCGACGGCGACTTCGGCCAGCTCAGCCGCATGGCCATGCAGCGCTTCCACCAGGCACGTGCGCTGGTTGGGCTCAATACACCCAGCCTTCCCGGCGTCACCTCGCTGGGCAAAGACCACGACATCTAGGACGGATGCATGATCTACGGCAATCACAACCTCCGACGAGGCGACCACGATGGCACGCCTGCGAACAACAGGCCGCCTCGCTGGGGTGGCGTCGACAACCCGCCCCCGCCCACGCCTGCGAACGCACAGACACCGCAGAACCAGGGCGGCGCGACGCTGGCGATCCCGCAGCACGTACGCCAGCTCCAGCAGGACCTGCGTACGCTGGGCTTCATGTTCGTCGGCACACCTGATGGTGGATTCGGCCGCGGCACCGAGTGGGCGGTACGAGAGTTCCAGATCTATGCCAGCATGGCCAATGCCGCCCAACTGAACCAGGGACGGCTGCACGGCTGGCAACCCCAGGCAGGCTTGACCGCACCGGAAGTGATGGCACTGGGACTGCGCCCCAATTCCAATCCACCGGAAAGCTATCACGTCGCCTCGCTGGACCGGGTCGCCAACGGATCGCGCTACACCGGCCCGATCAGCGGCGTGATGAACGCCAATACGCGCACAGCGATGGAACACTGGTTGCGCAACAACTATCGTTGCCCGGTGGTCATCGAGGCATGGCAGGTTGCCACCGGCAACAACCAGCGCACTACGCCGTATACCAACGGCGTCAACATCTGGAACTTCGACGAGATCACGCAGGGCACCGTGCGCAATGCCTCCAACCGGGTGGTCGCGCGCGTCCGGATGTTCAGCAGGGACTTCACCGGACACTACACGCTTCCCAACGGTCGCCGTGATGATCAGTACCAGTCGCTGGGCAGCTACGCGCGGTTCATGACCTATGGCGGCCCGATGAGCGAAGTGCCCAACCATACGTGGGCCGAAGCGGAAATGACGCCGGAACGCTTGATCGGTCCAGCGACCACCACGGCAATCCTGGCCGCCACACCCAACGGCGCCGCAGCGTCCACCTATCGTGTTGTGCGTGCCACGGCCGAGCAGGAATGCATGGGCATGTTCGACAGCATCAATGCCTACGATGACGCTCTGGTCTCTCTCGGCCCGTGCCATTGGACCATGGGCCTGATGCCTGCCGGCGGCTACGACAATGGCGAGCTGCCTGGCTTCCTGGCCTACTTCCTGCACCGCAATCAAGCCGACTACCAGCGCTATCTCGGGAATCTGGGTCTTTATCCGGCGACGGCCTGGGCAGGCGTCAACACAGGGCCGCTCTGGGACCGTACGGGCCGGAAGTACGTGGGCTGGATCCGCCATCACGACGAACAGACGCAACCTGCACAGGCGGCCACCGGTCTGGCGCAGCTGCCCATGGTCGACCGGGCGACCCTGGAAGCAAACTATTTCAAGACCTGGCACTGGTTCTATCGCTTGGCCATGATCGGTCGCACCTGCGCGAACTTCCAGCAGGCGATGTGGGATATGGTGCGCTTCCGTATCCGCGATATCCGTTCAGCCCCTATCACGGTCAATGTGGGTGCCGTCCATATCAACGGCACGCTGGGCGATATCTACACATCGGAAAAATCCGTCGCGATCCTGCTTCGGTGGCATATCTTCCGTCCGGGCCACGTGACCGGCGCCCGCGTCAGGGATTCGTTGACCCGTGCCATCAACGGCCATGCCCAGTTGAACTGGTCGACGGCACCGGCGCAATGGACCAACGCACACGAGCAGGCGATCACCGCGCAGTTGCTCACTGACGCACTTTCCGTCAACGACACGCAGGATCGCCTCGCCAACTGGCCGACCTATGCCGGGCGCAACGGCCGCAACTACACCCTCAACAATGAGTTGGGCGCCTTGCGCGATGGCCGCGGCTCCTTCCATTTCGATACCACGGGAATATGACGATGCCTTACGTCCTTCGCGCCGCGCCGCTGCTGGCCGGTCTTTGCCTGGCTACCTCCTGCGCGGCCAAGCAGCCTGTCGCCGACGTCCTGGACCGCGCCTGCGCAGCAGTCTCCATTGACGATCGGATCGAACTGCTGCCGCTGGAAGGAAAGCACGTCAGCGCCTGCCCGCCCGGAGATGATGAAGGTTGCCCCTACAGCGGGCAGCAGGGGAAGACGTCGTTGAGCGACACACCGGATCTGAACAAGGATGGCCGGAAGGATGCCATCCTGACCTACTTCGGCAGCAGTTACGGCGACATCGACGTGACCGACAAACTGGTCCTCGCCCAATGCAAGGACGGAACCTACATCCGTCTTCTGGAAGGAAAGTTCACGACATTGTCAGCACCTGCCATGCCCCATGCCGTGTGGCCTGAACTGGAAGCGACGCGGAATTGCCCGCAGGGCCACGGTGGTGCAGTCCGTACCGAGAAGATCCGGCTGACCTTCGATAGCAAGGCAGCACAGTATCGTGGACCTGCAGGCCTGAATCTGGTCGCGGCCTGCCAGGCCCAGGGCGACTGACCGAAGTACGCTGCGTGCTCACGGCACGCAGCGGGAAGCGGGACAGTATCCACGCCAGAGAACAATGAACCTGGTGAGAGCGTTGGATTTACCTGCCCCTCCCCCAGCAAGAAGCTCACCACCGCTTCAGGCATTACAGCGACGGCAAATTCTCCTGATCCTCAAGCGCGCTTGCTAGTCACCTCGGGCATGTCGACCTATGAGATGACGCCATTCACCATCAACGGTCGCAGGCTGTCTACTGCCGAAGTGGACGCTGATGACGGAAACGCCCCCTGCATCGGGCCACCGCAACTGGTAATGGGAGTCTGACGCAGACAGCATCAGTTCCGATCAGCTACAACCGCTCTTATGGGCACATCATGTCCTATGCGCACACCATGAAGCAGTTATCAAACAGGCTTACAGCACTGGTAGCCCTCTCCTGCCTTTGGGCTCCCGCTTGCTCATCAATGCCAAAGGACAACGAACTCAGTGCGCGCTCCCCAAGAGGAATTACAGTCACAGCTGATGGTCCGATTGCACGCAACTATCCGCAGACCAAGTGCCTTGACTTCCGGCGAAATCACAAGAGCATCGGATTTCTCTGTTTCTCCTCCAGCGAGCAGTTCATCACTGATTTCGGCATTGCAGCAACAGCGTCTCCTGATGCTCAGGAGCACTTGCAGGTAACCTCAGGCATGTCTACCCATGAACTGAAGCCGATCATCATCAACGGCCGCACGCTGTTTACTGCCGAAGTGGATTGTGACGACCGGGACGCGCCCCTGTATCGAGCCACCTCAACGTGTCATGTGGCATTCATGCCCGTGGCCAATGCCCACTTCTTCTATAGCAATTTCATTCTCAGCAATGAAGCGACTTCCACATCGGGGGTCGATGAACGGACGGTCATGGACATCTGGAAAAGCCTGGCCAGTGCCAGTGGCGGGCATGGATGAGCACTGACGCAAGACGCATTCGCAGACCCGGTCAATGTCTCTTGATCGCTTTCATGCTGACCATGGGCGGATGTGGCGGGTCGGCCCCCAATGCGACGTTCGAGACCTCTCCTGCACTATCCGACGCGGATCTGAAAGGTCTTTACCCGGGCACGCTGCTGAGGCAGGTGGTGTTCGAGGACATCGACGGCGCGGGCCTGCTGCTGATTTCGCGTAGCGAACAGACATCGCCGGCGCAGGAAGACAAGGAACCATTGGATCAGATCACCCTGCGTGCAGAGCTGTTCCGGCGTCCTAGCCTGGCGGCGCCCTGGACGTCACGCTGGATCCAGGAAGATCCGGTCCAATGCGAAGGCCTGGACCTGGACGCCGGCTATTTCCTGGACCAGGTAACCGCAACCGACCTGGACAACGACGGCCGCGCCGAGCTTACGTTGGCCAGCCACAGCTTCTGTGGCGGCGGCGTCGACCCGCAGCAGTTGCGCATCGGCCTTCGCCAGGGGGAGCAGTATTACGAAGTACGTGGTGAATCGCTGGTGCAGGTGGAAGGCGATGAACCCTTCGGCGGCGACCGGCAGGACGATCCTGCGCTGGCTTCGGCTGCGCCAGTGCTGCGCGCGCACGTGGACAAGGTGTGGGAAGCGATCAAGCGCGGCCAGCCTGGCCCGCCGTGAACGCCGCGCCTTGATCCAACGCATGCCGTCGCCATGGGCACGGTGCTATGGTGGCGCCATCATGCCCCACCTGGAGCCGTTCCAATGACCCGAATCAGCATCACCCGTCTCGCCGTTGCCGCCCTTGCCGCGCCCCTGCTGCTGTCGGCCTGTGTCAGCACCCCCGGCCCGGAAGTAAAGGGAACGGGTCGCTGCGACGCCAGTCAGCTGGGCTGGGCGGTAGGCCAGCCAGGCAACGAAGAAAACCTGCGTCGGCTGTCGCGTGAGAGCGGCGCGGGCCTGGTCAATCCGATCGGCCCGACCACCATCACCACCAAGGACATCCGCCCGGACCGCCTGCGGGTCTACATGGACAAGGACAACATCATCACCGCCGCACGCTGCGAGTAAACGCTGCCACAGGCTTCTGTAGAGTCGAGCGATGCTCGACTGCTCTCCGGTCAGGCTGCACGGAAAGCCAGCCGAGCGCAGGCTCGGCTCTACAGGGCTCAGGGTTCGGTATAGCCTGCGCAGTCCGGCAGCGCCTGGTCCGGATGGAACATTCCTTCGCTGAAGCGGAACAGACGTGTGTAGCTGCACGCCGGGTCCTGCTCGGTGCGCAGGTCCTTTTTCTTCAGCGGGCCCTTGGCCAGTGAATCCTCGAAGCGCGAGGCGCCGGCAGGGAATCGTGTGGCCACGGTCTGGTAGCGCAGCACCGGCATGGCCTGCGCAACCGGGTCCAGTCCCAGTTTCGCCGAGAAACTGTACTCATCATGGCAGGCCCCGGCCCGTTGCCTCGCATCCTGTTCACTGAAACAGGCCCGGATCGACGCATTGCCCTGCCACGGAACGGTCAGTACATCGTCATCCACCTGGATGTCGTCCTGCAGGTGGCGCACGCGTGCCAACTGCAACGTGGACGCATCGGCACCGCCGCCGGAATACATGCTGCTGAAGGAGACGATGCCCCCTACCAGTACATTCTGGCGGGCGCGCTGCTGCGGGTCGGTCACCACCGCATCGCTACCCACACCGGGGGCCAGGCGCACGATCCATGGCCACAGCTTCAGTTCGCTTTCCTGCGGCACGTCGATGCTGACGTGGTAGACATGCGGGTCGCCCTTCGTGGCTCCCCGCTCCGACACCTCCAGCGTTGTGGGCCGATCACCATCGTTGGCCACCGGCTGCACGCGCACGCACCATGCGCCATCGGCGGTGCAATGACGCACCCCTGCCGCGTCCAGCACCTGTCCCAGCGGCTCCATCACGTTGCCTGCCGCATCACGCTGCTGCGGCAGGATCGAGCCCTGGGCCAGCGCGAGAAGCGGCGTGGCCAGCCATGCGGTACACAACACGCTGCGCGCTACGGTGATGGGCATCGGGGTGGCTCCTGCATGTGGAATGCCGATGGTAACCGCTACCCCGTAGAGTCAAGCTTGCTCGACTGCATGTAATCCGGCAAAGAGGCCGCAGAGCAAGCTCGACGCTACCCGGATCGGTTGTCTAGCCGCAATCGCAGCCACCCCACCCCTTTGCCTTCGACGTCTGGCCGATACCCGGGTTGAAGGTATTGCTTGGGTCCAGCTGCTTGTAGAACCCGGCCAGCGCCGGCTTGGCCGGGTACAGGTGGCCGACGTTGTGCTCGGCCGGGTACTCGGCGCCGCGCTGGTCCAGCAGCGCCCACATCGCGTGCTCGATCGCCATCGGGTCTTCGCCCCTGCGCGCGATGTAGTCCTGGTGGAACACGTGGCACAGGAAGTGCCCGTAGTACAGCTTGTGCAGCAGGCGGTTGTCGATGTCGGCGGGCAGCTGCTCGAACCAGTCGGCATCGTCACGGCGCAGCGCGATGTCCAGTGCCACGATGTCCTGCACCTTCTCGCGATGCACTTCACGGTAGCGCACGGCAGCACCGGCCACCGCGAAGCGATGCAGGAACGCCTTGCGGCCCTCCTCTGCCGTGCAGTGGAAATAGCCGCCTTCATGGCCTGCGAAGAAGTCCCGCAACCAGGCCTCGGTCTGCGCTGCGTCCTGCGCGGACACCTTCAGCAGCAGATGATGTTCATAGCGCTGGCGGAACTCGCCCATGCGCTTGGGCAGGTGCGAAGGCAGCAACCCGGTCAGCACCTGCATCACCCGGTCGGTCACCCCGCGCAGTCCCAGCCGCTCGAACCAGCCATCGACACGACTCTTCAGCGCAAAGGCGGCCGGCACGCGGGCAGTGCCGAGACGGTCGATCAGCAGGAAGCTGTCCTTGCCGTAGCGTTCGCCGATGTCATAGGCATCGCGGTGGATGTACTCACCGGCAATCGGCAGGCGCTCGAAGCCGGTCAGCAGCTGGCGCCGGATCGCGCTGAGGCTGTCGGTGCGGTTGCTGCCGATGTAGAAGACCTCGGCGGCCTCCTTCTCGAAGGTATCCAGCCGCACCGCGAATACCGCCAGCTTGCCGGCCGATCCCGCTGCCTCGAAATGACGGCTGGGGTCGGCATTGAAGCGCGCCGGGGTATCGGCATCGACCCGGCGCACCTCCTCGGCATAGCGCGGATCGGAGGCGGCGCGACCGTCGCCATCGCCGACGTCGGCGGGCGTATAGTCACCGCTCTGCAGGCGTTGCAGGATCTGCTCGGGTGTATCGCCCAACGCGATGCCCAGATGGTTGACCAGCTGCAGCTGGCCCTGCGCATCGACCTGCGCGTACAACGCAAGCTCGGTATAGGCCGGGCCGCGACGCACCAGCGCGCCGCCGGAGTTGTTGCAGATTCCACCCAGCACCGACGCGCCGATACAGGACGAGCCGATCACCGAATGCGGCTCGCGGCCCAACGGCGCCAGGGTCTGTTCCAGCCGATCCAGCGTTGCGCCGGGCAGGCACAGCACCTGCCGGCCGTCGTTCAACAGCTGGATGCCGGTCAGCCGCAGCGTGCTGACCAGCACGATCGGCCGCCCATAGTCGTTGCCATCCGGGGTCGAGCCGCCGGTCAGGCCGGTGTTGGCCGCCTGCAGGATGATCGCCGCCCCACCCTGCACCGCGGCCTGCAGCACGTGCCACAGCTCCAGCAACGTGCCCGGGCGCACCACCGCCAGCACCGGGCCGTCGCCGAAACGGTATCCACGGCGGAAGCGGCGGGTGGCCTTGTCACCGGTCAGTACATGGCGGCTGCCGACCGCATCGCGCAACTGCGCCAGCACGGCATCGTGGCCACTCACGGCAGGCTGACCAGCGAGTCACGGCCGATGTCGGCGATGCGGCGCGCACCGGTCAGTGTCATCGCCACGCGCATCTCCCTGGCGATCAGGTCCAGCAGGTTGGCCAGCCCGGCTTCGCCCTGCGCAGCCAGTGCATAGACGAAGGCACGGCCCAGCAGCACGGTGTCGGCGCCCAGCGCCAGCATGCGCACCACGTCCAGGCCGGTGCGGATGCCGGAATCGGCGAGGATCTTCAGGTCGCCCTGCACGGCATCGGCAATGGCCGGCAATGCGCGTGCGGTGGACAGAACGCCGTCCAGCTGGCGGCCACCGTGATTGGAGACCACGATGCCATCGGCTCCGAACTTCACCGCATCACGTGCATCATCCGGATCAAGGATGCCCTTGATCACCATCGGGCCCTTCCAGAATTCGCGAATCCACTCCAGATCCTTCCACGAAATGGACGGATCGAAGTTGCTGCCGAGCCAGCCGATGTAGTCCTCCAGCCCGGTCGGGTTGCCACGGTAGGTGGAGATGTTGCCCAGGTCATGCGGGCGGCCGAACAGGCCCACGTCCCAGGCCCAGTGCGGATGGGTGATGGCCTGGCCGATACGGCGCAGCGAGGCGTTCGGCCCGCTCATGCCGGAGTGCGCGTCACGATAGCGCGCGCCCGGCACCGGCATGTCCACGGTGAACACCAGCGTGGTCACGCCCGCGGCCTGCGCGCGCTCCAGCGCGTTGCGCATGAAGCCACGGTCGCGCAGCACATACAGCTGGAACCACATCGGCCGCTGGATCGCCGGCGCCACTTCTTCGATCGGGCACACCGAGACAGTGGACAGGGTGAACGGGATGCCGCGGCTGTCGGCCGCGCGCGCCGCCTGCACTTCACCGCGCCGGGCATACATGCCGGTCAGGCCGACCGGCGCCAGCGCCACCGGCATCGCCAGTTTTTCGCCGAACAGTTCGGTTTCCAGGCTCAGGTCGGACATGTTGCGCAGTATGCGCTGGCGCAGCGCGATGTCGGACAGGTCGGAAACGTTGCGCTTCAGCGTGTGCTCGGCATACGCACCGCCATCGATGTAGTGGAACAGGAACGGCGGCAGCCGGCGTTCGGCTGCAGCACGGTAATCGGTGGAGGCGGAGATGATCATGGGGTCAACCGTGTGGGGAAGGTAGACGCGAGGCCCGCGCACGCCGGGCTTCGTTGTCATCGAGGGTGCGCAGCGTGGTGTGCACGAACTCGAGGTGGGCATGCGCGGCGGCGCGCGCGCGTTCGGGGTCGCCGGCCAGCACCGCGTCCATCATCTCGCGGTGCTGGTCGGACAGCGGCGAGAAGGTCCTCGCCGAGGTATAGAGCTTCTCGCGGCTCTGCGAGATGTTGGTCTGCAGCAGTTCGAACAGGCCGCGCATTACCTGCAGCAGCACCAGGTTGTGCGACGCCTCGGCGATGGACAGGTGGAAGGCCGCATCGGCCTCGGCTTCACCGGTGGGATCGTCCTTGCCGTGCGCATCCATCATGGTCTGGAACGCCTGCGCGATGCGGGTGCGGTCCTCGTCAGTGGCGCGCAGCGCGGCATGCCAGGCGGTGGCACCTTCCAGCGCGTGGCGGATCTCCAGCACGTCGAAGCGGTATTCCGGGTCGCCCTGGAACAGTGGCAGGTACGGCGCCAGCGGTTCATCCAGTGCCTGCCGCGCCCGCGCCGCCGGTTCGGCCACGTAGGTGCCGCCACCGACCCGCGCCGTCAACAGGCCCTGGCTGGCCAACTGTGCGATCGCCTCGCGCAATGCGGTGCGCGAGACGCCCAGCTGCGCCGCCAGGGTGCGCTCGGCCGGCAGCCGGTCACCCGGCTGCAGCCGCTGGTCCTGCACCAGGCCGCGCAGCTGCGCAGCCACCTTGTCCGAAATACGTTGCGTGCTCATGGCGCCATTGTGGCCCGAAGCGCGCAGCGGGTGGTCGGCCGACCGTGCATGGCTCAGGGAATCATCCAGGTCAGCCAGTAGGCCTGGGCCAGGGTGATCAGGCCGACCATCGTGGTGAAGATCAGGCTGTGCTTGACGGTGAAGCGGAACAGGTCCGATTCCTTGCCGGCCAGCCCCACCGCGGCGCAGGCAATGGCAATCGACTGCGGCGAGATCATCTTGCCGGTCACGCCACCGGTGGTGTTGGCCGCCACCAGCAGCACGTCGGACACGCCGATCTGCTGTGCGGTGGTGGCCTGCAGTGCCGAGAACAAAGCATTGGACGAAGTGTCCGAGCCGGTCAGGAACACGCCCAGCCAGCCAAGGAACGGCGAGAAGAACGGGAACGCATCACCGGTGTGTGCCAGTGCCAGGGCAAGCGTGGCCGACAGGCCCGAGTAGTTGGCGATGAAGGCGAAGGCCAGCACCATGCCAATCGAGTAGATCGGCATGCGCAGCTCGCGCACCGTCTCACCGAAGGTCTGCAGCGCCGAACGGGCCGGCATGCGCAGCGCGATGATGGCGATCACCGCAGCGAGGATGATCGAGGTACCGGTGGCCGAGAACCAGTCGAACTTGTAGATCGCCTCGTAGCTGAGCGGCGCGTCCACGATCGGCGGCATCTTCTGCACCATCTGGTCCAGGCCCGGCACCGGGATCTTCAGCACCCAGTGCTCCAGCGGGCCGCCCGCCGCGAACAGCGACTTGAACGGCTTGATGCTCCACAGCGTAACCATCGCGGTGAGGATCAGGAACGGCGACCAGGCCTTGGCGATCTGGCCGACGCTGTAGCGCGGTGCCTCCAGCGCCTGCGCGGCCGCCTCGGCGCTGGTTTCGGTATCGAAGCGGAAGATCCGCACCGGCTTCCAGCGACGCAGGAACAGGGTCAGGCACACCAGCGATGCCAGCGAGGCGGTGATGTCCGGCAGTTCCGGGCCAATGAAGTTGGAGGTCAGGTACTGCGCGATGGCGAACGAGCCCCCAGCCACCAGCACCGCGGGCCAGGTTTCCCTGATGCCGCGCCAGCCATCCATGATCGCCATGATCCAGAACAGCACGATGATCGTAAGGAAGGGCAGCTGGCGCCCAGCCATCTGGCCGATCTCGAACGCATCCAGGCCGGTGACCTGCCCGGCCACGATGATCGGAATGCCCATTGCACCAAAGGCGACCGGCGCGGTGTTGACGATCAGGCACAGGCCGGCGGCATACAGCGGCTTGAAGCCCAGCCCGACCAGCAGCGCCGCGGTGATCGCCACCGGCGCGCCGAAGCCGGCCGCACCTTCCAGGAAGGCACCGAAGGCGAAGCCGACCATCAGCATCTGCAGGCGCTGGTCCTCGGTGACCGACAGGATCGAGGCACGGATGATGTCGAACTGCCCGGTCTTGACCGAGACTTTGTACAGGAACACCGCGCCGATGATGATCCAGGCGATAGGCCACAGGCCGTAAACGAAGCCGAAGCCGGCTGCGCCCAACGCCTGGGTCAGCGGCATGCGATAGAACAGCAGCGCCACGCCCAGCGCGATGGCCACGGTGATCGTGCCGGCGAGCCAGCCCTTCATCCGCAATACGGCCAGGGCGATGAAGAAGAACGCGATCGGCAGCAGCGCGATCAGGCTGGACAACCACAGGTTGCCGGCGGGGTCGTACAGGTGTTGCCAGGGCTGCATGAAGGCTCTCGACTGGGGGCGGGATGTGCTCCACCGCAGGCGGTGGGTCGCCGTGGCCGATACTTATTGGTATTACCAATAAGTGAACTCATCGAGCCACTTAGGGCGGATTTAACCGTCACTCCGGCGGAACGCCTATTAGACCATAGGGCTAGGCGCCATATTGGTCCGACCAAATAGACCCTGATGGTAGTGCCGGCCGCTGGCCGGCAACTCGAGATTTCCTTACGAAATCCGCCTCTCCAACCGCCGCATCACCGCCAGCACCAGTACGCACAGCACGCTGACCCCGATCGCGATCACGTACTTGCCGATGCCCACGGCAATGCCGATGGCCGCCGCCATGATCAGTGAACTGGCGGTGGTCAACCCGCTGACCTGGTCCTCGCGCGAACCGCGCAGGATGGTGCCGGCCGCAACGAAACCGACGCAGGCCACCACCGCTTCAATCAGTCGCACCGGATCGACCTGCAGCAGGTCGCGGTAGCGCTCCTGCTGGAAATGCTCGGCCACCGAATCACCGAGGCCGACGATCAGCGCAGCGGCGCCAGCAATCAGCATGTGCGTGCGCAGGCCGGCAGCGTGCTTGCCCATTTCGCGCTCGACGCCGAGCACGCCACCAAACAGCATCGCCGCGCCCACGCGCAGCAGGATCGAGACATCCTGGGTGAGTTCCATCGCCGCCTCCGGGTATTTGCGGCAGCGTTGCGTGCACAGCGTGGGACGGGGGTGAAGGCAGCACCACGGCCCGTTCACCCGGTGCCGCCAGGCCGGGCCCGGCGCCATCGGCGATCATTGCATCACTGCGCCAGGTAGCCACCATCGATCGCGTAATAGGTGCCGGTCGCGAACGAGGCGTCGTCGCTGGCCAGCCAGGCCACCAGCGCCGCGACTTCCTCCGCCGTGCCCAGCCGCTTCAGCGCGTGCCGTCCTTCCAGCGTGGCGCGCACCTTCGGGTCCATCTTCTCCAGCAGCGGCGTGCTGATGAAGCCCGGGCCGACCGCATTGACACGGATACCGTCGCCCGCATGCTCCCAGGCAGCGGTCTGGGTCAGCCCGACCACGCCGTGCTTGGCCGCGACATACGCGGTTGAACCGGCATAGCCGACCTGGCCCAGGATCGACGCCATGTTGATGATGCTGCCACCGGAACCCGCTGCACGCATCGCCTGGATCTGCGCACGCTGACACAGGAACACGCTGGTCAGGTTGACGTCGATCACGCGCTGCCAGCCATCGATCGGATAGTCACCGCTGCTGGCGGCCGGTCCACCGATGCCGGCATTGTTGACCGCCACATGCAGGCCGCCCAGTTCCTTCACCGTGCGCTGCACCGCCGCCTCGACAGCGGCATCATCGGTCACGTCCAGTGCAATGCCGATCGCCTGTGCACCGCTGCCCTGCAGCTGCGCCACCGTCGCATCCACCGCGTCCTGCTTCAGATCCCAGACCGAAATACGCGCACCGGACGCAGCCAGGGTCTGTGCGACCGCCAGGCCGATGCCGGATACACCTCCGGTCACGATCGCGGTCTTGCCGGTGAGCTGGTAGTCAATCATCTGCATTCTCCATCTGTGGGGGTTTCGATGCGGCTGGCCGCTGTTGAACCCTCACGCTACGACGTTGCCTGTGATGACCCGGCAGACAGTGCGTCCACGAACGATCGTTCCACCCATAAAACCTCAACTCAGGTTGATGTAGGGATCTGCGTATGGATTTGCATGCAAGACGCCGCCGTATGTTCTGCGCAGCAATCAACTTGGCCGTATTGATCAATCGTTTTGACCATCTCGAAATCAAATGCAGATGAATCAGGGCGACAATAGGAAACGTTTCCAGTTTCTTCGACACACGAATTCCAATCTGGCGTTTCCCCAGCCATCCGGCATGCCGTCGCCACCGCATCGCAGCGGGTCTGCACAGGCCACCACCGGACGTGCATCTGCATCGCAGAGCGCATGGGCCAGGCACAGCCAGCGTCCACCTCCTGCGTACGTGCCGAGCAATGTCCCGATACTTCACTTTTGCCGATTACCGCCGCTTCGGCCACCGCCACGGCTTTGATTACCGCGCCGATCCGGAACACCTGCGCGACGACCAGTGGGCCGGCCACGGCGAGGTCAACGAGCAGTTCCTGCGCGGCGGCATGAGCCTGATCGCGTCCGACGTGCATAATCGTTTCCCGTACGTCGCCACCGCCCAGCAGAGCCCGGGGCTGGCCATCCGCGTGATGCTGCAGGGCCAGGTCGACGTCCGCATGCCACGACGCGCGGGCTTCACTCTGCGTGCCGGCACCGCGATGACCGCGCACCATCGCGAGCAGGTCGAGATGACCGGCGCACACCCAGGCGAGACGCGCATGCGCGGGGTCAGCGTGATGGTGCCGGCCGAGATCGATCCGGACCTGTTCCAGCTGCCGCAGCTGCATGCTGCGCTCAACACCCACCTGGAGTGCCGCCACTGGGCGATTCCGCACACTCTGCTGCCGGTGCTGGGCCAGTTGTTCGACAGCCCCTGGCAGGACGGCATCGATGCGCTGTGGCGCGAGGGCGTGGCCCTGCAGCTGCTGGCCGTCGGCCTGCAGGCCGAGGATCTGCAGACCGACCATGTGCGCACGCTGCGCGCGGGACAGCGCGAGCGCCTGGAGCGTGTGCGCGCCTACCTACACGATGATCCCAGCCACGCCCACAGCCTGCTCGAACTGGCGCAGCTGGCCTGCATGAGCCCGAGCTCGCTGCGCCGCCATTTCGCCCAGCAGTACGGTTGCTCGGTGTTCGACTACCTGCACGAGCAACGCATGCGCCACGCCGAACAGGGCCTGCGCGAAGACGGCTGGACGGTCGAGCAGGCTGCGGCCGCCAGTGGCTATCGCCATCCCAGCAACTTCGCGGCCGCTTTTCGCAAGCGCTTCGGCCTGGTGCCCAGCCGCTGGCGTACCGGCCCTTCAAAGGTCGGGTAGCAGCTTCTGCCCTGGTGGGTGTCGACCCTGGTCGACACGCTTTGGTACCAGCGTCGATGCCGGCCAGCGGCCGGCACTACCCCCATCATGCGACCACGGCCAACGCGCCATGACTCCGTTTGGGTAGGTGTCGACCTTGGTCGACACGCTTTGGCACCGTCGCGGATGCCGGCCAGCGGCCGGCACTACCGCGGCCGCCGGGCATCGCGTGCCCGGCGCACCTCATCAACCTCAATACACCGGCAGATCGATGTAGCTGGCCTGCGCGGCGCTGTGCCAGACCCGCTGCGTCGCCTTCTGGTAGTCGCCCGGCCTGGCCAGGTAGATGTTCGGCACGTAGGTCTGCGGGTTGCGGTCGTACAGCGGGAACAGGCTGGACTGCACCTGCACCATCACCCGGTGCCCCTTCTGGAAGGTGTGGTTGGCGTTGGGCAGATCGAAGCGGTACGGCAGCACTTCGTTGGCAGCCAGCGGCTTCGGATCGCTGAAGCTCTCACGGTAACGGCCGCGGAAGATCGCCAGCGACACCGGCAGCTCGTAGCCGCCCATCTCCGGCGTCGACGCTTCCTGGTCCGGATACACGTCGATCAGCTTCACCACCCAGTCGCTGTCGGTACCACTGGTCGATGCCTGCAGGTGCACCACCGGCGCACCGCCAATGCGCAGCGGCGCGCTCAGCGGTTCGGTGATGAAGGTCAGCACGTCCGGGCGGCCATCGACGAAGCGCTGGTCCTTGACCAACCAGGTGGTCCACATGTCGCGGTCGCTGAAGCGCACCGGTCGCGGCACGAACGGCACCGGCTTGGCCGGATCGGACACGTATTCCTCGAAGTCGCCCTCGCCTGCCGCCGGCGCCTGGAACGCCAGCTTGCCGCCGGCACGCAGGTACAGCGGCTTGCTGCTGGCGGCACAGCCCTTGTCGCAGCTGCGCGGCCAGCCCTTCAGGCGGTCCCAGTGGTTTTCGCCGGTGTTGTAGATCAGCACCGGCGGCGTGTCGGCCTTGGGTGCACCGTCCACAAGGTACTGGTCGAAGAACGGCTTGAGCACATCGCGGCGGAACTGCAGCGCGGTATCGCCATCGAACTTCAGGGCGCCCAGTTCACTGCCGCTGTAGTTCACCTGGCTGTGCCGCCATGGGCCCATCACCAGGTAATTGCGGTTGTTGCCGCTGTCGCGCCCTTCCATCGCCTGGTAGGCGTGGTTGGCGCCCCACATGTCTTCCTGGTCCCACAGGCCCTGCAGCCACATGGTCGGCACCTTCAACGGCGTCCTCGCCATCACCGTGTCCAGCGCCTGGCCCTGCCAGAAGGCGTCATAGGCCGGGTGCTCGACCAGCTTCTTCCACCAGGTCAGCTGGTCCACGCCAGTGAAACGTGCGTAGTCGCCGGCCGAACCGATGCGCAGGAAAGTGCTGTAGTCGTCGTAACCGAGGCTGGGCAGCGGCGTACCCTTGCCGCGCTTCTCGGTCTGCATCGCAAAGTAATTGAAATTGACCTGGCGGAACGCGCCGTAGTTGAGCCAGTCGTCGCCCATCCAGCCATCCACCATCGGGCTCTGCGGCGCGGCCACCTTCAGTGCCGGGTGCGGGTCGGTCAGCGCCATCACCACGGTGAAGCCTTCATACGACGAACCGAGCATGCCAACCTTGCCGTTGCTCTCGGGCACGTTCTTCACCAGCCAGTCGATGGTGTCCCAGGCATCGGTGGAATGGTCGACCCTGGTGTTGTTCAATGGCCCGCGCAGCGGCCGGGTCATCACGTAATCCCCCTCGGAGCCGTACTTGCCACGGATGTCCTGGAAGACGCGGATGTAGCCGCCGTCGACGAACACCTCGTCGCCCTGCGGCAGCAGGTCGCGCATGCGCGGCGAATCACTGCGGTTGGCGCGGCCAGCGGCATCGTAGGGCGTGCGGGTCAGCAGGATGGGCGCATTGTGGGCACCCTTGGGCACCACGATCACCGTATACAGCTTGGTGCCATCGCGCATCGGCACCATGACCACGCGCTTGTCGTAGTCGCGGCCGACATCCGGCGCGACGAAGGGCTTGCCGCTGATGTCCGGGGTCATCGGCGGGGTATCGGCAGCCAGCACGGTGCTGGACAGGCAAAGGGCGATGGCTACAGCAACGGCACGCACACGCATGGAGACCCATCCCGGCAGGAAAGCCTCAAGCCTACTCCTGCCATGTGCCGTGAAGTGTGGGCAGGCTTTGCATTCTGCGGTGGATACGGGCAGGACTGATGGCACATGTGCCGTCGCCCGGTAGTGCCGGCCGCTGGCCGGCAATGTCATGATCCTGGGGGCCGGTACGCGGTTGCCGGCCAGCGGCCGGCACTACCGATCAGGCGCCCACCTCATGCAGCGCCAGCCAGCACCAGCGCCCCTGCTCCTGCTCCTGCCTCAGTACCGCCAGCGACTCCCGCCATGCGGGCTCGCCGCCATCGATCGCATGTCCTTCGCGATAGCGCAGCACCGCCAGCGGTGATGGCGCTTCCACCGCCTGCACGGCGTCGATGGAAATCTGCAGCCCTGGACGCGCGCCATGACCGCCCGCGAACAGTGCCTGCACGGCAATCCGGTCCAGCCTGCGACCAGCGATGCCGACCATGCTGAAGTCCGCGCAGAAATGCGTCATCAGATCATCCAGCGCGTCGGTGCCGGCGTCGGCACGGAACCAGGCCTGCAGTTTGTCGTGCAGGCGGTGGATTTCATGTTCTGCGGTGGTATCCATCATCAATTCCCAGGGTGTGGAAGAAGAAGCTGCTTCGGCCGACGCAACAGCAGCATCGGCAGCAGGGTCAGTGCGGCGGCCAGACCCAGCGCCACGCCGGTGGCGCGGGCCGGCAGCCATTGCATGGCCAGTGCCAGCAGCAGCGCGAGCGCGGCGGTGCCCAGGCAGAAGCTGAGCTGGCGGTTGAGGTTCCAGAGCGCACTGGCATCGCCCAGCGCTTCGCCCTCGACCCCATGGAAGGCCAGTGTCTGCGCGGTGCTGCTGCACAGGCTGCCGCCGGCACCCATCAGCGCGAACAGCAGCCCGGCCAGCGCAAACGCCGGTTGTGGCAACAGCGCCATCGCCAGCAGGCCACTGGCCTGCAGGAACATGCCGGCACGCAGCACTGCGGCCGGTCCGAAGCGGGCCAGCAAGCGCTTGCTGGCGGTGATCGCGATGGCCGAGGCCAGCGCCCACGGCAGCATCAGCGCGCCGATGCGTGCGGCGCTGTAACCGGCCTGGTGCAGTTGCAGGGTACTGACCAGCTGGCTGCCGATGAACACGCCCGGCACCGCCAGATATACCAGCATCGCCAGGCGCAGGCCGCGATGGGACAGCAGCGACCAGCGCAGCAGGGGCTGCGGCTGCCGACGTGCATGCCGCAGGTGGACGACGGCAAGCACCACCGCGACCATCAGCAAGCCGCTGCCGGCAAGACGATGACCGGGTTCGCCCAGCCAGGTCAACGCCAGCAGCAGCGCCCCCAGCGCCGTCATCGCGGTGGACAACGCATGGGCCTGCAGGCGCGGCGCAGTACGACGGACGTCGGCCGGCATCCACGCCAGCACCAGCCCAATCGCCATGACTGCCAGCGGCAGGCTGGCCCAGAGCACACCGCGCCAGGACAGCCACTGCACCAGCAGCCCGCCGAGCGCTGGCGCCAGTGCCGGCACCAGCAACGCCACCAGCAGGATGCGCCGGGTCAGTGCACCGCGTTGGTCAGGCGTGCACTGCCGGTAGGCCGCCGCCTGAGCCACCGGAATCAGCAGGCCACCGGCCAGGCCCTGCAGCAGCCGCCACCCCAGCAGCCAACCGATGCCCGGCGCGGCTCCAGCCAGCGCAGCGGCGATCGCGAACAGCAGCAGTGCCACCAGCAGCAGGCGGCGCTCGCCACAGCGTGCGGCCAGCCATGGCGCCAACGGGATCACCACGCTCAGGCCCAGCATGTAGGCAGTGCCGACCCAGGCCAGGGTACCGACGTCGGCATGCAGCTCGGCCGCCAATGCCGGATAGGCCACCGTGGCAATGAACATGTTGACCAGGTCCAGGGCGAACACCAACAGGAAGATCGCCTCATGGCGCAGGCGGGGGGACGGCATCGACGGCGCTCCAGCAGGGAAGCGGCCAGCATGCCCGGCAGGCGTTGTTGGAAAAACACGACGACAGCTGCAACACTGTCAAATCTGTTTTGACAATTGATGCCTATGGTCAGCCTCGATCGCTTCGACATCTTCCGTGCTGTGGTCGAGGCCGGCAGCCTGACCGCGGCGGCCGACCGCCTCGGCCTGAGCCGCGCGGTGGTCAGCATCAACCTGAAGCGGCTGGAACAGGAGCTGGGCGTGACCCTGCTGCTGCGCAGCACCCGTCACCTGGCCCTTACCGAGGCCGGTGAACAGTTCCTGCAGCACTGCGTGCAGGCACTGGATGCTGCACAGGCGGCGATCGATGCCGCGCGCCGCGACCAGCACCAACTGCAGGGCGTACTGCGCCTGACCACCACACCGGAGTACGCACAGCTGCGCCTGATCCCGGCACTGGAGGCGTTCCGCGCGCGCCACCCGGCCCTGCAACTGCATCTGTCGACCTCGCCGGCACCGGCTGACCTCATTCCCGAGCGTTTTGATCTGGCGATCCGTCTTGGCCGCCTGCCCGACTCTGGCCTGCATGCCAGCGAGCTGGAACAGCACCCGCTCTGCGCGGTGGCGGCGCCTTCGCTGCTGGCGCGCCTGCCGTCCGTTGATGCCGCCGACGATCCGGTGCAGCTCGGCACGCTGCCGCGCCTGGGCTACCCACGGCTGGCCGATGTACCGGTGATCGCACCCGACGGCAGCGATGCGTTGTTTGCCACCAACCCGGCCCATGCAGTGGTACGCGTGGATGGCGCCAGCAGCCTGCGCGCCTTCGCCGTGGCCGGTGCCGGGGTCACCGTTCTTCCCCACTGGCTGATCGAGGACGACCTGGCCATGAACCGGCTGCGGCCAGTACTGCGCCTGCATCGTTTCCCACAGCAAAGCGTGTACGCGGTCTATCCACACAGTGCACAGCCGTCGCCCAAAGTGCGGCAGCTGATCGATTTCCTGCGCGACTGGTTCACTGCATGAAAAAAGGGGACGGAGGGAATCAAGTCGTTTCTGCCATAAACGACTTAATTCCCTCCGTCCCCTTTTTCAGACACGGCCCGTTGCGGGGCCGTGTCCTCAGGCATCAGCGCAGCAGCTGCTCAACCAGCTGTACGTCCACGCTCTGCAACGGCTCGGCGGCGTTGCGCGACAGCTGCACCTGGTAGGTGCCGCCGTCGATCTTCCACTGGCGCGCCTGTGCATCGTAATGGGCCAGGGTCTTCGGCTCGGCCTCGATGCGGATGCGGCGCTGTTCGCCCGGCTGCAGGTTCACCTTGTCATAGCCGATCAGGCGGATCGGCGTGGTGCTGCCGGCCGGCAGCTTCAGGTACAGCTGGGCCACATCGGCACCGGCGCGCTTGCCGGTGTTGCGGATGTCGACGCTGGCGACCAGGCGCGAGCCTTCCACGCTTACCTTCAGGTTTTCATAGGCGAAGGTGGTGTAGGACAGGCCGTGGCCGAAGGCGAAGGTCGGGGTCAGGCCCTTGGCCGCCATCCACTTGTAGCCGACGTTGGCACCTTCGATATCGAAATCGAACACATCACCGAACGGCTTGGCCGGCTTGAAGCCCAGGCCGTCGATGTGCGGGCGCGGCAGCTGCGATTCGTCCACCACCCAGGTCACCGGCAAGCGGCCGGACGGATTGACCTGGCCGGTCAGCAGCGCGGCAATGCCTTCGCCACCGCGGATGCCCGGATACCACGCCTGCAGCATCGCCGGCACCTGTGCCAGCCACGGCGTGCGCACCGGGCCGTTGGTTTCCAGCACCAGCACGGTCTTCGGGTTGGCCTTGGCCACGGCCGAGATCAGGGCGTCCTGGTTGTCGGGAAGCTGCATGTCCGGCAGGTCCACCGATTCTGCCGCCCACTGGGTGGCGAACACGATGGCGACGTCGGCCTGCGCGGCAGCCTTGGCTGCAGCGGCGGCATTGCTGCCGTCCACATACTCGATGGTTGCATCCGGACGTGCAGCGTGCAGCGATTCCAGCGGCGAGGACGGGTGGAAGATCACCGGGCCCGGCCAGGTGGTCGGCAGCACGCCCGGCACCGCATTGGTGCCCTTGGCGGTCACGCCCACCATCGACGAACCGCCGCCACCGATCACGCCCTTGTCGGCATGGCCACCGATGATGACGATGCGCTTCACGCTGTCGGCCAGCGGCAGCAGGTTACCCTCATTGCGCAGCAGCACGCTGCCCTCCTCCACGGTGCGCTGGGCAACGGCGAAGCCAGCCTCGGCATCCACCTTCTGGTGCTGCGGCGGGTTGTCGAAGTTGCCGTGCAGGAACATCGTGCGCAGGATGCGCGCCACCATGTCGTTCAGGCGCGCCTGCGGCACTACGCCACCGTGCACGGCCAGGCGCAGCGGTTCGTCGAAGAACACCGCCGCATCGAACACTTCACCGGCCGACTGCTGGTCCAGGCCGGCCAGCGCCGCCT